>JBHWPN010000122.1:0-12158 GCA_043424895.1 Rothia sp. (in: high G+C Gram-positive bacteria) | reverse complement strand
TAAACACCGCGTCGTTTTGAGTCTTCATCAACGTCGTCAAACTCATCGTGCGGGTACTGATTCACGCGTTCTCTCCTCAATTCAAAAATGGATGTTTCTAGGCTACACGGTTGGCTTAGAGTTTAAATCCATATTCTTCTCACGCACAGATAGTGTCTGAGCGCTTCTATCGTCTTCTACATGCCGGCATCCCGATGCTCACGCAAGCGGCGGGTGAGGGCAGGCTCTTGTTCAATCACGCGAGGATTATTAATGAGATGGTTGAGATGCTGGTAGTAAGCAACCGCGCTCATACCCAACTCAGTGCGAACCGCTTGTTCCTTAGCGCCCTGATACTTCCAGCGTCGTTTCTCAATAGAAATAATCTTTTGTTCTACTTCTGTGAGCGGGTTTTTTGGCTCATTCAGGGTAACGTCTTCGCTCATGGCAACCTCATCTAGGTATGATCGTGTGCATACTTACTGTAGTACGAAGGGGAAGAATTTTTTCCATGCCAGCACAACCTCTTACTGACATCATGGCTGACGACTGGGCGCAGGCGCTTGCCCCTGTTGAAGAAAACATCCGTGCGATGGGAAACTTTCTGCGCGCAGAACACGCCGCTGGACGCCAGACGCTCCCACCCGCGTCCAATATTTTTAGAGCCTTTGAACGACCCATGAAAGACGTCAAAGTACTCATCATCGGCCAAGACCCCTACCCCACGCCCGGGCACGCAGTAGGACTTTCATTTTCGGTAGAACGCAACGTGCGCCCCGTACCGCGATCGCTACAAAACATCTACAAAGAACTGCAGACAGATCTCGGCATTAATGTAGCCGAGCACGGTGATCTCAGTGCGTGGAGCGATCAAGGCGTCATGCTTTTGAACAGGGTTCTTTCTGTTCAGGCAGGCAACGCGGGTTCACATCGCAATAAGGGGTGGGAAACCATCACCACCTGCGCTATTACCGCTCTAGCTCAGCGGGGCACGCCCCTGGTGGGAATTTTGTGGGGACGCGATGCGCGCAACTGCCGTCAGCTCATTAGCAATTACCCGGTGGTTGAATCTGCGCACCCTTCACCGCTGAGCGCATCTCGCGGTTTCTTTGGATCAAAACCTTTCTCTCGCACCAACGAACTTTTAATTCAGCAAGGTGCGCAACCCGTTGACTGGCAACTGAGTTAAACCTCGGTGGTCTAAGCGGCGGTGGCTGTAGAGCACTCAAGATTTTTGCTGCTTCTCCGATGTTCTATATCCACCGTCACTGCGTTTCTACCGGTCAAAGGTGGCTAGTTTTGCTGCTCTGGCGTTGTCTCTAGATGCGCGCCACTGCAAAAGATACTGCATAATATAGCCGCCAAGAACTACACCGCCAGCCAAAGCGACAATGGTAGATAGCGCAGAGACAATACCCGCAACACCTGCAGTTGTATCGGTCGAAACGCTAAAGGCGTAGAAGCCCTTAAAAAAGGTAAGACCAGGGAGCAGAAACATAATGCCAGGCACCGCGAATATAGCCTGGGGGGAATGCAGTTTGTGCGCTAAATATGCGCTGATAACCCCCACAGAAAACGCTGCCAGCACAGTGTTTACCCGGGTTACTTCTACTCCTGTGAGCGCGCTATAACCGTAATAAACCGCCTGCCCCAGACCCGAGCTCACGACCACCCAGCCCATATTGGCAAGAGTTCCGTGCACCACGGATGCGCACATGATGCTGCCGATCAACATGCCCAGCACGCTCATCCACATGGGCGGAGGGTTAAACACAACAGCCTGGACATCAATCTCAGTGGCACCGAAATACCCTATGATCTCTGTAGCCGTAGCAATACCAATAATGAGACCCAAAAAGGTCATTGCAGTCGATACCATCTTGCCCGCAGATGTCAGCGGAAAACCGTTAATCGCGTCCTGTACCGATGAGACCAAGAAGAAGGTGGGCATAAACATCATCAGCCCACCCCCCGATAACATGCGGGGCAGAAACCACAAACCCGATATCACCAAAAAACGATGAATAATCGCTGATATAAAGCGCTAAAGCAGTCAACACACCCGCGTTAATAATCATGCGAAAAAAACCGGGCAGACCGAATCGAGAAACCCACTGTCCCGTCAGATGCAAAATAAGGAATACAAAAACAGCTACGAGGGCTCCACGCCAGCTACCGCCCACGCCAAAAGTAAACCCGGCTGCCATTACAAGATTGAAAAGTAGCACTTTCAGAGGCGAGTTCAGCTTGGGCGTATTGTTAATTTCTTGCAGGCCCTGCTGTGCCTCATCAAGGGAGAGCCCTTTCTCAGTGATGCGGTGAATGAGTTTATATACCTGCGCCAAGGCTGCATAGTTCTCGGACATCGAGCGCATCACTCGCACGGCGGTATGGCTAAACCGCAGGTCATCAACGGTTTGAGTAAACGGCGAGTAGGTGCCCTTATCTACATCGGAAACGTAGTTGATGACCACCGACTGGTTAGTCACGTTAGCCTCAACGTTTTCAAGCCCGTAAGCGGCGCACACACCCACGATAGCGGCATCCACGTCCATAGCATCGGCGCCGTAGTGAAACATAGTCTCAGCCAAACGTACCGTATAGTTCAAGACCTCGCGCGCTTGCTCTTTTTCTTGTACAAACCCCTCACGGCGCATCTGTGCTCGCACCAAAAACTGTTTCTGGGCAACGCGTGCTAGACCTCGAATAGGCGCGGTAGGTGTTTGCTCGCCACGCACCCACTGACCAAGCTGAGTACGCGTCTTACGTACCGGCGCAGGTTTTTGTGCCGGGACAGCAGATGGGTAGGATGCCTGGGGTAACTCACCGTCAGTGCTTTGCGTGGGTGATAAAAGAGCGTGCGGGGTCTGGGCCGGATCGCCAGCGATTGCAAGATCCGGCTCTTCAAGCGGACTGTGTCCCACAGGCAAAGTGACTTCTTGTCCAAACGCGGAGCCGCCACCGGCATCAGATGGCTGATTTTCAAACGGATGAGCAGACGGGTGCAAACTCATCGGTCAAGAACCTGGGTGGTCTCTTCGCTGGTTCGAACGGGCTTAAAAGTTTGCACGAGATACTGAGTGATATACCCGCCAAGTACAACACCCGATGCCATGGACAAGATAATAGCCAGCGCCGCAATAATGCCCGGAACACCAAGCGCCGAGTTGGACTCGACAGTAAAAGAGTACAGTCCGCGGAACATTGAAAGCCCGGGGAGCAAGAAGGTGAGCGAAGGAATTGAAAATATAGTCTGCGGGGCATGAAAACGGTGAGCGAGGTACATACTCAACAACCCCACGACAAAGGCTGCCACAGCCGTGTTACCGCGTCCACTACCCGGACCAAAAACCGCTGTGAACCCGTGATACGTCAGCAAACCGCTCAGGGTAACCAGGGTAATCCACATCAGGGTACGTAACCGTGCTTGAGTAGTAATGCCGATGGCGATGGTACCAATCGTCATAAATATCGTATTCACCAGCGGCGATGGAAAGACAAAAGCGCTCTGGGAAACATCGAGGGGTTGAGCACCTACAAAGCTGAGAGCAGTTACACCGGTTGCAAGCCCCACAACAAGCCCCAAGAAAGACATGCCGGTAGAGACAAACCTACCTGCCGCAGTCAGGGGAAAACCGTTAATAGCATCTTGAACTGATGAAACCAGTTTGAAGGTGGGCACCAGCATAATAAGGCCAGCAGCCACAATGTGAGGTGCAGAAACGGGCAAACCCACCTGCGTCAAAAACGAATTTTCATCGCCCAAAGATATAGCCGCAAAGGTAATAAAAGCCGCGCTGGCAGCCATGTGAAAGAAACTGGGCATCTGCAGCTTACTCAAGAAGTGATCAAGAAAATAAACGCACAAGAACAGCATGAGCGAAACCACGCCCGCGCGCCAGCTTCCACCAATACCAATTGTCAATGCACCGGCAGCGACCGCGTTACCGAGCAACACGACCAATGGCGGATACAGCTTCTTAGCATTATTAATTTTTCGAAGCTGCCTATCAGCCTGCTCACGCGTCAAGCCTTTTTCTGTAATCAAATTAATCAGCTTGTAGATATCAGAGAGCGCCGCGTAGTTTTCAGACCACGAACGCACCACGCGTACAACCGTGTGGCTAAAACGTTCGATCGCGCCAGATGAGCGCGCGTTCACGCCTTCAGAGCTAAATACATCATCAATGTCTGAGACATAGTTGATGATGACCGACTGGTTAGTGATATCAACTTCAACATCGTCCAAACCGTAGGCAGCGCAAACCGCCACGATAGCAGAGTCAACGTCCATCGCATCCGCACCGTAATGGAACATGGTCTCAGCCAAGCGCAACGTAAAGTTCAGAACCTCACGAGCTTCTTCTTTCTCTCGCACGTAACGCTCGCGGTGACGGCGGGAGGACAGCGCAAACTGACGCTGTGAAATACGTTCAAGACCGCGAATAGGCTTAGTGAGAGACTTATCTGCTTGAACAAAAGATTTTAGAGAGGACTTAACACGAGATACCGGGGTGTGCCCGGGGCTAACCGTGGGAATGCCCGTGGTTATCGGCGCTACAGAGGGGTAGGATGCCTGCTGCATGCCCTGCGAAGAAGCAACCGGTAGTGTGGTGGTCGTCAAAGGAATAGCCGAAGTGAGCGGTGCGCTCTCGTTCACCGGGGCTGCCACCGGCTCAAAGGGACTTGCCGCAGGTTCGGAAGAAGCAGCGGGGTTCACGGGGAGCTCAGGTGATGCTCCGAAAGCCTGGGTAGAATCATCGGTCGATTTCTTCTCGCTGTCGGAGTGCGCCAAAAGATATTCGCGCAAAGAAGGGTCTTTGACTTGAGACATCGAGATAACGGGCAAGCCCTGCCCAAAAGCATCTCCCGCCGGTTGAACATCCGGCTCGGCAGGAGCAAACGCATCGGTGGTTTCTTCAACCGCGGGTAACCCTTCAGTTACATGAGAACCCGGCTCAGCCTTCTGACGAGGTAAAACATCAGTAGCCCCGAATGCCCCCAGCGAAGAAGCGGCAGAGTTATTGCTTTGCTCAAAAGCAGAAGGATACGCTTTTTGCTGCAGTTCAGTCTTTTCTGCAGGACTCACGGTGCCGTTGGCCTCCCTCTACTCACACACATACCTCAACCGATTGAAAAAAGAACTCCGACGGTTGCTACTTATCTTTTATCAATAAAAAAGATGAAGACGCAACCGCCGAAGCCTGATTCAAAGATTCTTTGATGACCTGCACAGCAGGCACTTAGATCTTTTCTTTAGTAGAAGGGCTGACCAGTCTTACGAACCCACAGCTGGCGCATAACCTTCTCAGCGAAGTTGGTCCACAGCTTGTACTTAGCGGGTGAAATCACCTGATCGTACACGCCCACAAAATCAATAACATTCTTAGTGAACGAGGTCTTGAACAGGCCTAGACCGTAGTAGTTGTGTTCCTTGTTCTTCAGCTGATCGCTCGGCGGAGTACCACAGAAGTCGTATTCTACGATGCCGTGATCCTTCATCAGGTCGGTCAAAGCAGTCCACTGTACCTGGTGCGAATCACCGTACTGTTTACGACGCGGTTTTGAACCGCCGTCCTTGTAGGTGCCCTTGTTACCGTAATTGATAACGTAAGCGCCTACTGATGGCTCGCCGTCTTCGTAGGTGAAGTACAGGCGACCCTGGCCAGCTTTCTCAAAGGTTGTCCAGAAATCACGGTAGTAATCGAACGAACGCAGGTTCACGTTCGCGGTGCCCTGACCCACGGTGTCCATGAGCGCGTACATCTTACGCATGTTCTCTTCGGTGAGCTCGACGCGCGTCACCTCACAGCCCTCGCGCAAGGATCGACGCACAGCGTTGCGTCCGCGGGAGCTCAGCGACTTCAAAACATCGTCTTCGCTCTTATCGGTATCAAGAATCGCTGTAGAGTCATTGGGCTGAATGTTGAATGACTTTACTAACCCGGTACGAGCCAAGAAAGCATTAGTTAACTCTGAAGCCACGATATCGGGTTCAATTTTTACAGCGAATACACCGAGCTTGTTTTCTTCGATGAATTTCTTGTTCGCATCGAGAATCTCGGGGATATCCTCAACGCTGTAAACATCCGGTCCCTTAATCATGTACCAAATCTTGCCCATGCCAGGAACAGCTTTCTCAAGCACCAAGTTGTAGCTGGCAAAAGGTGCCTCTGCCCCATCGCGTACAGTAGTGCCCTCGTAGACAAGGTACAGCGGCTTCCAGCCGTGCTTAGATTTCACTGCTGCGAAGGACGCTGACTGCAACAAGTTGCCGCCGTTGGGGTTGGCGGTGACGTGGGAATCCCACGCCGCGATTTCTTCTGCAGTGGCAAAGCGTGCGGTAAATTCTCGCAAGGAGCCTCAACTCTATCTTTCGGGCGCACTTTGAATGCGCGGTACATTTGCTCTTCTCCCAAGTTTAGCGATGATGCGCCGCGGTTTACAGCTTTCACGCGCGTGAGCTACGCGTTATCGCTCAGAAGCCTTACTTTCAGCGTCCTGCCCTTTACATGCCTGCGCACAACATCTTAGTGACCATGAAACTGCCAGAGGTGACCACCAAACTGCCACATTTCGCGCTTTTTCTCGTACTTTGTGGGAGTTTCGTGGTCGCCTCTAGAAAAAAGATGAAATATCCGGGCAAAAAATATCGCCCCGGTTTCACATCGTTGCGAGAACCGGGGCGATACTAACCGATGCGGCTCAGAATTACTCAGCGTCGTGGTCGGTTTCGAGGATCTTGACGAGGGAGTCAAGTGCTTCTTCAGCACCTTCACCTTCAGCGCGCAGAACAACCTTGTCACCGTGCTTAGCACCGAGTGACATCAGTGAAAGGATTGACGCTGCGTCCATTGCTTCGTCTGCGGGTTCACCTTCAGCTGCGATGGTTACCTCAACGGGCAGGTCGCCTGCTGCTTCTGCGAAGATAGCTGCGGGGCGTGCGTGCAGGCCAACGCGGCTTGCGATGGTGGCAATACGTTCTGCCATGATTATTCTCCTTTATGGGAATGTTGTGGAATATGTTCTTCCACTATCGAGTCTAAAGCAGGTTTCGCACCTTTTGGGTACGAAACCACGCCTTTTTGACTCACATTACAAAGTGTTTTTAGTGTTTACAGACCGAGTTCGTCAAGTACAGGGAGCATATCGCGGGCTGCTGCCTTAGCCTCAGCTGATGAGATCTGTGAGAGAGCCTCAACCGCAATCTGCTGTGCCTTTTCCTTGGTAACGCTCTTGAGAACTGCTGATACCGCTGCGATAGCGCCAGCGTTCATGGAAAGAGTATCTACGCCAAGACCAACAAGCACAACTGCCAAAGCGGGATCAGCTGCAGCTTCGCCACACACTGAAACATACTTCTTGGTACCGGTTGCGGTGGATGCGCGACGGGCACCTTCAACAGTCAGCTTGATCATCTTGAGAACAGCAGGCTGCCAGGGGTTGTTCAGGTGAGCGAGATCACCGAGTAGCCGGTCCGCTGCCATGGTGTACTGAGTCAGGTCGTTGGTTCCGATTGACACGAAGTCAACTTCACCCAAAATTGCCTCAGCGTTGACAGCTGCTGCCGGGGTTTCGACCATTACACCGCGAGTGTCCAAGCCAACTTCTTTGAGCATGTTCGCAAAATTGCGTGCCTCAGAAGTAGTTGAAATCATCGGAGCCATAACCCAAATATCAGCGTCCGAACCCTCTGATGCCTTCTTGATTGCCTCAAGCTGGCGGGTCAAAACACCGGGAACAGTCCAGTCGGTACGGAAGCCGCGAACACCGAGTGCGGGGTTCTCTTCTTCTTTGGTATTCAAGAACGGCAGGGGCTTATCGGCGCCAGCGTCCAAGGTGCGAACAACAATGTGCTTACCGGGGAAAGCATCGAAAACTGACTTGTAGGTCTCAGCCTGGGTTTCTACTGAAGGCTCAGCGTCGTAACCCAAGAAGCCGAACTCGGTGCGGAGCAGACCAACACCTTCAGCCTTGAGACCGGCTGCCTTCTCAGCGGACTTCCCGTCACCAACGTTTGCATACAGCGGAACGTGAGTACCGTCTGCGAGAACGCCTTCACCGTCAAAGTTAGCCAAGGGCTTGCGGTTAGCGTACTTTTCAGCAGCTACGCGGTCTTCGTCGGTGGGCTCAGTGTTTACAATGCCTTCATTTGAGTCGATGTAAACAACGGTGCCGTTTTCAATTTCGGTAACACCCTTAGCTGCCACGATAGCGGGCAGACCAAGACCGCGAGCGAGAATCGCAGTGTGAGCCTGGGGTCCACCATCCGAGGTAATCAAAGCGATAACCTGTTCGGGGTTCAAGGTTGCGGTATCTGCCGGGGCAAGGTCAATCGCAGCCAGAACAAACGGCTCATCTGAAGTAGGAATACCGGGAGTGGGCTGACCGGTAAGTTCTGCCACGATGCGGGCGCGAACGTCGTAAATATCGGTCACGCGCTCAGCCATGTAACCGCCCAGTGCCTGCATCTGGTCTGCGAATGAAGTCGCAGCTTCCCAAATCGCACGCTCGGGGGCTACACCCTGGTTTTCAACAAGCTTGATTGCGCCTTTGAGCAGTGCACGGTCGGTAGCCATCTGAGAAGTTGACTTCAAAACAGCCTTACCGTCGCGAGAAGCATGTTCAGCACGATCCAACAGATCAGCCTTAACGGCTTCGGCTGCTGCCTTGATGCGATCTGCAGCTTGCTCCCCGGTTTCGTTCGGGTTGAGCTTGAGGTTAGCTGCAGGTTCACCGATGGGCTCGGGCATCTGAAGAACGGGGCCGATTACGCGGCCTGCGTAGACGCCTACGCCTTTATAAGTAGTCATGTGCTTATCCTTTGACAGATTGTCGTTGCCTAAATTCTACAAGAGATTTAGGCGTCTACCTTCTTCTTAGAGCCTGCACTCTTGAGTGCGATGTACACAAGAGCGGTGACAACGGTACCGGCAATAACCGAGACCAAGAACATGGGGATATTGGTGGCAAGACCGATAATCCAGATACCGCCGTGCGGTGCGGGTGAAGCTACGCCGGTTGCCATAGCAATCGCGCCAGCTACTGCCGAGCCTGTCATTGACGCGGGAATAACGCGGGCGGGGTCTGCGGTCATGAACGGAATCGCACCTTCAGAGATGAAGGACGCGCCGAGCAACCATGCTGCCTTGCCGTTTTCACGTTCGGGCTGGGTAAAGAGCTTGCCGCGCAAAGTAGTAGCAAGTGCCATGCCGAGCGGAGGGGTCATACCTGCGATGATGACGGCTGCCATGATTTCACGGGACGCGTCGGTATTAGCCGCAAGACCAGCGGTAGCAAAGAGGTAGGCCGCCTTGTTGACGGGGCCACCCAGGTCGAAGCCCATCATGAGTCCGAGAATGATACCGAGCAGAATCGCGCTGGTGCCGCTCATTGAGGTCAACCAGTTGTTCAGTGAGGTGGTGATCCATGCGATGGGGCCACCGAGAATCAGGAGCATCAGACCGGCTGAGAACAGGGTTGCGATCAGCGGAATGATCACCACGGGCATCATGGAGCCGAGCCAGCGAGGTAGCTTGAGCTGTTGCAACCAGTAAGCGCACAAGCCTGCCAACAAGCCAGCTACGATACCGCCGATGAAGCCGCCGCCAACGGTAACAGCGATTGAGCCAGCGATAAAGCCGGGGGCAATACCGGGACGCTGCGCCAAGCCGTATGCGATGTAGGCAGCCAGGGCCGGAATCATCAAACCAAGGCCTGTTGAACCAATAGTGTGCAAAGCGGCACCCAGGTAGAGGCTCAGCGGAACGCCCTGCAGGTTGAACAGGGTACGGCCTGATTCACCGTTAATATCAAGAATCGCCGCGGGGTCAACCTCACCGAGGTTGGGCATGGTAATTGCTTCGAGCATGAAGCCTATTGCAAGAATGATACCCGCTGCAGCAACAAAGGGAATCATGTAGGAGACACCGGACATGAGCGCCTTGTAGATGCGCTTGCCCCAGGGTCCATTGTCATCTGCAGTATCAGCAGAATCTACTGCTGCACCAGCGCCTGACACACGGCGACCGGCGGGGTTATCAGCCTCTGCCAAAGCATTTTTAATGAGCTGTTCGGGTTCATCAATACCGCGCTTCACGGGAACCTCAACGTAGGGCTTACCCGCAAAACGCTCGCGTCCACGCACGGGAACATCAACAGCGAAAACAACTGCATCTGCTGCATCGATTTCAGCCTGAGTGAGCTTATCTCCACCCGATGAGCCCTGCGGTTCAACCTTAAAATCGATTCCCATATCCTCAGCTGCATAGGTAAGACCGTCTGCAGCCATATAGGTGTGAGCAATACCGGTGGGGCACGCAGTCACAGCTACAACCTTGCGACGCGCGCCGGAAGATGCGGTGCCCGTAGCAGAATCGGTTGCTGGCGCATTAGTAGCGGTCTCAGCAGTAGCGCCTGCTGCAACGGAACCCGCAGCTACAGAAGCAGCTCCGGTTGATGATGTTACAGTGCTCTGCTGGTTAGCTACCTGGTCAGCGGTTCGCTCTGAGCCATCGGCGTTAATACCGAGAGCCTCATTTACCAGGTCTACGACTTCCTGCTCAGTCTTCGCCTCGCGCAAAGCCTGAGTGAAAGACTTCTTCATGAGCGAGCGAGCCATCTTCGACAGAATCTTCAGGTGAGCCTGATCGCCATCTGCAGGAGCAGCAATAAAGAAAATAAGATCGGCAGCGCCGTCCTTAGCGCCGAAATCGACGCCTGGCTTAGGACGCGCCATAGCTAGGGTAGGCTCGGTCACTGCCTCGCTACGGCAGTGGGGAATCGCAATACCGCCGGGAATACCGGTATCGGTCTTTGATTCGCGTGCTTTTGCGTCGGAATACAGCGTTTCAAAGCTGTTTGCGCGACCAGCAGTCACAACGGATGTCACCAGGTGTTCAATCACGTTAAAACGTGATTCACCGAGGTTCTTGTCAAGCGTGACAAGATCCGCAGTGATAAGTGCAGACATGTGCTCCTCCTTTAGAAGATGTCTCTCATGAGGGGTAATGCGCGCACGAGGACGCGCGAAGTTTTGAGGGATTACAACGATAATTCGCGCGCCGTGACGGCTTCAGGAGTGGTCTGCGCGAGAGTAGGTACCTGCGTACCTGGCAAAGATGCAGCAGCTGAACCGTGGGCAACGGCCTGGATCAGGCACTCTACGGGGGTTTTACCCTGCTCGCTGGCAATCAAATAACCAGCAAGAGATGAGTCGCCAGCACCCACGGTAGAACGCACCTTTACCGGGGCGTGCTGAGCGTGCCAAGCACCATCTTTAGTCACCAGAACCGCGCCTTTACCACCTAAGGTGGCAAGAACAACGTCGATACCGCGCTCCACTAATTCGCGCGCAGTGCGGGCGGTGAGTTCGGGGCTGTCTTCAAGTTCATCAGCAGATTCCGGACGCCCTACGAGCTCGGCAAGTTCCTCAGCGTTAGGCTTGATAAGGTTGGGCATGCCGTCCTGACCGTTAACAGCATCGCGCAACGCAGCACCTGAAGTATCAACCGCAATAGACGGCGCTTTTTCTCCCAGTGCCTCGCGAATAGCGCGACCAACTACAGAGTAGTAATCGCTCGGGATTCCGGGAGGTAGTGAACCTGCCAAAACCAGCCATGACGCGTCCTGAGTTTCTTGAATCAGCAAACGGGTCAGCTGCTGCTGAGCGACATCATTGAGCGGGGTTCCCGGTGCATTGATTTTAGTGGTGGTACCGTCAGGCTCCACAATGGTGATATTTGAGCGAATAGGCTCGCCAGTGGGCAAGTTCTTGCACGTCACGCTGTCTTCGGCCAGATGCACCAAAACAGCATCAGTATCATCACCTGGCAAAACGGCCACGGTTTCAAACCCTGAGTTCTGAAGCGCACGAGAAATATTGACGCCCTTGCCACCCGGGTCTTCAACAGCGCGCTCAGCACGAGTAACGGCATCGCGTGTGAGAACACCGGGGATCTCTACAGTGCGGTCCATGCTCGGATTCGCGGTTAGTGTAACAATCATGCGATGAGCACCTCTACATTTGATTCTTCGAGGGCAGAGGCAAGCTCACCCTCCGGGGCTTTATCGGTGATGAGGGTGTCAATATCCTCAAGACCTGCAAAACGGACAAGCGATTCTTGCGCGAACTTTGCAGAATCACACAAAAGAACCACTCGGCGCGCTGATTTTACGAT
>JBHWPN010000121.1:0-11559 GCA_043424895.1 Rothia sp. (in: high G+C Gram-positive bacteria) | reverse complement strand
AAAGTGTTAGACCTTGGGGTCCGAAAGTAAGAAGGGCGCCGAAACCAAGGGAAACCAGCACGGCAAAGCCCACTCCAGCCCAGATTTTAGGGACAAGGTGAGGGCGGTTTGTCTTGCGGACGTAGGCGAGCAAGATGCCTACGACAAGTGCCGCCTCCAGACCTTCGCGCAGGCCAATCAAGAAATTCTGTAACACCGCAAACCTTACTTATACGAAACTTAGAAGTTATTTAGGCAAGGCTAATCTTACTCGCGAATTTTGAAATAGGTAATATTTCTGTAACTAAATTAGTTTTTGTTTAAAAGAAAAAGTGGTGACACTGAAAATCCAGTGTCACCACTTCACTTTTTTACTTGGTTCACGCTAACTGCAAGAAAGCTTTGACGATTGGAAAATCCGCAGGAATCCAATCAATCTCTTCTAGATTTTTATCTACATCAAACCATTGAACGCCTAGCTGATCTTCAAGAGCCTGAGGCTCACCAGATTCAATCTCAGCGCACCATACCCGCATCGCATGACGCTCCGTCAGCGGCCAGCCCTGTTGATGCGGCCCAGGTATTTCATTACCCAGCACAACCTTGATTCCCAGCTCCTCTACCAGCTCACGCGACAGGGCTTCTTCGCAGCTCTCCCCCGCATCCACTTTGCCACCGGGAAATTCCCATTTGCCTCGTAGAACTTGCGGATTGCTTCGCTGACTCAGCAATATCTTGCTGGGATTTTCAAGGGAATCAACAATAGCGGCACCCACAACCTGAACGCTAAACTGTTCAGCCATCAGTTTTCCTATGCTCCGTGGATCGCACGAGCAGAGGCATACAGACAAACAGCCGCCGCAATGCTCACGTTCAGCGATTCGGCACTACCGTGCACGGGCACAGCCACGCGAGTATTAGCAAGACGCTTTTCTTCGGGACTCAATCCCTGAGCTTCATTGCCAAAAAGCCACATGGTCTTACGTGAGAGATCGTATTTAGGTTTATTCTCTAGCTCAACACCTAAACGCTGCGCTGCCGCAGCATCTTCAAGGTCGTTAAGGTTCACTTTGCCGTAGCCATCAGCTGCCAAGACACCGATCCCCTGAGCTTTAGCGTCCTCAGCAAATTCTTCTAGTTCAACCCCTGAAATCATGGGGACATGGAAAATTGATCCCGCAGTTGAACGCACTACCTTCGGGTTATAAACATCAACGGTGCCTTTCGACAGAACCACAAGGTCAGCACCAGCGGCGTCTGCAGTTCGAATGATAGTGCCGGCGTTGCCCGGGTCTTGGACGCGAGCCAAGACAGCTACGAGCTGAGGATTAATACCGTCTGCGCCCCAAATATCTGCCGGAGTTTTATCGAGCATAAACGAAACCGCAATAACACCCTGCGGGGTCACAGCCTCAGCCATAGCATCCAAAACCTCATCGGTAACCATGCGCATAAACACTTTACGGCCGGTTTCTGGTGTGGGAGTACCGTGTACTTCTTCCATGAGTTCAGCAATATCATCGTGGCGTTCAAAGGCTGCCTCGGTGATGTACACTGCATCCAGTACAGGGGTCTCGAGGTGAGCTCTCAAAGCCTCGCGTACAGCCTGAGGTCCCTCCACCAAAAATTGCTTCTTCTTGGTGCGGACGCTACGGGTAGCTAGCTTGGCGATGTCCTTCACGCGATCGGCGTGAGGGTTTTCCATCATGACAGGGGTGCACAGGCGTTCTTTAAAATCCATAGCTTTCATTCTCTCATGAATAAAGAACCCCGCTAGCTCGCTTTCTCAAACTCCCCCAGTTGAGAACTCGGTGATTCCACGGACAGAAGACTGCCACCCTGTTTGTAAAAAAAGAACCCAGTTTTGTCTCATCATGAGCTCGAAGAGGAGTGAGAAAAACTTTATTCACCAGCACCACCGGCTGCCTGAAGACAAATTTTCTGATGTAACTGATGTATATCCCAGGTGCGAAAATCTAACTCTCCGACAGCAAATTGATCAGTTTTTTGACTTTGCGTAGGCAACCAATGAAACGCGCTTTGACGAAACGTAATCTGCTGACCGCTATAAGATTTTAGCTTTCTTTCTAAGTCCTGGGGACACAGACCGTAGTTAAATCCTTCATAGGTAAAGCTGGAGCAATCCTGCGTTTTAAATACCACGCGAGCTTCATTTCTCTCGGCTCTCTCAGAGCGCTCCGAAACGCTAGCGTCCTTGAGAGTGCAGGTTACGTAGGTAGCAGCATGCTCGGCACTGTAACGCTGAACGGCTAAATAACCGATGAGTGCACCGATAAAAACCGTAGCAGCAAAGCCGATCCACAGGTAGGTAATCAAAGGAGAGACATCTGGCTCCTCATAATCATCCGGCATGATACGAAATCCCAGCCCGAGAGGGTATACATTGATTCTCATGCTTCCACCCTTTTTATAGATTCTTCCGTAACAGGTACACCAGATGAGTTTCCTCTTTGAAGAGGAAAGAGCTCCACCTCCACTTTTTCTCCCACCAAAGATTCGTAGAATGCAACCCGCTCAGAGGATGGGTCCCCGCTAAAGTAAAGTTTTCCGCAATCGGTGGTGGAAAGGGTGGTGCTCCACGCGTTATCGCCCTCCGTTATCTCAACGAAGTACACCGAGCATATCTTGGTTTCTACGACATCACGGGTAAGACTATTCCACACCTGAAATCCAATAGCGCCCAATGCAAGAAGCAGTACCCAGATAATAACCGCAACTTTAAGTCCCTTATATTCGGGCCAGTCTATTCTCTGGCCATTGGATGGTTGCTCCATTTTGCCTCTTTATCATGTGTGGTTCACCTCATCATATCTGATGATTGCCTGACATGAACGAGGGGTCTTAACAACAAAAATGCCGCTCACTATACAGTGAACGGCATTTTCAAACGCTAAAAAGCTAGAACTTACGCAGCCTTGGGAGCTGAGGTGTCCTCAGGCAGGTTGTCCTTAGCGATCTGAACGAGAGCTGAGAAAGCAGCAGGCTCGTTAACAGCAAGCTCAGCGAGCATACGACGGTCAACCTCAACCTCAGCAGCCTTCAGACCCTGGATGAAGCGGTTGTAGGTCAGGCCCTCTGCGCGAGCAGCTGCGTTGATGCGCTGAATCCAAAGACGACGGAAGTCGCCCTTCTTCTTGCGACGGTGGTCGGAGCTGTATACCAGTGAGTGAATGACCTGTTCTTTAGCCTTACGGTAAAGGCGTGAACGCTGGCCACGGTAACCTGATGCGCGATCCAATACGACGCGACGCTTCTTGTGCGCGTTAACCGCGCGCTTCACACGTGCCACGTGTGTCTCCTTCGTCTTATGTCCCCTACCAGCACAATCTAACGCCGGTAGCAGGAGCGAGTTCTAAAAAGTTCTATCAGCCCAGTCAAGGGCACAAGCGGTGAAAAGAAGGGTGAACCTTACTTGTTCAGCATCTTCTTGATGACCTTAGCCTGACCACCGGTTACGATCTGGTCAGAAGCCAGACGACGGGTCAAACGTGAGGACTTGTGCTCCAGGTAGTGGCGGCGGTTTGCCTGCTGGCGCTTTACCTTGCCAGTACCGGTGAGCTTGAAGCGCTTCTTAGCACCAGAGTGGGTCTTCTGCTTCGGCATGTCTGCCGTTCTCCTTTACGTTTCGCCTTACATCCGTTCACAACGGATATAAGAAACTTGTGTCTGTGACAATTGTTCGCACAACGTCACCTCGAAAGGTTTGGCTTATCGAAATCCAAAAATGGTCTCTAGCAGCCGGCGCACACAGGTTGGTGGGGTTCACCCCTGCGCTACGCATTGACATTCAGTTCTGTTACTCTGCTGAAGCCTGTGCCTTCAATTCCTCAGGCATTGCATCTGCCAGAGAATTTGAAACAGGAGTAGCAGTGGTGGTGTCGACGCGTTCGCGACCCTTGCGTCCGCCTGAGTTCTTGTTAGAGTCACGGCGAGCTTCTGCTTTACCGCGAAGCGGTGCCAGAACCATCACCATGTTACGACCGTCAACGCGGGGGTTAGACTCAACGGTGCTAACCTCAGCCAAGTCAGCGGCCATACGCTCAAGCAGGCGCACACCCATCTCGGGGCGCTGCTGTTCACGACCACGGAACTGAATCATAGCCTTGACTTTGTCACCACCGGTTAGGAAACGACGCGCGTGTCCAACCTTGGTTTCATAGTCATGGGTGTCAATCTTGAGACGGAAACGAATTTCCTTCAAAGCAGAGTTAACCTGCTTCTTGCGGGATTCACGAGCCTTGACAGCAGCTTCGTACTTATACTTACCGAAGTCCATGAGTTTACATACCGGCGGCTTAGCGTTCGGTGCAACTTCAACCAAGTCAAGATCCGATTCGCGTGCCAGACGCAGTGCATCTTCAACGCGAACGATGCCTACCTGCTCGCCGCCCGGTCCGACAAGTCGTACTTCCGGAACACGGATTCTTTCATTGATACGGGGATCGCTAATGACAAAGCTCCTGTACTAGATGGGGGTGAAACCCTCAATTTTAAGATTGTTTTACAAACGAAAAAAGCCTTCGTTGCGTGCGCAAGCGAAGGCTCAATACTCCTTGAGTGACAGAATCCGAGTATAACTAAAAACTCGTTTCTGTAATACCTGTCAGCTATGCGCCAATGCAGGTGGGAAGAAAACTTCCGCTTGCAAACTTCATACTACTTTACACGCTGGGGGTTTAGAAGACAAGGTTTTATCCCACTCACTCGTGTGAAGATGACGATAAACCGTCAGTAGTTAGTGAACAGATTTCTACTCAAACCCCCGGGTGTGAGATTCTTATGACATGGCTAACGAAGAAAACAACAATAGCTTCCGCTTCCAGGATGCAGCTGCAGATAACGCAAGCGGCTATGACCCCTCGCAAGAAGAAATCGATGCAGTGAACGCTCAAATGCGCGATATCGCTGAGGTTCCCGCTGTAGAAATCATTACTACCGCAGCTGTTCATCTGATGAGCGCAGCCGCAGTTAAATGCGGTCTGGCTGCTGAAGAAAACGCCCAAGAGCTCAAAGACTTGGACGAGGCTCGCAAGCTCATCACAGCGCTTGCCGGTTTTGTCACCGCAGCCGCACCTGAAATCGGCTCCCAGCATGCCGCTCCCCTGCGTGATGGTCTGCGCACCTTGCAGCTTGCTTTTAAAGAAGCATCACAAATTCCAGATGCTCCCGGACAAGGACCGGGTGAAAAGTTCACCGGCCCTGTGTACTAAAATTCGGTGAATACAATCTCCAGCACATAGCTGATATTTCAGCTACAAATATCGGGGTTGGTACTTAGCATAAGCAAGTACCAACCCCGATTACTATCTACTGTATTTTTGATGATAAATAAGTACTTAGGCTGATGTTAAAGCGATATGTACAGAATCGACCTTTTCTGAGACCACGGTAGAGGCTGCCAGTAGTTGCTGAAAATGCTGCACGGTTACATTCAGCTCTTCACGAGTGAGCCCCGGTTGCAGAACCACCGTAATCTTCAACTCCGGACCATGGCCGCCGCCGTCTAAGTCGCGTCCTGCCGCATTGACGGTATTGACGCCTTGACTCCGGTCTGCTCGAACCGCCACTATGTTAGGAACTTGGGCACCAAGCGCAGTAAGCTCTTCAGCTACCGTTGGATCTTGATAAGCAGGAACCCACGGTTCATCTTTGGCAAGTGCCCACACCGCAGGCCGACGCAGCACAAAAGTGACATCCTGCCCCGGGTTTACCACAATCAGTTGATTTCCATCTTCAACGGCGCTGAGCGCAGTTTTACGAATATCAGCAGCCACCGGACGCGCCTGCTCGTGCCAGTGGGTGAGAGCATCAACATTCGTAAAAATTGGCAGCGCTTTACGACCATCAGGAGCCTGAATGCTCACCAATGCCATGTCAGATTCTTTATCAGATACAAGACCGTCGTCAGTGATATGAGCCTGAGAAAGTTGCGCAACTACCGGCGCGAAAACTCGCGTACCGCGCAATGCTTGAAGAACATCTTGTTCACCGGCAAGACCTTGCGAAAACATTTCAAGAGCCCGCGCTAGTTTTTGCTCAGTCTCACCGGTGTCAGTGGGATATTGATGCGTATGTGAGGTTCCCTCACCCAAGTTTCGCCCAGACCACGGCTGCCCGCCTGTATCGGTTTCGCGACCAGCACTAGCTAACTGAGCTTGAATATGGGCTGGTAGCTCGCGCTTGCCGCGATCTTCACCATGAGAATGATTTTTCATTATTCAGGACGTCCCGCGACTTCCAATGCTTCCTCTAGGGTGAACTTGCCAGCGTACAAAGCCTTGCCCATGATGGCACCTTCAACGCCAGTACCAACGAGTTCACGCAAAGCACGGATATCATCCAGACTCGAAATACCACCGGATGCAACGACTGGTTTTTCGGTACGGCGCGCAACCTCTTGAAGAAGCTCTACGTTAGGTCCCTGCAAAGTACCGTCTTTAGTGACATCGGTTACCACGTAACGGGTGCAACCATCAGCTTCAAGACGGTCAAGAACCTCCCAAAGATCCCCGCCTTCTTTAGTCCAACCGCGAGCAGCCAATGTAGTACCGCGAACATCCAAACCCACCGCGATAATATCTCCGTGCTCTGCAATAACACGACGCGTCCACTCGGGATTTTCCAAAGCAGCAGTACCCAGATTGATGCGCGCAGGCTTTAGGCTTAAAGCACGATTCAGTGACGCATCATCACGAATACCACCGGACATCTCAATCTTGATATCCAGTTTTTCAACCACACCTTTGAGAACCTCAATGTTATCCCCGCGTCCAAATGCCGCATCCAAATCAACTAAATGCAGCCATTCAGCTCCCGCGTTCTGCCACGCCAACGCAGCTTCTACAGGATCGCCATACCCGGTTTCAGAGCCAGCTTCGCCCTGAACCAACCGTACAGCCTGACCATCGGCAACATCCACCGCGGGCAATAATTCTAAACGCTTATTAACCATCATCTACCTTCTTTTACGCTTATAAACCAAAGATTCAATATGCAAAGAGTACATAACCACCGTAGGCAAAGACGGCCAGCCCCAGCACCAACAAGACAATCTGAGCAATAAGAGGTAGCCCCTGCTTGCGGAAAGAATAACCGCCCCCGGCTAAAAATGCACCGAAAGTCATCAAAATCAGACCTGATACTGTGGGATCCATTTATTCTCCTTCAATTGAGTCAAATTCATTTGGATTCAGACGGCCTGTCACCGGTAGCGAAGCAATCCAGTTACGCAACAGCTTGATGCCCGCATCTGCTGACTTTTCAGGGTGGAACTGGGTAGCACTCAACGGCCCATTTTCCACCGCTGCAATAAAAGAACCACCGTGATCAGACCACGTTACCTGCGGAGGAACCATTGACTCGTTGTTCTGATCAAAATTCCACTCTTGAACCCCGTAAGAATGAACAAAATAAAAGCGCTCATTCTCGATACCCTCAAAGAGAACAGAGCCTTCCGGAGCAGAAACCGTATTCCACCCCATGTGCGGTACAACATCGGCTTTCAGACGCTCAACCACACCAGGCCATTCACCCATGCCCGCTGCTCGAACACCGTGTTCAACACCCTCATCAAAGAAAATCTGAAGACCGACACAGATGCCAAGTACCGGACGACTGCCAGCTACGCGTCGACCAATCATGCGAAGAGCATCAACACTTTTAAGACCGTCCATCACGGCTTTAAAAGCCCCAACCCCCGGAACCACCAGACCGTCGGCACCCAAGATATCTTTCTCACGGTTTGACAGTACAACTCGCGCGCCTGCTTCTTCTAACGCGCGAACCACCGAACGCACATTGCCAGCACCATAATCTAAAACAGTAACGGTAGGAGAATTCTTGTACTCAGTCATGAGCTATAAAGCACCTTTGGTTGAAGGAATGTCGTTATGCCGCGGATCAGGTTCAACAGCCTCACGCAACGCACGCGCTAGTGCTTTGAACTCTGCCTCTGCAATATGGTGCGGATCGCGTCCGCCTAACACGTTAATATGCAAGCAGATTCCAGCGTGATACGCGAACGCCTCAAAAACATGGCGCATCATAGAACCCGTGAAATGACCACCAATCAGGTGAAACTCAAACCCCGCAGGCTCTCCGGCGTGCACAAGGTAAGGACGCCCCGAAATATCAACGACAGCCGATGCAATAGCCTCATCAAGAGGTACGGTAGCCTGCCCGAAACGACGAATTCCTTTTTTATTACCCAATGCCTGTCGAAGTACTTCGCCTAGCACGATCGCGGTATCTTCTACTGTGTGGTGCACATCGATGTGCGTATCGCCTTCGCACTTCACCGTCATATCGATCAGCGAGTGTTTAGAAAGGGCAGTTAGCATGTGATCATAAAACGGCACGGAAGTATCAATTTCCGATTTTCCTGTACCGTCAAGATTAATCTCCACGCTAACGCTGGATTCGCTAGTAACGCGTTCGAACTTAGCCGTGCGGGGACCAATTCCCGTCGATGTCTCAGCCATGGGGTAGGTATCCTTCTTGTTAGCTGGTGAGGAAGAACAGACCTGTGATTACCAGGTTCGTATCGGCAAAATAAAAACGTATTGTCTGCTATGTATTAGCGCCGAAAAGCTCCTGTGCTCACTAAATAATTCTCCAATGATTCCAAGAACGCGGTAGTTTCTTCTTGGGTGCCGGCAGTAACGCGCAGATGTCCGGGGATGCCGTTATCTCGAACCAAAATGCCATCTGCTAGTAAGTATTCCCACGCCTCTTTTTCATCTTTTAGACCGGCGAAGAACACGAAGTTTGAATCTGACTCCGCAGGTTCAAGTCCGAGCTCGCGCAACCTCGTGACAATTCGATCGCGGGCAGATTTAATATCTTCAACGTTTGCCAACAGTTGGGCTCTATGACGTAGGGCAGCTAGGGCCGTCGCCTGAGTTACAGCCGAAAGATGATAGGGCAACCGGACGAGGCGCACAGCATCACAGATTGCAGGATCGGCGGCAAAATATCCCAATCGCACACCGGCAAAAGCAAACGCCTTGCTCATCGTTCGACTCACCACCAGACGCGGACGGTTTGTCAGAAGTGAGAGCGCGGTTTGTTCGGGGTCCTGGGCGAACTCTGCGTAGGCTTCATCCACGATGAGGATGCCATCAAGAGCTTCAACCGCATCGTAAACTCTTTCAATAACCCCCTGCTCTAACGCGGTACCGGTTGGATTGTTGGGAGAGCAGAGCACAACAATATGAGGACGATGCCGGTTAATCTGCGCTACCGCCGAGTCTGCGGTCAGGGTGAAATCTTTTGCTCGCACCCCCGCGATGAAGTCTGTATGTGTTCCATCAGCCAGTAACGGGTACATAGAGTACGTTGGCACAAAGCTCATGACGCTTCTGCCAGGCCCACCAAATACTTGAAAGAGCTGTTGGAGAACTTCATTCGAGCCATTTGCCGCCCAAATATTTTCAGCAGTTAGTCCGTGCCCTAAAAATGCCGCTAGTTCGGTGCGCAGTTCAACGAATTCACGGTCGGGATAACGGTTTAGCCTATGGGCTACTTTGCCGATTTCTACACCAATTGCCTCGACCACTTCCGCAGGCATGGGGTGGGTATTTTCATTGACATTCAAGGTCACTGGAACGTCAATCATAGGCGCACCATAAGGCGAACGCCCGCGGAGATCGTCGCGAATAGGCAGATTTTCAAGTGCTGTTAATGCTGTACTCACTCAATCAGTCTATCCACAACCGCCAGCGACTAACCATTCATTACGGGAATTTCCAAATTCTGACCAGTCTGCAAAGTAGTAGATGAAAGGTCATTGAGTTCAATAATCATATTGACCACGTCTCTAGGGTCGGATTCCGGGCTCACTTCACGAGCAACATCCCACAGGCTCTGCCCCGGATCAACGGTCACAGTGCGACTAACAGTTGAGGTGTTCACAGCGTCAACTCCGGCTTGAGCATCCTTAGGCATTAGAAAAGATGCACCCACTAGAACAATAAGAGCGCCAAGAGTCATTAACGAAATGCCTTTGAGCAAAGAAAACAGATTAAAACGTTTGGGCTTTCTGGCAACAGATACCGCATGAGCATTAGATGATTGATGGGTATGGGCGCGTGCGGGAATCTGGCGGGCAGGTTTAATAACTCGAAGCCGAGCAGACGGCAAAGGATCGCGCTCCACGCTCTGAGTAGGTATCACTGCATGGGTGCGAGAAAATGCAGTACCGGGACGTACAGGACGCGGGATAACAACAGTACTCACGATCAGAACTCCTTAGAATCAGAACCAGAAACCAAATATTCGAAACTTTGTTCGAACTTCGTATATATGTTCTATCAGATAATTCGAACATAGTCGAGAAAAATTAGAACAAATGTTTGGTTTTCGAATAAAAGTGCCCTAGGCTGATAAGAACAAGGCACCCGTGAGAACTAGTCAAACACCGGGGACTGACAAAATAAGGACTACAGAAACGAGCAGCCAGTGAGTTTTAACACGCCAGATACACCTCAGGCTAAGCGCCCCCGTGGCGTCAAACCTCTGACCGCTCGCCAACAGAAAATTTTGACTGCAATTTCTTCTGCTATCGATGAGTACGGCTACCCGCCTTCCATGCGCGAAATTGGAGATATCGTTGGGCTCGCATCTCTTTCGTCAGTGACGCACCAGCTGTCCCGGCTAGAAGAAATGGGTTATATTCGCCGCGATTCTAAACGCCCCCGCGCCATCGAGGTGCTCGATGCGGGCGACGGTGAGAATACCAGTGAAGAGTCGGCAGCGCAGGTAGTGCCTTTGCCAGTGATTCCCTCGTTTGAGTCTGCATCCAATGATCTTGCCCAAGTACCACTTATGGGGCGCATCGCCGCAGGTATTCCCATCACTGCCGAGCAAAACATAGAGGATGTCATGGCGCTGCCTCGTCAGCTCGTTGGTAACGGTGAATTATTCATGTTGCGCGTCAAAGGTGACTCTATGGTTGACGCTGCCATCATGGATGGAGATTGGGTTGTAGTACGTTCTCAGCACACAGCAAACAACGGAGATATCGTAGCTGCTCTTCTTGATGATGAAGCAACCGTTAAAACTTTCCGCCAACGCGATGGTCATACCTGGCTACTACCCCAGAACACTCAATATGAACCCATTATCGGAGATCACGCCCTCATCATGGGCAAAGTAGTTTCGGTATTGAGAAGTCTTTAGGGTTTGGATTACGAGTTTTGCATCTGCAGCAAAATTCATGATGAGAACTCACATAGTGGTCTTTGTATTGACCTCCACAATCACCGGTTAAACATCTCTCACTGTGCCAAAAAAATTAACATAAACCGCCCTGCAATCGTGGTGATTGCAGGGCGGTTTTTTATCAAAACAATTCGTCGCTCTCGATTTGCTGTCTAAGAGCACAAGATTTTAGCTAGCTCAATTACTTATTTTCAAAGTTTCGAGCGATTTCTTCAGGGGTCTGGATAGGAATCATACCTGTAACGGGCAGATGTTCGCGTTCTAATTTCGCCTTTGTAATCTTCCACAAAATCGTGAGAACCACGAACCACAAGGGAATCAGAATCAAAGCAATTACTC
>JBHWPN010000120.1:0-21748 GCA_043424895.1 Rothia sp. (in: high G+C Gram-positive bacteria) | reverse complement strand
GGAGTGGTCTCGTTTTTTCTCTAGGACGCGGTCAGCCACAGCCTGCATGGCGGAACCTGCCGGAGAATCGGGGGCGCTCCACACAACAGGCACTCCAGCGTCCCCACCGCTACGTAGGCTCATATCAAGCGGAATCGAGCCTAGTAGGGGAACCCCATAGCCCAGAGCATCGCTTAAACGCTGTGAAAGGATTTCTCCACCGCCGGAACCAAAGATTTCCATCATGCTGCCATCTGGCATGACCATCGCACTCATGTTCTCGATAATCCCGGCTACCTTCTGCTTAGTCTGCAAGCTGAGAGTGCCAGCACGCTCCGCAACATCAACTGCAGCGACCTGGGGCGTAGACACCAACAAAAGCTGAGCACCGGGTAAGAGCTGAGCCATTGAAATCGCGATATCACCGGTTCCAGGAGGCAAATCCAGGAGCAACACATCGAGGTCACCGAAATACACATCGGTTAAAAATTGTTCAAGAGCCCGGTGTAGCATGGGCCCTCGCCAGGCGATTGGCTGGTTGCCTTCAACAAACATGCCGATTGAAATGACCTTGATAAAACCCGGATCTTGATTCGGGTGTTCTTTGTGCCACGCCTCTTGTTGTGTAGCGGGCAATGGCACGACCGGGGGCAGAATCATTTCTTCTAGCTTTGTGGGCGCCTGAGTAATACCTAAGAGTCCGGGAATGGAAAAACCATGAACATCAGCATCTACCACACCGACTTTTAGCCCGGCAGAAGCCATCGCGGCCGCCAAGTTCGCGGTGGCAGATGACTTTCCAACACCGCCTTTACCAGATACAACTGCGTACATCTTGGTCAAGGAATCAGGGGCGGCAAAAGGGTTCTTGCGGGAGCTGTGACCCAGCAACTTCTTGAGTTCGCTTCGCTGTTCAGGGCTCATATAGCCAATACGAACCTCAACCTGCTCAATGCCATCCACCGACAGAGCCGCCTGACGGACATCCTGCTCAATAGTGTTCTTAAGAGGACACCCTTCAATAGTGAGCAATACCGCGACGGTCGCAACGCCATTATTCACCGTTGCCGACTCCACCATACCGACCTCGGTAATTGGCTTGCGAAGTTCTGGATCAACCACAGTGTCAAGCGCGCGCATCAGCGCACCATCAAGCGATGACTGTTCGCTCATGAGATCACTTCTTTTCGATGGTTTCTTCGTCTTCATCTAAATCTTTGACGAGCTTTATCTCGCGGTCTTTTCGCTGATTCTCCTGCTCATCATTTTCCGGGGCAGCCTCATTCTTTTTCTCCTGTTGCTGCATCTCCACGATTTCTTCGAGCATGTCTTTGAGCTCGCTACGAACAAAATCTCGGGTGGCAACTTCTCGAAGAGCAATACGTAAGGATGCGATTTCTCGGGTCAGGTACTCAGTTTCTTCGAGATTTTGCTGATCGCGCTTGCGGTCTTCTTTTGCAACAACGCGGTCGCGGTCATCCTGTCGGTTCTGTGCTAGAAGAAGCAGGGGAGCAGCATAGGATGCCTGCAAAGAAAGCATGAGCGTGAGCAAGGTAAAGTTCAGCGAGCGAGGGTCGAACTGCATACTCTCGGGAGCTAAGGTATTCCAGCTAATCCACAGAGCACAAAATAAAGTCATCCATAACAGAAATTGCGGCGTACCCATGTAACGGGCAAAACCTTCGGTCATTCGCCCGAAAGAATCAGGGTTTGGTTTTGGTAGCAAAGAAGGACGCTTAGCCCGCTGCGGTGTGCTGAGCGAATCGTTGCGGTCTCGATTCTTATCACTCATATCGGCGTCCTACCTTTCGAATGGGGGTTCCATCATCGTATGTGCGCCAGTCCTCTGGCAAAATCGCATCGAGAACGTCGTCAATAGTAATAGCACCTACTAGGCGGTGCGCATCGTTAACAACGGGCAAGAGCGTAAGGTCGTAGGTTGCCAAAATGCGCGAGATTTCTTCGAGCGATGACATATCAGAGACCGGTTCAATAGAGCTATCAAGTAGCGTACCCACCTGCACAGACGGGGGTACACGTAGAAGCTGTTGCATATGAACCATACCTAAGTACTTACCGGTAGGTGTTTCTAGTGGAGGACGCGTCACCAGCACAGCCGCAGCCATAGCCGGTGAGATTTCTTCTTGACGAATATGCGCCAGCGCTTCTGCAACGGTGGCCTCGGGCGGGAGGATGATAGGGACGGGGTTCATGAGCGAACCCGCAGTGCCTTCTTCGTATTCCAGCAAGCGTCGAACGTCATCTGCCTCTTCAGGCTCCATGAGCTTCAGCAACTCTTCACGCTGGTTATCGGTGAGCTCGTTCAAAAGGTCGGCAGCATCATCAGGTTCCATTTCTTCAAGAACCTGAGCCGCACGCTCAACATCCAAGTTCGATAGAATCTCTACCTGGTCGTCCTCTGGAAGCTCCTGCATAACATCCGCCAAACGCTCATCCTGAAGCTCTTGTGCCACTTCAATCATGCGTTTGTCGTTCATTTCGTGCAAAGCATCCGCAAGATCAGCTGCCTGCGTATTTTCGTGGTTAGCCACGAACGACGTTGCCGCCTGAGGCTCATGATCGGTGGAGACAATAGCCTCGTGCCAATCTATGAGCAACGATTCTTTGCGGCGGCGCATCAAACCGGAATGACCGTTGCCACGCGAGACAAAAAGCTCAGAGATAATCCAATCCCCGTTGCGACGCTGCTCCATTGCCACGTCTTCGATAATTGCCTCTTCAGAACCATCGGTCATTTTGACGCGACGGTCAAAGAGTTCAGCAACTACAAGGGCCTCAGAACCACGTTGCTCAAAACGGCGTAAATTGACCAAACCGGTTGAAATCACCTGGGTTGAGTCAATAGAAGTAATGCGAGTCATGGGCACAAAAATACGTTTCTTACCCAGCACCTCAATAACGATGCCTACCACAACGGGTTCTTTACCGGTTGAAGGCAAAGAACTAGAAACAGATGCCGCCGACCCAAAATTACGTTTGAGCACAACGACATCGCGTAATCGTCCGAGACGATCACCCATGGGGTCAAAGACATCGAGGCCAAGAAGGCGGGCAATAAAAATCTTGTTTGGTGCACTACTCACATCTATAAGAGTAGGGGCTAGTAGTCACAAAATACAGCTGAGCTACCGAGTTTGTGGGGCAATGCACCCTAGAGCCCCGCTCTTGTTTTCACCGGTGGCGATAACGTGAGTTTTCTCCTGTGCCCATGAACAAAATTCCTGAAAAATAGAGGGCATGGAACAAGCGCACATTGAACATGTGGCCCTCAATGGTAACTCCATTCCAGACGGGCAGAAGATAGGTACCTATAAAAACCGCGAGGAAGTCAATCAGGCAGTAGCTCGATTGTCAGAGGCCGGCGTGCCCGTGCAGGGACTTTTTATTGTGGGTAACAATATTCGCCAGGTCGAGTTGATTGCCGGCAAGATGACTTACCCGAAGGCAGCTATCTCAGGCGCAGTCTCTGGTGCTGTGTTCGGTGGCTTTATCTCGGTTATCATGGCGCTTGTAACGAATACTTCATTCTTGGCTAATGCCCTCACCGCAATCCCGCTGGGTATTGCTTTTTGGATGCTCTCTGGGGTTCTTTCGGTATCGCGCAATAAGAACCGCGGATCTTTTATTACCAAGCCCCAGATGATTGCAGAATCTTATGATCTGATGGCGGTGGGTCCTATCGCCCACCAGGCTCGACAAGCACTGGGCGTGGCCGGTTTCGGCGCTCCGCAACAATCTGTGCCGCCTCACAACTTTGGTGCCCACAATAACGGCACACCTCACAATAATGGAGCCGCTCAAAATAACGTAAGCCAGGAGCCTCACCACAACCGAGCATCCGGGCCCGGTTACCCGCAGTGGCAGCGTCCTCAAAACCCGAATCCGCAGAACCTGCACCCGCAGCACCCGACTTCTCAACCTCACAACCAGCAATCGAACAACCAGCCTGGCCCGTGGAACACTAACCCGCAAAGTTCAGGCAATCAGGAGCCTCACGGCTCGTACAGTGCAGGGAATCAACAACCTCGCAGTGCAGAACAAGAGCGTCAGAGCGCTGAATTTGCTCCCCCTACTGCCGCCGAAGGTAGCGCCTCAAAGTTTGGGCTGCGGGTAGATAACCCCGAAGAATATGAGGCTATGATTCGCCAAGCTCCTACCTCACCCGAGACGAACCCGGTGGTAGAAGCTGTTCGCAACGAAAAGCCCTTACAAAAATACGGCAAGCGAATAGAAGACCCGGAAGAATATGAGGCAACTATCCGTAAGCCTGAGGATCATCAACGCTAAACCCTCCCGCTAAAAAACAAGTGGCGTCCACTTGCACTCGGAAGTGGACGCCACTTTTATATGTACGGAAACAGTGCTAGCTATTTGAGAATGTTAGCCATCCACGCTTCGATATCTTCAACGGTGCGAGGAAGAGCGGCAGAAAGGTTCTCATTGCCGTTTTCGGTAATCAAAACATCGTCCTCGATGCGCACACCGATGCCGCGGTACTCGGCGGGAATACCGAGATCTTCTTCTTTGAAATACAGACCTGGCTCGATGGTGAAGACCATTCCGGGCTCAATGACGCCGTCGATATACAGCTCTCGTTTGGCTTGTGCACAGTCGTGAACATCTAATCCCAGGTGGTGCGAGGTGCCGTGGGGCATCCACCGACGATGCTGACCGCCCTGCTCCGACAAAGAAACCTCAGCAGAAACCGGAAGCAGGCCCCACTCTTCTAAACGAGCTGCCAGAACTTCCATAGCTGCCTGGTGAACATCGCGGAACTTATTGCCCGGAACCGCTACCTTAAAGGCCGCATCTGCAGCTTCGAGGACAGCGTTGTAAACCTTTGCCTGAACATCCGAGAACTTACCGTTGACAGGTAGGGTACGCGTGATATCTGCCGTGTACAGCGAATCGTCTTCAACACCGGCATCCACCAAGATAAGCTTGCCTTCATCGACGGTGCCAGTGTTTCTAATCCAGTGCAAAATAGTTGCGTTATTACCGCACGCTGCAATGGTGTCATACCCTAAATCGTTGCCTTCAGCACGCGCTTGGGCGAAGAACGCTCCTTCTACAACGCGCTCACCTCGGTGGTGCTGGGTGGCTTTGGGGAACGATTCAACAATTTTTTCAAAACCGGCAATGGTGGATGCGACTGAGCGGCGCAGGTTCTTCAGCTCAATTTCGTCTTTAATCAGACGAATTTCGCTGAGTGCTTCGGTCAGCTCCCCATCGAGGTTATCTGACTGCTCAAGATCAACGCCGGTGTTGTAGCGCGAGGTGTCCACTAACGCGTCAATATTGAGATCAACGTTGCGTACTAGGCGGATGCGAAGACCTCCAAGAGCCTCGTTACCAGCATTCTTGGTGACCGCTACTTCGAGCTCGGCTAAATCAGCAGTCTTGATACCGTACTCAGCTTCGATGCCTGCAAGCGTGGGACGGGGCCCGATCCAGAATTCGCCGTAGCGGGGATCAGCATAGAATTTTTCGCTATCGCGTCCGGCTAGGGGCGTGAAAAAGAGGGTTGCTGTGTGGTGTGAACCGTTGTCACCGGCACCCTCGTCGACAGGTTCCATCACTAGCACAGCATCTGGTTCGTGATCTACGCCCAGACCGGTCAGGTGCGCAAAAGCTGAATGCGGACGAAAGCGGTAGTCAGTATCGTTTGAACGAACCTTGAGCGGTCCGGCGGGAATAACTAGGCGCTCGCCGATAAAGCGCTGAGATAGCTGAGCGCGTCGCTGAACTGCAAAGTCGGCAACTTCGGCACGCTGGGGTAGAGCTGAGTCTGCGGGAGCCCAGTTTGATGCCATGAAATCTTTAAAAGCCTGGGACGTTGGCGGTTGCGAGCGATTGTTAACGCGCTCTTCAATGTTTTGCGGTGTAGTTTCTTCAGTCATACTCTCCACTGTACGACCTTGGCTACAACTGTGCTACTTCGATGTGGGGCTGGCAACCTTTACGGGTATCACAACGTAAGGACCTCACCATATATAACCCTCATTGGTTAAAGTAGAGCTATGCCCTACGATCTTCACCTGCACTCTGTACTATCTGATGGAACCCAGTCCGTAGATGAGTTACTGCGCGAAGTAGCAACAACCGGGTTGACTGGTTTTGCCCTCACCGACCACGACACTACGGCAGGGTGGACGCGTGCCAGCCAATTGGCAACTGAACTCGACCTGGATTTTCTACCGGGTATGGAGATTTCTTGTGCCACGCGTGGTCTCAGCGTGCACCTGCTGTCGTATTGCCACAATCCTCAGAACCAAGAGTTGCTAGCAGAAATTGCTAAAGCACGGGAATCCAGGTTAGCTCGCGCGCAGAAAATGGTTGAGCTCATCGGCCAGGATTACCCAATTACGTGGGAATCTGTGCAGGAATGGGTAGGCGAAGGTGCCACAGTGGGGCGTCCTCATATTGCAGATGCGCTGGTAGAAGCAGGTGTTGTAGCTACCAGGTCTGAGGCTTTCGGTTCTTTGCTGACCCCAAACGGTGGCTACTATGTTCCTCATTATGCTGTTCACCCGGTCGACGCGGTGCGTCTGGTGCGCGAAGCCGGGGGAGTCCCTGTGATGGCGCACCCCAGAGCTCGCTCACGGGGAAAAGTCGCGTCCGTAGAGCTTATTGAAGAGATGATTGACGCTGGTTTAGCAGGTCTAGAAGTGTATCACCGCGACAATTCTGAAGAAGACCGAAAGGTGTTGGAAGATATTGCTCGGCAGCATCGGTTAGTGGTTACAGGCTCCTCTGACTATCACGGTACGGGCAAACCCAATAAGCTAGGCGAAAATACAACCGATGATCGTACTGTTGAACGCATCCGAGAGCTATCGACATTTCATAGCTAGGATGTGCGATAAATAGTAGTTTGGACGTACAACCAGGGCGGTGGTTTCTGATTCTAGAAATCAACAACCACCGCCCTTAGCTCTGGAGATCACAAGATCCCCGTGATGAGGGAATCTTGAAACTTAAGCGAGCGTACTTTAGGTTTCAGGCGTTTTCTCTTGCTCAGCAAGCCTTAGCTGTTTAGCTTTTTTACGCTCGGCTCGCTCTTTACGACGAGTCTCTAAAACCGCAGCTTCAGCCTCAATACGTTTTTCAATGGCTCGCGCCGATTTGTGCTTTGCGTATACAGCCGGCACCGCCTCGCCTGAGTCACCGAGCAGTTTTGCCTTGCGTACCCCTACGGTGCCTAAACGTTTTTTCATGACTTTAATGGCAGGTGGGTTTTGGTCGATACACACAAAGCGCCGACCAAGCTCTGCAGCGGCAGCGCCTGTGGTTCCTGATCCTGCAAAGAAATCAAGAACCCAGTCTCCCTCGCGGGTGGATGCTGCAATCATGCGTCTGAGCAGACCCAACGGCTTCTGGGTCGGATAACCCGTCTTTTCTTTGCCGGTGGGAGAGACAATCGTATGCCACCAAACATCCGTGGGTAATTTACCGCGCGCAGCCTTTTCAGCTGTCACCAACCCGGGTGCCATATAAGGCTCACGGTCAACCTCATCGGTATTGAAGTAATACTGATCTGGATCCTTGATATAGACCAGGATATTATCGTGCTTGGTAGGCCAGCGCTTGGTGGATTTAGCACCAAAATCGTAAGCCCAAATAATCTCGTTCAAAAAGCACTCGCGCCCAAAAATCATGTCGCACATGACCTTGGCATAGTGCACCTCTCGCCAATCAAGATGAAGGTAGAGCGTACCGTCGTTAGTTAAAAGACGATGAGCCTCTTGAATGCGAGGTTCTAAAAACGCCCAGTAATCCTCAAACGTATCTGAATAGCTAGAGAGCTGAGCTAACACCGACGAATACGATTTACCGGCAAAACCAACCCGATCGCCCTCACCCCGTTCTACTGGTTTTGTGGTGAGGGTGCGACGGGTTTGAACCTTACCGGTATTAAACGGCGGATCAATGTAAATCATGGTGAATGACGCATCTGGAAGCTCAGCGAGGTACGCCAAATTATCAGCTTGAACCACCAGCGAGTGGCCATCAGCATCGAAACGAGTCAACAGTGAATCCTATTCGGTCTCTGCGGCAGGCTTACGACGGCGGCGTCGACGAGCACCGTTCTCGGTCTTTTCAACAGACTTAGTACGTTCAGCACCACCTTCACCATCGCGATTGCGACGACGGGATGAAGACGCCGAATCCGTCTTCTTTTCGTGGGACGCGCGAGTTTCTTGCTGCCCGTTCTCACCGTTTTCTGACGAACGTGAGCGACGACGGTTACGCGCAGGACGCTCAGTTGAACGAGAGTTCTTCTCGCCTGAGTTCCTACCACCGCTACGGCCGGAGGTACGGTTGTTGCGCTGAACATCGCGTCCGCCGCGTCCTTCGATATCTTTACGCTGAGAACCGATACCTTCTAAGGTCTGGTCTTCTTTGGGTAGCTTACCCTTTGTGCCCTTGGGAATATCTAAGTCAGTAAACAGGTGAGGAGACGAAGAATATGTTTCAACTGGCTCGGGTACATTGAGTTCCAAAGCCTGGTTAATGAACTTCCAGCGAGGTACGTCTTCCCAATCTACGAAAGTAACCGCGGTACCCTTGTTGGCCGCGCGGCCGGTACGACCAATGCGGTGCGTATAGGTCTTTTCATCTTCGGGCATCTGGTAGTTGATAACGTGCGTGACATCATCAACGTCGATTCCTCGAGCAGCCACATCCGTTGCCACCAAGATATCAATCTTTGAATCACGGAAGGCTTTCAGTGCTTTCTCACGCGCGCTCTGGTTGAGATCGCCGTGCAAAGCTGCAGCCGCAAAACCACGGGTAATGAGTTCTTCAGACAACTTCGCGGCACTTCGCTTGGTCTTAGTAAAGATAATGGTGCGTCCGCGTCCTTCGGCACGCAAAATGCGGCCAACCATCTCGTCCTTATCCAAAGGATGCGCGCGGTAAATGACCTGGCGGATGGACGCCTTGGTCTTAGAGTCATCGCCGGGGGCCTCGGCACGAATGTGCATGGGCTTGTTCATGTAGCGACGGGACATAGTCAGCACGGGGCTAGGCATAGTCGCAGAGAACAGCATGGTCTGGCGTACCTCAGGAAGAGCAGCCAACAGCTTTTCTACGTCAGGCAAGAAACCCAGGTCAAGCATTTCATCGGCCTCATCGAGTACCACGATTTTTACCTGGGAAAGGTTCAGATGATGCTGACGGTGCAAGTCAATCAAACGCCCTGGGGTACCAACAATAATCTCAACACCCTTTTCAAGAGCTTTCACCTGAGGATCATATGGAGTGCCACCGTAGAGGGTCTCAATACGGGCATTGCGCTGTTTAGCTGCAGCTATAAGATCTGCACCAACCTGAACACACAGCTCACGGGTGGGTACAACAATCAAAGCCTGCGGTGCACCCGGAGTCTTCAGCTTTGCCCAGCCTGCATCATCGCGTCCAACCACGCGCTGAATGGCGGGAAGACCGAAGCCTAAAGTTTTACCCGTACCCGTCTTGGCCTGACCAATAATGTCATGGCCGTCTAAAGCAACCGGCAAAGTGAGAGCCTGAATGGGAAAAGGTGAGGTAATGCCCTTTTCGGCCAGGGCAGCAGCGATATCTTCGCGCACCCCGTAATCAACAAAAGTCTTATTTTCTTCCGACACGTCGAATTCCTTAGAATTGGTAGATTGCGCCCATCAAAAGCGCAAGATACATAAGAGGAAGCCGATCGCGGTAAATGCGTATTGTGCTCATATCGTATGACCACAAAAAATGTCTTTGGGTTTAATAATCTTGAAACGACCGGGCAACCACATTTAGCAAGAGACTTCACTAGTCTATACGTTTTAGCTCTCAAAGGGCTAAAACACTCACTAAAATCACCCCGAAATGCAACAAAAAACCGGTAGAAAGTACACAGAAAAACTGTGCTTTCCACCGGTTTTAGGGGGCTAGAGAAACCTTATTCAGCAAATCCAAAGCCGATACGACGCTTGTTCTCAGCGCCAAGTTCAACGTAGCCAATCTGAGCTGCAGGAATCATAGTAATGGTTCCCTTAGTGTCAGTAAGCTCTAGAACCCCGCCCTCGGCAAGTGCCTGAGCTACCTGAGCCTTGACGGTCTCTGAAGACTCCTGGCTTTCTACAACAATTTCACGCTGAATATGCTGAACGCCAATTTTGATATCCATCGGTGTGTACCTTTCTGATGTATCTAATGTTGACAATGTGCACTGTCAATTAGTCTACAGTTACCGCAGGGGTAGCTACGTGTTGCATCTCTAATAGAGAACAGAAAAGACGTGGGTTTACATCCAATCTTCATCAATCGTAGATACGCCGCCCCACGCGAGCTTGAACACGAGTTTGCCTACCTGATCAAGCTCCGCCGGGTTCATACCGCTTTGAAGAGCGTGCTGGGTGGCGCTCAACGCCATGCCTGAGAGGGTGCGCGAGAGAAGAATAGCCTGCTGCTGATCAAGACCAGCATTGGGGCCAAGAATATCTGCAATATGCTGTGCAATCGAGCGGTACAACTCTTCTACACGGTCTTGCACCATGAGATCGCCGTGTACATCCGACTCAAAAATCAAACGGTAACCCTGAGGATTCGACCGGGTGAAATCGAAGAATGCCATGAGCATACCTTCCACACGATCACGGTTAACGTCAGTTTCATACAGCGGTCGTGTCACAGCAGATACAAAATCTGAGATCTGTTCATCCAACACAGCCAAGTAGAGATCCTGCTTGCCTGTAAAGTGCTGGTATAGCACAGGCTTTGAAACCTGAGCCTCTTCAGCTACGTGCTCCATAGTTGTAACGTGGTATCCCTGAGATGAGAACACACGAAGCGCACTGGCAAGGAGTTGCTTACGGCGAAGAGCCTTGGGCAGGCGAACAGTGCCGCTACTTTCCTTGGTTGCAGTACGGCGCGGTTTACGAGTTTTTGCTTCAGCCATTTCTAATATCCTGGTCTAGATGTAAATACATACAAGATCAGCAGGAATTCGTTACACACCGGGGGTTTGTTTAACGTCCTACCAACGAGATCGCTACGAAGCTTCTCGCTTCGACTTTGAATCTTGGGGCTGCTGAACCTCAATGCCGTAAAGGGCATCAAGAGCAGCAATATAATCCGAAGTCCGACCTTCTTGAGCTAGCTCACGTGCGCGTACTGTTGGGGTGTGAAGTAAAGACTTCACCATGCGACGCATTGCAAACTCCACCTGTTCTGCGGCAGCGCCGCAACCGTACTGACCGCGAACTTTTTGCAGTTCGGTTTCAAGAACAGACATTGTGTGTGCTCGAAGAGCCACGATAGCAGCATCAACGTTTCGCGCCTTTTCTTTTTGTGCAAAGTCTGCACTGGCGGCGTTGACGATGGTGCGTGCCGTTTCTACTGATTCCGCTGTTTCTTAGGGGGCTGCCAAACGAACAGACTCAAGGGTAATGAGTTCTACCTGTGGCATATCAGCTACAGCGGGATCAAAATCTCGGGTGAGGGCAAGGTCTAGAATGACGCGTTTGCCCGCAGGAATTTCTTGGGGGCGCAGGGGAGTGGAGCCACCTGAGCAACCGATGACGATATCAGCTTTTTCGAGTGCTTGATATAGCTGATTGAGGGGAACGGCGTTACCGCCGCGTTTTTCAGTGAATGTCTCTGCCCGGTTAGAACGGGAGTAGACGTAAATATCGGTGCAACCGCGTTCTTTGAGTGCTGCCATCGTTGCCCCAGCGTAGGCGCCGGTGCCAAAAACGAGCGCGGTGCGATGCGCCCAGTCATGCTCAGCCACTTCATCCGCTAAATCAAGAGCTACAGAAACTACTGAACGTCCGCGAGATCCCAGAGCTGTTTGCTGTCCAACCTGTCGGGCGGTGTAAGAACCTCTGTCGAAAAGGCGCACTAGATTACCGGTGGCGTGACCTTCCTCCTGTGCAGAGGATATAGCGCGGCGTACCTGGCCGGTGATTTCGCGCTCGCCTACAACAGCGGATTCTAACCCGGAGGCTACTGTAAAGAGGTGGTGCGCTGCTTGATCATCGATGAAGGTATCGAAGCTCGTGGAAACTACAGACAGAGAAAGAGAAGAAGTGCGGGCAATATAATCAAAAATTTTTGCACTGGTTGTTGCTACTTGAGTGGCAACAAACTGCTCAGTTGCAGATGCCGGTGTGGTTACCTCAACGTAAAGTTCAAGACGGTTGCACGTTGATAAAACGACAGTGCCCTCGGTATTTTCTTGATGCAGAAATTCAGGCAGACCAATAACCCCGTTGCTCAACTGGGCAACGGTTTCTAGGTCTACTGATTGATGCGATGCTACAAGGGTAAAAATTGTCATGAAAATACAGGCTCTAGTTTTTGTAGAACTCATCAACAGTATCAAATATTTTGTGTTCTGCTCTATTGCATAGCGAACATGTGAGCGACTGTACCCACTAAAGAGGGAATGCGTGTAAAAGCTGGTAGCGAATGAGCGACCAAACTCGATTTCTGAGCGCACCTTTGCAAGCCTCTCACCGCCAAAACCTGAGTATTAGTAGCGTGATAACTACTTAATAAGTTCACTTCATTGACACTATGTCTGCAAACTTCTGCTCATTAATTGGCACAATGGTGAATATGCCTAATTCTGTGAACCAGCGTCCGTTGCTGACCGAAGCTCAACTTTCCTCACTTTCACCGCAGCATCCCCTGCGCGCGGCTAACACCGGTGAATCTGCAATGTTGCAAGCACTCACCGGTCGCGAGTCTGCTCATACCCCGGTGTGGTTTATGCGCCAGGCTGGACGCTCGCTCCCGGAATACCGCAAGGTGCGTGAAGGAATCCCCATGTTGGATTCGTGTCTTAACCCCGAACTTGCTGCGGAAATTACCGTGCAGCCGGTACGTCGTCATAACGTTGATGCCGGTATTTTCTTCTCGGATATTGTTGTACCGATGAAGCTCGCCGGGGTGAACGTGGATATCGTACCCGGACGCGGACCGGTGCTTGATGTGGCAATCGATAGCATGAGCGATATCGAGAACCTTCCCGAACTTGAAGATTCAGCGCTGGATGTAATTCGTGAGGCAGTGGCAAATACTGTTGAGCAACTAGGTTCAACCCCGCTGATCGGTTTTGCGGGAGCACCGTTTACCGTGGCTGCTTACATGGTAGAAGGCGGTCCTTCACGCGATCACCTCAAACCGCGTACCATGATGCACGCCAATCCCGAAGCCTGGGCGAAACTTGCGGCATGGGCTGCTCGCACTTCTGGCCAGTTCTTACGAGCACAAATTGAAGCCGGTGCATCGGCTGTTCAACTCTTTGACTCATGGGCAGGCTCTTTGGGAGAAGCCGACTACCGCCGATTCGTGCAAGAACACTCCGCGGCAGCTTTGTCGATGGTCGAAGAATTTGGTGTTCCGCGCATCCACTTTGGCACCGGCACCGCAGAACTTTTACCCGCAATGCACGAAGCAGGGGCTGACGTCATGGGCGTGGACTACCGCCTGAGCCTAGCTGAAGCTAACCGCCGCTTGGGCGGAGGAATTCCGCTTCAGGGCAACATTGATCCCGCACTGTTAAGCTCGGGGCGAGAGGCTCTGTTCGCTCACGTCGATGAAGTCCTAGAATCGGCAAAGAGCGCACCGACCCACGTTGCAAACCTCGGACACGGTGTGCCGCCTAGCACCGACCCGCAGGTTCTCACAGATCTCGTTTCATACATCCACACCACCACGAAGAAGTAGATTCATGAGTGCATCACCAGCTTCAACATCAACCGAAAAAAGCGTGCTCGTTGTTGGCGGAGGTATTGCAGGGTTACTCTCTGCGCGTCTGCTAGCCCGCAAGGGTTTTAAAGTAACCGTTGTTGAAGGGCGAGAGCACTTAGGCGGCGCGGTGGGTTCCCACCAGTTAGCCGGTACGGTGCTGGATGCTGGTGCTGAATCGTTTGCTACCCGCTCAACAGTTGTTGCCGATCTTCTCGATGAGCTGGGACTCAAAGAGAAAATTGTTTTGCCCAACAGTCTGGGCTCGTGGCTCTATCTTCCATCTGGCGCTAAGCCATCACCGAGCACCGGTCTCATGGGCATTCCCGGCAGTTTTGATGATCCAGCCTTGAAAGCAACCTTGAGCGCCTCAGGTATAGCCCGCGCTCGCATGGATAAGTTATTACCTGCATCCGTGGGATCAAAAGCTAAGACCCTCGGCGAGCTTGTACGCGCTCGCATGGGGCAGCAGGTGTTGGATAATCTGGTAGCTCCCGTGGTCTCAGGAGTTCATACGGTTCACCCCGATAAACTGGATGTGGATGTAGTGACACCCGGACTCAAGGACGCTATGTTGCGCCTGGGATCGCTAGCTGCGGCGGCCGGCTCAATCCGTAAAGCGGCTCCTGCAGGCTCCGCTGTTGCGGGCATTGAAGGTGGCATGAACCAGCTGTCTGAGGCTCTTGTTCACGATTTGCAGCGGATGCATGTGCGCATTATGACGGGGTTCAACGTTATCGCCGTAGATCGTGACCCGCTCACGGGGGAGTGGACGCTCATTCAGCGCCGTTCTGATGCAGGTGCGCGCCCCATCGCTATCTCAGCCCCCAACCTTGTGATGGCAACTGACGGTCCCACCGCCGTGCGCATTTTAGGTTCGCATCTGCCAGCAAATGCTGTGCCCTCTATTAAAGCTGGCCCTGAAATTGCGCTGGTTTCATTGATAGTGGACCAACCTGAACTTGACCGAGCACCGCGCGGTACCGGGTTACTGGTTTCAGAACACGTGACGAACGTGCGAGCTAAAGCTTTGACTCACGCATCGGCTAAATGGCAGTGGGTTGCGGATCGACTCGGTGATGGGCGGCACGCAGTGCGCCTTTCATACGGGCGTTCTAGCGACGTAGATTCGCCGCTGAGCGAAGTTTCTTTGCACGATGATCAACTGATTACGCTGGCTCTTCACGATGCCTCAAAACTCTTGGGTACATCCATCTCAACTAAACAACTCGTAGATGCCGATGTTGTGCGGTGGCAAGGGGCAATGCCCGCTCCCAAAGCTGGTCATAAAGAAAAAATTGAGGCTTTCAGGCAGTCATTAGATCGGCTCGATGGTGTATGCGCAGTCGGTGCGTGGTTATCGGGTACCGGCCTGGTAGCTGTTGTAAAAGATACTCAATCAGTTATTGAAACCTACGCTAATGAGCTTTTGGCACACCACTAAATAAGACTTGCCGGTTGAAACCTCACCGGTACATTATTGCCCCGCAACCTTGTGAAAAGGTTGCCCGGCCCACTCACGCACAAGGTGCGAAACGAAAGGAATTACAACCATGGCACATCACGGCAAGCCCGAAGAACACGCACACGAAACCGCCGGCGGCTCACACCCCGCATACTCACACAGTGCACACGGCGGACACGGACGTCCTGCTATGCCCACTGCTAAGGACACCAACGGCAAGATTCAGGGACAGCGACCGGGTGAAGTAGCCGAAGGCGATAGCCAGTTCCACTACGCTCTTTACACTGTTTTTGCTCGCGAAGGTGCTCCCAGCGCAACCGCAAATTCAGCAGAAGCAACCGCTGAACTGACCGCAGTTGTTGAAAACCTGAAGGCACGCGGAGTAACTGTTCGCGGTTTCTACGATGTCTCGGCTATGCGCAGTGATGCTGATGTGATGGTGTGGGTTCACGGTGCAAAGCCCGAAGAACTTCAGGCTGCAATCCGCGATATTCGCCGTACCGACGCTTTCTTCGGTACTAAGATTGTCTGGTCAACTATGGGTGTGCACCGCGACGCTGAATTCTCTGCCGGACACACTCCTTCGTTCGCTAAGGGTATCGATCCTGAAGCCTGGATTTGCGTCTACCCCTTCGTTCGCTCCTACGACTGGTACACCCTCAATCCCGAAAAGCGCCGCGAAATTATGAAGAATCACGGCATGAAGGGCATCGACTTCCCCGAAGTACTGCCCAACACCATCGCTACCTTCGCGCTCAATGACTACGAGTGGCTCATTGCGCTTGAAGCTCCCGAATTGGTGCTGCTGGTAGATATCATGCGTTCCTTCCGCAACACCGAGGCGCGCCACTACATCCGCGAAGAAATTCCCTTCTACACCGGCCGCCGCATCGAAGCTGAAGAAGTTGCAAAGGTACTTGCATAAATGACAGCGACTGTTCCCAACGATATTCGCCCCAATCGAACCGATCCCGACAACACCGCGTCCAACGGGCCGGCTGTTCTTGATGAGCACACCGCTCAGGAATTTCACGGCGAAGAGAATCTAAAGCGCCAGCGTGCCCAGGCACCTGAGGACTACGACCTCGTGATTCTCTCATCCTTTGGTGGTCCCGAAGGTCAAGACGACGTCATCCCGTTCTTGCGCAATGTCACTGCCGGTCGCGGAATTCCAGATGAGCGCCTTGAAGAGGTGGCTACTCACTACCGTGCCAACGGCGGAGTGTCACCCATCAACGAGCAAAACCGCGCCCTGCTTGCTAATTTACGCGAGGCACTGAAAACTCGTGGCCCCAACGTGCCCATCACCTGGGCTAACCGCAACTGGGAGCCCTACGTCAACGACGTCGTTCAAAAAGCGTACGACGATGGCGCTCGTAAGATTCTGATTTTGGCAACCAGTGCTTACCCCGGGTATTCCTCATGTCGTCAGTACCGTGAAGACTACGGAATGGCACTTGAGAAGCTCGGTCTTGAGGGCAAGCTCCAGATTGATAAAGTACGTCAGTTCTGGGATGCACCCGGCTTTATCAAGTCCTTTGTTGACGGATTGGTTGATGGTCTCAAAGAAGTACGTGAGGGTATTGCCTCTGCCCAAAAAACGGCTGCCGGCAATGGGCGCATCCGCATCATGTTCTGCACACATTCTGTGCCGACAAGTGCGGCTAACGAAGCCGGCCCGCGCGGGGTGGACTACGAAGGCGGGAGTGCCTATGTAGAGAAGCATCTTCAAGCTGCTCGTGCCGTCCTAGCCGGGGTAGAAGCTATCGACTCAGACCTGCTTGACCAGGTCGATTGGGAATTGGTCTATCAGTCACGCTCGGGTCCACCCACCATGCCCTGGTTAGAACCCGACGTTAACGATGCCCTTGAAAAGCTTGAGGGTGAAGTTGACGGCATTGTGCTGGTACCTCTCGGATTCGTGTCTGATCACATGGAAGTCAAGTGGGACTTGGACACCGAAGCCCTAGACACCTGCCAGAATCTTGGGTTCGTTGCTACTCGCACCCCAACCCCGGGCGTCCACCCCGAATACGTTGAGTCACTGCGCTTGCTCATCGCCGAGCGTGTCGACTCAACCGCAAGCTCGCAAGACGTAGCGGAACTCGAGAAAAACCGCGATACGGTGTGCGGCTCCCGCGGTTGGTTTGACGCGTGCAACCCCGATTGCTGCAAGTCAGTGCGCGCTACAGTGGAACGTCCCGTCATCGCTAACTACGAAGGCGAGGATGCTCAGGCGGGTGCTCGTTCATGAGCAAGTATCTGTTAGGGACGCGCGGATCTGCGCTTGCTCTCACCCAATCGGGTATGGCAGGTTCCCTCGTGGCAGAAGCTGGAGGTTTTGACGTTGAACTCAAAACCGTCAAGACCGAGGGCGATGTGCTCACAGGGCCCCTGTCACAGATGGGTGGCACCGGCGTATTCGCGGCAACCTTACGTATGCGTATTCTCGATAGCACCGTAGATTTTGCCGTGCACTCGCTCAAAGACCTGCCCACTATGCCCGCTGAAGGCCTAGTAGTTGCGGCGATTCCTGAGCGCGAAGACCCGCGCGATGCCCTGTGCGCTCGCGACGGGCTTACCTTGGATAGCCTTCCGAAGGGTGCTCGGGTAGGTACCGGCTCACCTCGGCGTGCGGCTCAGATTCTAGCTCTTCGTCCGGATATTGAAATCGTGGATATCCGCGGTAACGTTGGCACCCGTTTAGCACGAGTTGCCGGACTTGAAGAGCACGGAATTGCCGCGCACGGTTTGCACGGCGAGAAGAAGCTCGGTGCTATTACCGGAGACTGCGATGCGGTGGTACTTGCTGCCTCCGGTCTTATTCGCCTTGGCAAAGAGGACGCAATTACCGAGTACCTTTCGTGTGATAAGTTCTTGCCTGCTCCCGGGCAGGGAGCACTGGCGCTCGAGACCCGCTCTACCGAATTTGGCGCCGATGGAACGCAACCCAGCGAGCTGGCGGCGGCACTGGTAGCTGTCGATCACCTGGAAACTCGCTTGGCAGTCACCGCAGAACGAGCTTTGTTGCGTCGACTAGAAGCCGGTTGCGCAGCCCCGATCGGTACTTATGCTCGCATCAGCGACGGCGCTTTGGTGCTGGATACCGTGGTGGCTCACCCCAACGGTAGCCGGACGCTGCGTCATCAGGATGCTACCTCAGAGTTCAGCGTTGAGGCCGCCTACGAGTTGGGTGTCCGCGTGGCAGAGGAGCTTCTGGCTCAAGGGGCAGCAGAGTTGGCAGGTCTTACCCTGTGAGCCCTGCAGGTTCTACGGTACTTATAACTCGTAGTCACGAGGTAGCTGGTAAGTTCTTACGCGAACTTGCCAGCTTATCTCGTGCACATCAGATGGAAATAGAACCTCTCTGCGCGCCCATTCACGAGGCAGAACTTGCTCTCCAAGCTCCCACCGAGTTCAAGGCGTTAGCACACGAAAATTTTCGGTGGGTTACTTTCACTAGCGTCAACGGTGTTCTAGCGTGTCAGAGCATTCTGAATCAGCCTCTGAGCGAGTTTCTAGCCCCGTTCAAAGTAGCCTGCGTGGGTAAAGCGACCGCTCATGCGCTAGAGACCAGGGGAGTGAGAATAGATTTCATACCGAGTGTCTTCGATGCTGTTCACATGGTTAGCGAATTTCCCGAATCTGCCGGTGATTATAAGCGTCCTGCCGTGTTATGCGTCCAAGGGACCAATGCCAGAGCCACCCTTACCGAGGGGCTGAGTGCCGCCGGATGGCACGTCACTACCTGGAACGTTTACACCATGAGTGCGTATCCCGCTCAGAATCCGCTGAAGGTGCATAAGCCCGAAACCGAAGGCACTAATCTGACGGTGGAGCAGGCTGTCACAGAGCTGAGCTCGGTGGCAGCTGTAGTAGCAACTGCCCCTTCCTTGCTAACGGATCTCTATGAGAACTGGCAGGCAGCACAGCTGATACCTCAGGCAGAATTTCCCCTGGTGGTGGCTATCGGGGCAACCACAGCAACTACCGCGCAAGAACTCGGTTTACGCGCGGTTCAATCACCTAGCCCATCGCCCTACGATTTAGCGCAAACAACTCTTTACAGTATTGAAAAGAAAAAGGCATACTCATGAAAAATCTAGACTTAACTTTTCGCCCGCGCCGCGCACGCACTACAGAGGCTATGCGAGCGCTAACCGCTCAAACTTCGCTTGAGCCTCGCAATATGATTCAGGTTCTTTTTGTGCGTGATGGTATCGATGCGCCCGTGCCGATTGAGTCTATGCCCGGTCAGTTTCAGCACACTATTGACAGCCTTAAAGACGAGGTTCGCAAAGCAATTGACGCGGGAATCGCGTGTGTTGATTTGTTCGGTGTGCCGCTTGATGAAGACAAGGACGCTGAAGGCTCAGTTGCCTGGGCAGATGACGGTATTCTCAACCGCGGTATCCGAGCTCTTCGCGAGGAATTTGGTAGTGAAATCGTCATTATGGCCGATACCTGTTTGGACGAGTTTACCTCGCACGGCCACTGCGGCCCGCTGGTGACTGATCAGTGGGGAAACGAAGTCGTTGATAACGACCGCGCTGTGGAATCCTACTGCAAAATGGCTGTATCTCAAGCGCAGGCAGGGGCACACACAGTGAGTCCCTCGGGCATGATGGATGGCCAGGTCGGCGCTATTCGCGCGGCTTTGGATGATGCCGGCTATCAGGATGTCTCAATCATGGCGTACTCCGCAAAGTATGCCTCTGCGTTCTTCGGGCCGTTCCGCGATGCCGTGGGCTCAACCTTTAAGGGAGATCGCAAGACTTATCAACAAGATCCGGCTCAGCGACGTGAGGCTCTGTTAGAGGCTCAGCTAGATATCGAAGAGGGCTCGGATTTTGTGATGGTTAAACCCGCTATGGCATACCTGGATATTGTGCGTGAACTTGCCGATGTGTCGCCTGTGCCCGTTGCCGCCTATCAGGTGTCGGGTGAGTACGCGATGATCGAAGCCGCAGCTGCTAACGGTTGGGTGGATCGTGAACGCATTGTCATGGAATCTCTCACGGGCATCCGTCGTGCCGGTGCAGATATCATCTTGACCTACTACGCAACCGAAGTTGCTACCTGGTTGAACCAGGCAAAATAAGCTAACCCTTCAAACCCTCGTTGAGCGAAAGAAGTTAATAATGACTCATAACGAAGAACTGTTTGAGCGTTCTCGTCAAGTAATCCCTGGTGGTGTGAACTCGCCGGTGCGTGCCTTCAATTCGGTTGGCGGTACCCCCGCGTTCATGGTGGACGCCAAAGGCGCGTACCTTACAGATGCTGACGGCAAAGAATACGTTGATTTGGTGGGATCGTGGGGTCCTGCCATTCTCGGGCACAAGGATGCTCGCGTCATCGATGCTGTGCACGCGGCTGTCGATCACGGACTGTCTTTTGGTACTTCTACCGAATCAGAAACCCGGTTAGCTGAGTTAGTGATTGACCGCATTAACGCGGTAACCCCCGGGGCTATCGAGCAGGTGCGTATGGTGTCTACCGGCACCGAAGCGACCATGACTGCCGTTCGCTTGGCACGCGGATATACCTCACGCGATAAAATCATCAAATTTGCTGGTTGCTACCACGGTCACGTCGATGCCCTGCTCTCAGAAGCTGGTTCGGGCGTAGCTACTTTGGCTCTACCTGGCTCTGCCGGCGTTACCGCAGCAACTGCCGGTGAAACCATCGTTTTGCCGTATAACGATGAAGACGCTTTGCGTGCAGCGTTTGAGTCTTACCCCGGTGAAATCGCGGCAGTTATTACCGAGTCAGCACCGTGCAACATGGGTGTTGTCACCCCGCACGAAGGGTTCAATAAAACCATCCGCGAACTCACTCGCGAAAACGGCGCCCTCATGATTTTTGATGAAGTTCTAACAGGCTTTCGCGTATCATCTGCTGGTTACTGGGGTTTTGCTTCTCCCACCGATGGCGGTTGGGTTCCCGACCTCTTTGCTTTTGGCAAGGTCATTGGCGGTGGCATGCCAATCGCTGCTCTGGCGGGTAAGCGCGAGATTATGGAATATCTTGCACCAACCGGTCCTGTTTATCAGGCGGGCACCCTCTCGGGTAACCCCATTTCGATGGCTGCCGGTATCGCTACTTTGATCGCTGCTGATGCGGCAGTTTACCGCCATATTGATGAACGCTCAGCTCAACTGCAGGGCGCTCTTACCGAGGCGTTCGACGCCGCGGGAGTAAATCACTCAATTCAAACCGCGGGTAACCTGTTCTCTGTTGCTTTTGGTACGGCTGAAAAAGGTGTGCACAACTACGAAGATATTAAAAACAGCGAGACCTTCCGCTACAACGCCTTCTTCCATTCAATGATGGATGCAGGTATCTACTTACCGCCTAGCGCGTTCGAAGCCTGGTTCCTTTCCGCTGCTCACGATGATGCCGCAATGGATCGCATCATCTCGGCTTTGCCGTCATCAGCTCAATCAGCAGCTAAAGCTAGCGAGTAAATTAGCCAGCCACGGCAAAATAAGGGGGTACCTGTAATTCTAAGGTGCCCATTTCTATTGCTTATTTCTATAAGAGAATGGCAAGTCACAC
>JBHWPN010000119.1:0-11837 GCA_043424895.1 Rothia sp. (in: high G+C Gram-positive bacteria) | reverse complement strand
ATACTGGCCGTCGAGGATGAAAACGTCGTTAGTTCTTGCGGACAGCAGCCTTCTCTGCCTTGGGAACAGTAGTTGCAATTGAAATAATTGCCAGGACCAAAAAAATAAAATTCACAGCGAATGCAATAGCACCTGCCTCTCGAAGCGCAGAGTTATCGGTGCGTCCCTGCATCTGCACAATAGAGCCAATAATATTGTGATCTGACTTGGATAAAGCAGAAAATACAGCTAACGAAATAGCGGCGCCAATTGCAGAGCCCAGTGAAGATGCCATCTTATAGATACCTGCCCCAGAACCAGCTTGGTTTGCTGGCAGGCTAGAGAGGGCAGCATCTGTTGAGGGGGTTGCATAGAATGCTAGACCGAGCCCGAACAAACAGTAGGCAATAATCGCTAGAATGACGTAACTACTTAATAATGTATGGGTCATCATCAACAGAATGGTTGAAATCATAACAATCAAGGTTCCCCAAATCATCGGTTTACGGGGACCGAAGCGTTGAAGAAATTTCTCGCCCACGCGGATGAAAGCAATAATAAATACTGCGTAACCGATAGTCAGCAGACCGGCATCCCATGCCGAGTAGGGCTTACCATTAGTCTTTTGACCAGCCAACTGGATAAGTTGTTGAGAAACCATGAGTAAACCAATGGTTCCGTTAAGTAAGAAGTTTGAGATAGTTGCACCCGTGAAAGTTTTGTTCTTAAAGAGCACAAAATCAATAAATGGATTATCTTTTTTCTTTTCTATAACAATGAACCCTGCCCAAGCGATAATTGCGACCACAAAGAGAGCAATCGATGGGGGAGAGACCCAGCCTAGTTTGCTACCAAAAAGCAGTACAATCATCAGCGCAAGAGTACCCACAATGAAGAATGAAAATCCGCTGACGTCAAAAGGTTTACGCTCAGTGCTTTGCACTTTTGATTCAGGAGTACCTTTGATGAGAAAGAAAGCAATAACTGAAATTACGATAGATGCGATAAAAATACCGCGCCAACCAATGTACTGAACAACTGCGCCGCCGAAAAGAGCAGAAAGACCTGAGCCACCCCAAGAGCCGATGGACCACATCGAAACAGCGCGTTGACGTCCTGGACCATCCCAGTAAGTCTTTACCAGGGCCATGGTGGAGGGCATAATACAGGCGGCAGAAAATCCCTGTATAGCGCGTCCGGCGAGAATTAAAGGTAATGAAAAGGGCCCGGCAGCTACTACCAGCAAAATTGAGCCTATGATGCCAGCAATAATGCCTAGTAAAGCAGTTTTGACGCGTCCGACTTTGTCAGCAAAACCACCCATTAGAACAATGAAGAGCCCTGAGAACAAAGCGGTAATCGAAACTGCGAGGTTCATGGACGCGGCGTCAAGGTACTGCTGATCAGAGTTGACATCTGTCATGATTGCAGGGGCTACTGTGCCGGCACTACCGGCAAATAACCAGAAGGTAACGACTGCAAGGACGATGCCCAGCAGTAGTTTATCGTTGCCTTTAAAGCTTGCGTGAGAAGAATGCACAGAAACCGAACTCATCGTATCAGTCCTTCTTTGCGAGGAATGCCAGGGTTGCGGTGATGGCAGCTTCGGTACCGGTGGAAAGCGTCGGCTGTAGCTCCGGTAAGAACTTGGGATTGTGATTGGGGTAGGACTGTGCTCCTTCTGAGTAGGCACCGAATACCCAATAGGTGTAAGGGATCCCGAAAGCCGAAGGAATATTGCTGAAGTCCTCAGAAGCCGTAAGAGGTGTGAGATCCTTGACTTTTTTTATGCCAAAATGCTCCACCATTGCATCTTTTACCGTGGCAGAGACAGATTCGTCATTGTCTGTCAAAGGGTAGAGATCAAATACCTCAAACTCGGGTTCTTTGGGGGTGCCAGATGCTTGGCATTCTGCAATTACAATTCGTTTGATAGCCTCTAGAAGTTGCGTACGGATATCCTCTGAGTAGGCGCGTACATTCAGCAACAAGGTAGCTTCTGCCGGAATGATATTGGCTTTAGAGCCGGCTTGGATACTGCCAACAGTCACTACTGCGAAATCACTCGGGTTTATTTCACGAGCTACGATGCTTTGAAGCCTGGTGACGATAGCTGAGGCTAATAGTACTGGATCTACACCTAGGTGAGGCATAGACCCGTGAGAGCCGGTGCCATGAAGCGTGATTTTTAAGGATGCGGCGGTAGAGAGAGCCGGGCCAGAGCCTACTGCTACTTCACCAGCATAGGCGGGCATGGGCGTCACGTGCTGGCTAAGAGCAACATCTGGCTGAATAATTTTTTCGGCTAAACCATCATCAACCATGGACTGAGCGCCAGCTGCGATTTCTTCACCAGGCTGAAAAAGCGCAATATAGGTACCCGACCATAAAGCTTTAGAACCTGCAAGAAAAGATGCTGCTGCAAGACCTGCCGCTACATGAAAATCATGACCGCAAGCATGCATCACACCTACGGTATTACCTTCTTCGTCGGTAGCGGTATCTGTAGAAGCATAGTCCACTCCAGTGGATTCAGTGAGGGGGAGCGCGTCAAAATCAGCGCGCATCAAAACGGTTTTACCTTCCCCATTAGAAAGCGTTCCCACGACACCGCCGCCAATGCGTTGTACTTCAAAACCTAAAGACCGGAGCTTATCTTCGATAATCTGAGCCGTTTTGGTCTCTTTCATTGAAAGCTCTGGATGCCGGTGTAGCTCTTTATAGAGAGGCTCTGCCCAGGTCGTAATTTCTGCGAGCTTGTCTGCGTGCTGATTAAGTAAACTCATACGTTTTCTTTCTGATTGCGATGAAACAAAGAGAAAATTTCTTCGTTCCTCACTTCCATCTTAGATCTGTTTGAGAAAGGAAAACTCTAGAAAATTCAGGTATTTTTGACCTAAACAGGCAGAACTATTTTCTTATATGCAACAGGGCGAGGGAAGGCAATAGTCCTTCTCTCGCCCTGTAGGCTTGCTTTACTGGTGGAAAGTTTCGGTATCAATAACCGCGCGGAAGATTACGTCACCGGCTACTACCTTGTCGTAGTATTCATCGACCTGATCCACGGAAATCTTTTCAATGACGGATGCGATACCGTGCTCCGCACAGAAATTCAACATCTCTTGGGTCTCAGGAATACCGCCGATGTTGTTACCGGTAAGCACCTTGCCGCCGCCAATCAAGCGTCCCATATGAAGTTCCAGAGCTTCCGGGGGCAGACCCACGGTTGAGAAAATACCGCGAGGCTTGAGCAAACCGAGGTAAGCGTCCAAATCAACCGGGGCTGAAATGGTGTTGAGAATCAGGTCAAACTCACCCTTGTGCTTCTCAAAGAAGCCGTCTTCGGTAGTTGCCAAGGTACGGGTAGCACCGAGCTTCTGAGCCTCTTCTTCTTTTTTCAGCGAGCGAGATAAAACGGTAACCTCAGCACCCATTGCAACAGCAATCTGAACACCCATGTGGCCCAGACCGCCAAGGCCAAGAATCGCTACTTTCTGACCTTCTTTGACGCCCCAGCGAGCAAGAGGAGAGTAGGTAGTGATGCCTGCGCACAGCAGGGGAGCGGCAATATCGAATTCCAGGGAATCGGGAATAGACACTACAAAACGCTCGTTGACGGTGACCTTCTGCGAGTAACCACCCTGGGTGATGCTGCCATCAATGTCCTTGGAATTGTAGGTGCCCACATTGCCGTTGAGGCAGTTCTGTTCCATGCCAGCTAGGCACTGCTCACATTCTCCACAGGAATTAACCATGCAGCCAACGCCTACGCGGTCGCCCACCTTGAACTTGGTGACCTTTGAACCCACTGACTCAACGACACCGGCAATTTCGTGACCAACAGTGAGTGGGAAGTGTGCCTCGCCCCACTCATTACGGATGGTGTGAATATCGGAGTGGCAAATGCCAGCTGCCTTAATATCAATAACAATGTCATCTTCGCGCGGATCGCGACGTTCAATATCAGCAACCTGGAACGGCTGATCGGGGCCGGTCTTTTGCAAAGCTTTAACGGTGAAAGACATGAGTCTCCTTCGGTTATATCTGTGTGGTTAAAACATTACTCCCACCAACTGATAACTAGCTGGTGGGAGCTGTATTTTCGCCTTGTGCTAAACGGGGCTTAGTTATTGGCTAGATAGCCCAATAATTCTTGAGTGGTTTTGGTGTCCTCAGCGATTTTGGTGCCGTTGAGGTGGGTTACCGGTGCTAGCAAGCGCACGGAGGACGCTAGCCATACGCCATCGGCTTCTAGTAAATCCTGTGGGTAGAGCGGGCCAAAGCCCAGTTCCCAGCCATTTTCGCGAGCGCCGTTGAAGATTGTTCCCTGCGTGGTGCCGGGTAGGATGCCGTGAGAAGGTTCGGGGGTGTAAAGGGTCTTTACCCCGCCCACGGTTTTTGCCACAATCACCGAGCTGGTGGCGCCTTCAAGGATGCGGCGGTCGTCGGTTACCCAAATGGCCTCGTCTGCACCGCGTGATTTAACGTAGCGCAATACCGACATATTTACGGCGTAAGAAAGAGTCTTGGCCCCCGCCAAAAGCCACGGGTAGGCAGAATCTTCGGCGGGGTCGTGACCGCGCGGAAGAAGCATCGCCTTGACGCCTTCTTCACGCTGCGCCAGTACCTTGGTAGATGATGGTGCTACGGTCACCCACGCGTGCGGACCGTCTTCAACCGTGCCACGCGAGATGATGAGTTTAACAGTGTGCTCTTGACCCAACGCCGTGTGCGCGCCGTCTTCTCCCTCTTTCAAAGCCGTGGAAATAGCGTCCTGCCATTGCTTGTCAGTGGGCATCGGAAGTTCAAGCAAACGGGCTGAACCTGCAAGACGCGTGAGGTGGGCATCGAGTTTGCGCACATTGCGGTTGACGGCAAGCATGGTTTCAAAGACGCCATCGCCGCGCGTCAAGCCCTGGTCTTCGATATTGATGAGAGGGACAGAGGCATCGGCAACAATGCCTGCCGGGTTTTGATCTGAGAGTAAAACTACGGTGGTGCTCATGTTCCAAGCCTAACCGGTGAGCTAGATATTGACAGTAAAAAAGTACTCCTAAAATGCGTTTGTACTGACACTAGCGTCAGTATTTTCACACTTTGGGAGTACTTTCTTTAGGCGCGTTGCGCATACTCTTCTGCGCCCTGTTTGGTCCAGTCGCCGGGAGCTACGGGGGTAGTAAACAGTGCAAGCGCGGTTAAAAGAGCAAAGCCGAGCATGGTAAAAGCCATGGGCATATAGGCGTTGGCGCCACCTAATGCAACCAAAGGGGAGGCGATACCGCCAATCACCGACTGCACAGCGCCCATAAGAGACGACGCTGAACCTGCGAGGTGACGAGCCTGCACAACAGCAAGGGCACTAGAATTACTGAAAATCAGACCCACAGCGCAGGTAGTCAAAAAGAGCAAAATGAGGGTGGGCGCCAGCGTGATCTTGATGCTGAAGATAATCGTAAGAGCAATGCTGACTGCCAGTAGCATCACGACGCCAAAAACGAGCATCTTGCGTTGCGACACGCGTCCTACTAGGTAAGTGACAAGCGAGCTCATGCCTACGATGCCCAGCGAGTTGACGCCAAAAACCCACGTGAACTGAGTTTGTGAAAGCCCCAGTACGTTTTGCAGAACGTACGTGGAGCCTGAAACATAGGCAAAAAGCGTGCCAAAAGCGAAGACCATGGTGAGCATAAAACCGCGGTAGCGCGGGATTTTGATAACTTGCCCGATGCCCTTATATGTACTGAGGATGCTGCCGGTTTGACGACGCTCAACAGGCAGGGATTCTCGCACGAAGATGAAAACGGACAAAGCTGAGAGCGCCATGAACACGGTCAGCACAATAAAAATGGTGCGCCAGGTGCCAAACGTGAGCACGAAACCGCCGATGAGAGGGGCAAGAACCGGAGCAAAACCGTTAATCATCATGAGGATGCCCATGATTTTTGCGGTTTGTAGCCCGCGGGTTGAATCAGTGACGATAGCGCGGGCTAGCACCATGCCAAAGGATCCTGATGCTCCCATGAGAAAGCGCGCTGCAATCAGAAATTCGACGTTTGGAGCGAAGTAGCAGGCTAGAGCTGAGAGTGTGCTGAGCACAACGCCTATATACAGCGGTCGAATGCGTCCAATTTTGTCTGACAGAGGGCCAATAAAAATCTGGCCAATCCCCATACCGACCATAAAAGCGGTGAGGGTGAGCTGGGCCCTGGATGCGGTAGTGCCTAAATCTGTGGAGATTGAGGGAAGCGCAGCGAGGTACATATCGATAGCAAGCGGCGCTACTGCGGTAAGCGATGCAAGGACAATAAGAGTAATTGGCGTGATTCGGTTTTGGGTATGGGTACTCACTGCTGTCCTTTGGGCGGGGCTAGAAATATGCCTGTTTATTTTACAGTGAAAACACTGAGGTTAGCGCTCGTATAATATGTCACATTTTTGGTAATGGGCTGAGTTTTCTGTAAAAACCTGGTCTTCTTGAGCTGCCCAGGTATCCCAGAACGGACGGTAGGTTTCTCCATCCCTCTCTAGAGCATCGTGTTTGCGGCGGGCTGTCTCTTGTTCAATCCAGCAGCGAATGTGTGCTGTTCCTGCAAGAGCTCCTACCCCTTCTACCAAAAGGACGCTTGCCCGCTGCTGAGCATTGGCGGGGAAAATAAATGGCCCTGTGGGGGTGTTGGTTATCCAGTCCCAGCCGTTCCAATGGATTGCTCTTCCGCGGGCTAGATTAGCGCTGTGCACCTGCCACTGTTTGATGGCGGTAGAAAGTCCCGTCCACCCTTGGTACGTGTCATCGAGCCGGAAAATATCAGTACAGAAGCCCTCACGTATCAGAAGCGTGCGCATTGTGGATGTCAGCGTGGTTTTGCCTGCGCCGGAGCGTCCGTCGATAGCCACTATTAACGGTGCGTCGTCTTTTAGTGCGGGCATTCGCTCACGGACTAAGCCCACCAGAATTGCACCAAACTGGTGGGCTGATGTGACAGAGTTACGGGCAACCGGCGGCATTACTGCTTGGTCTGCGATTTAATGTAGTCAATGACGCCGGGAACCGCGTCGCGAATCATCTCGTAGGTGATATAGAAGTCTTTTTCATCACCGTACCAGGGATCATAGATTCCCAGCTCGCTGTGGTCTTTAGCTTCCATTGCTGGGTCAAACTCACGCATCAGATGAACTTTGTGAGCCGCTTCTTCGGTGGGTGCCATGCGCTGAAGAGAACGATAGTGGTTGAGGTCCATAGCTAAGAGAAGATCGTGAGAATCAAAGTCGCTTTTCTTAAACTGCTTGGCAGTGTGCGCGCTTGTATTGAGGTTGAGTTCGGTAAGAACCTTCCCTGCGCGGCGATCAATGGGGTTGCCCTCTTCTTCATTAGAAATGCCGGAAGACTCAACCTCTACATCTAACCCAGCTTTCTTCACCGCATTTTTGAGCAGAAATTCACCTGTGGGGGAGCGGCAGATGTTGCCGGTGCATACGGTCATTACTTTATACGTCATGTCTCTAGTGTAGGCGGGTTGAAAAGACTATGAAATGTGCGTTGGTAAACAATAAGTCGTAGAAATGTACTTTTTCTGGGACAGGGCAAGTTAAGCGTGCAATTTATGTCAGCTGAGTGTAACCTAACAAGACACACACTTTTAGAACGGGAGCGCGTAGCACCCATACACACGGCACTCACACATGTGCCTTACGCTGCGTCTTATATCTCCCGATGCTTCGATACAGCTCTCGAAGGTAACTATAAGCCCCGCTTTGATCAGCAAAAAGCGGGGCTTTAGTTTTTAATGTCTACCCGGCCTCGCGGCGAGTGTAGGTGTCAGAAAGAAGTTATAAAAGAGCTTAGAGTTCGGTACCTCAAAACGAGCATGATTTACTAAAAGTGCATATGTGTCTATATGTTGCTCCTCTACTCACCAATAGAGGCAATAGATCCCCCACTTAGAAAGTTCATCATGTCTCAGAATCCCTTTGACTCTCGTAACCCAGAGAATGCAGAAAACCTACCCAATTCTGCGTCGCAAAACCATGCTGATTCTCAGCGTTCTGCAGACTTTGCGCAGAATAACGGTACGATTCCTGCAGCTGGTGCCCCCTATGATGCATCTCAGAAGGCTCACCAGGCTCCTCAGTTCAACGGTGAAAACGACTCCTACGCACCGCAGGGGGAGGAACTCAAGAAGAAGAAAACCGGTCTGATTCTCGGCCTACTTCTGGGGCTTTTGCTGTTGCTGGCTCTTCTCGCTCTAGCTCTCTGGTTCTTTTTAGGACGCGGTGACAAGGTTAAAGACGTAGACGAGCTTAAGGCTGCGATGGATAAATCCGTCAGCGGCACAGCAACTGATAAGTGCAACGTCATCTCAGACACCATTCTCAAAGAAACCATGCAAGAAGACCTGCAGAAGAACAATGTAGACCCCGCCAACGTTTACCTGTGTTCTGATGTTGATTTCACTTCTATAGAATCGCTGATGGCATCAGCTGCCACCCAAGAAGAGGAACCTAAGATGGTCATGGGCGTTTATACAGGTGATCAGAAAGCCGATACCGAAAACAATTTGCTGAAAGACCTCGAAAATGAGGGTGTCAGCGATGGCTGGGCTGTTCGTGGCGATAACTGGGGCATCATCGGGAATACCGATGAAAGTGTCAAGACCAAGCTGATGGATGAGCTTGGCGGCGAAGAAATTAAGAAGTAACCACTGACTTTTACTCTGAAGAGGGTGCTTTTGCCTGCTAGGCAAAGGCACCCTTTTGTATCTATAGATAGTTTCCGAACGTGTTAGCCGCTGATTTGCTGACTGCCAGCGGCGCGACACGCATCCTTGAAATCTTTTCCTGTTAATCCGCTGAGATTCAAAACCCCGGCAAATCAAGGGTTAAGGACGCGCGAAAGGGTTAAAAATGCCTTTCTTGAGTTATACCAAAGAATAAAACTTGAGTTAAGCTGACTCAAGTCTATTGACATCTGCTCAAAAAGTGGCAAACTAGATATCGAACCAAGAAGCTGAGTCGAGCTGACTCAATAAATCTTGGAATAGTTCTAAGATCAGAAAAATTATCTCGAAAGGATAAACACCATGGCACGTGCAGTAGGTATTGACCTCGGTACTACCAACTCAGTTGTATCAGTACTTGAAGGTGGCGAACCCACCGTTATTGCAAACTCCGAAGGCGCTCGCACCACCCCTTCAGTTGTTGCATTCTCTAAGGACGGCGAAGTTCTTGTAGGCGACGTTGCAAAGCGTCAGGCAGTTACCAACGTTGATCGCACTATCGCATCCGTCAAGCGTCACATGGGTACCAGTTGGACCACCGACATCGACGGCAAGAAGTACACCCCTCAGGAAATCTCAGCTCGTACCCTGATGAAGCTCAAGGGCGATGCTGAAGCATACTTGAACGACACCGTTACCGACGCAGTTATCACCGTTCCTGCATACTTCAACGACGCTGAGCGTCAGGCAACCAAGGAAGCTGGCGAAATCGCAGGCCTCAACGTTCTGCGTATCGTCAACGAGCCCACCGCAGCAGCACTTGCATACGGTCTGGACAAGGGCAACGAAGACGAGCTCATCCTCGTATTCGACCTCGGTGGCGGTACCTTCGACGTCTCACTGCTTGAAGTTGGCAAGGACGAAGACGGCTTCTCAACCATTCAGGTACGCGCAACCGCAGGCGACAACCGCCTCGGTGGTGACGACTGGGATCAGCGCATCGTCGACTTCTTGCTCGAGCAGGTAAAGTCCAAGACCGGTGCAGATCTGTCAAAGGACAAGATTGCTCTGCAGCGTCTGCGCGAAGCAGCTGAGCAGGCTAAGAAGGAACTCTCCTCAGCTACCTCAACCAACATCTCACTGCAGTACCTCTCCGTAACCGCTGAAGGTCCTATCCACCTGGATGAAAAGCTCTCACGCGCTAAGTTCCAGGACATGACCTCAGACCTGATTGACCGCACCAAGAAGCCTTTCAACGACGTCATCAAGGAAGCTGGAGTATCAGTTTCAGATATCGCGCACATCGTGCTCGTTGGTGGCTCAACCCGTATGCCCGCAGTAACCGAGGTTGTCAAGGAACTCTCCGGTGGTCGCGAACCCAACAAGGGTGTAAACCCCGATGAGGTTGTTGCAATGGGTGCAGCACTTCAGGCAGGCGTACTGAAGGGCGAGCGTAAGGACGTTCTGCTGATTGACGTCACCCCCCTCTCACTCGGTATCGAGACCAAGGGTGGCATCATGACCAAGCTGATCGAGCGCAACACCGCAATCCCGACCAAGCGTTCAGAAACCTTCACCACCGCTGAAGCAAACCAGCCCTCAGTATCCATCCAGGTATTCCAGGGTGAGCGCGACTTCACCCGCGACAACAAGTCACTGGGCAACTTCGAACTCACCGGCATCGCACCTGCACCCCAGGGCGTACCGCAGATTGAAGTTACCTTCGACATCGACGCTAACGGCATCGTGCATGTTTCAGCTAAGGACAAGGGCACCGGCACCGAGCAGTCAATGACCATCACCGGTGGTACCTCACTGTCCAAGGATGACATCGAGCGCATGGTCAAGGACGCAGAAGCACACGCTGAGCAGGACAAGGCACGCCGCGAGGCAGCTGAGACCCGCAACATTGCTGAAAACTCTGCATACTCCATCGAAAAGCTCCTCAAGGAAAACGGCGACAAGCTGCCTGAGGACGTCAAGAACGAAGTTCAGGGCGACGTAGATGCACTGAAGGAAGCTCTTGAAGGCGATGACGATGATGCAGTCAAGTCAGCATTTGAAAAGCTACAGGCTTCACAGACCAAGCTCGGCGAAGCTCTCTACTCACAGGCTCAGGCTGACGGCGCATCCGCAGAAGGCGCACAGGCTGAAGACGACGTAGTAGATGCTGAAGTAATCGACGACGAAGACGAGAAGAAGAACTAATCATGGCTGAAAACACCAACGAGCCCACCGACAACCAGCCCGAGGGCGTGGATCCGCTTGAAGAAGCGTTCAACGCACCCGCAGCTGAAGGTCACCCTGAGGCCGAAGGTGTCACCGACTCGGGTGTAGCAGATAACGCTGCACCCGAGGAGGAAGCCCAGGAAGAGGCAGCAGGCACCGAGTCTGCAGATGCCCAGCTCGCAGCTGAGCGTCTTGAAGACCTCCGACGCCTTCAGGCAGAGTTCACCAACTTCAAGAACCGTACCGGACGCGAAAAAGAGCAGTTGCGCGCTCACGTTATCGCAGACGTCGTAGCAGCTTTGCTACCCGTCATCGACGATATCGATGCCGCACGCAACCACGGCGACCTCGAAGACGGCCCGTTCGCTTCAATCGCCAACAAGCTCGAAGAAACCCTCAAAAAGCAGGGTATGGAGCGATTCGGTACCGTGGGCGAAAACTTCGACCCGCAGGTTCACGAAGCAGTTCTGCAGCAGCCCACCTCAGAGGTAGAACCCGATCAGGTATCCATGGTTCTGCGCAACGGCTACAAGGTCGGCGACCGCGTAGTACGCACCGCTCAGGTGGCTGTGGCGGTAGCTGAATAAGCTCTCAGGCTAAAGCAAATATGAAAGTAAGCGGGTGCGTTCTCAATGCGTGCTCGCTTACTTTTATAAGAGCCTAGTGAGATTTCGTGACATTGTCGGGTGCGGCAACAACGACGAAACGCTCAAGCTCAAACATTAAACGCGGACGCTTGAAAGCAGATTCGCGTAGAGAATTCAGAAAATCGGGGTTTGGGCGAGCGTCCGCGTTTAAAACTCGCAGTCGCATTTGTCGTTGCTTGCCGCTTCGATTGCTCAGTTGCTGATTCCGGTAAGCTTGCGGCGCGTGTGCCAAAACAAGCGTCATCTCACAACAGCATCCCTAGACAAC
>JBHWPN010000118.1:0-8431 GCA_043424895.1 Rothia sp. (in: high G+C Gram-positive bacteria) | reverse complement strand
GCTCTCACCCCGTTTTACCTATAAAAATTTTTGAAAAAGGAGATGATTTTTTCATTTATATAACGAAAAGGAGGATCCCTCATGAGGGGTCCTCCTTTATTCAACTACTTCTAACTTGAGAATTAGTTGTGTGAGTGGCCGCCTAACGAACCAGTAGGCTTGGGACCAGCTTCAACAGCTTCGGTACCGTGACCGTGATGGTGTGCCGCTTCGAGCTCAGCTGGGCTGACAGGAGCTACACGATCTTCAAAGAACCACTTTGAGATGCGAGCGCGGGTCTTCTCAGCACCGGTAATTTTACCCTTAGCATTAGGCTGTGCAGCCAAAGGCTCAGGGGATTCGAATGAAACGAGCTTATAACGGTGGTACTCATCCAACGGCTTGTGTACTTCAATAAATTCGCCGTGGGGGAGCTGAACAACGTTACCGGTTTCGATACCGTGCAATACCAGTTCACGATCCTTGCGCTGCAGAGACAGGCAAATACGGCGAACGATAATGAACGCAATGATGGGCCCAAAGAACCAGAGGAAACGAAGAACGTACGCAACGTCGTTCAGCGAAACGTGGAAGTGAGTCGCAATCAAGTCGGAGCTTGCTGCAATCATCATCACTGAGTAGTAAACGATACCTGCGGCACCTGCAGCGGTACGGAAAGGAGCGTTACGAGGACGATCAAGAATGTTGTGTACTCGATTGTCCTTAGTAACCCAACGTTCAATCCAGGGCCAAGTAAACATGAACATCACGAGGACGCCTGCGAGCATGAAGGGCAACAGAACTGCTAATACGAAGGTGTGGTTGAAAAGATCGATCTTCCATGACCACGGGAATACACCCGGCCACAGACGCAACGCACCATCGCCGAAGCCGACGTACCAGTCAGGCTGCGTACCAGCCTGAACGGGTGAAGGATCGTAAGGTCCGTAGTTCCAAATCGCATTAATAGTGAAGGTCGCTGCAAGCAACGAAATAATACCAAATACGATAAAGAAGAAGCCGCCAGCCTTTGCAGCGTAGACCGGTCCAACTGGGAAGCCAACAACGTTGTCTTCGGTACGACCGGGACCAGGGTACTGAGTGTGCTTGTGAATGACAACCATGAATAGGTGGATGGCCATGAGCAAGAGCAACAGCGCAGGAATCACCATGATATGGAGTGAGTACAAACGGCTAATCAGCAAAGTACCTGGGAATTCGCCACCGAAGAAGAACATTGAAAGGTATGTTCCTACAAGAGGAATAGCCTTCATAATGCCATCAACGATGCGCAGACCGTTACCTGACAAAACGTCATCGGGAAGTGAGTAACCGGTGAAGCCAGCAAAAATGCCGAGCAACCAGAGGCAGCAGCCTACTACCCAGTTGAGCTCACGAGGACGACGGAATGCACCGGTGAAGAAGACGCGGAGCATGTGGATGGTCAAGGCGGTCATGAACAGCAAAGCTGCCCAGTGGTGAATTTGGCGGAGCAAAAGACCACCGCGGACGTCAAAAGAGATGTCCAGAGCGGAGCTGTACGCCGCTGACATATGAACACCCTTAAGTGGCAGGTAAGTACCATCATAGGTAACTGATGCCATTGAAGGGTTGAACCACAGGGTCAAGAAAGTACCCGACAGAATCAAGATGATAAGGCTGTACATTGCAACCTCACCAAACATGAATGTCCAGTGATCGGGGAAAATCTTACGTCCGAATTCACGGACGATACCTGACATACCCACCCGAGTATCTACAAAGTTAGTGATTTTACCTGCGGTGGTACGTGCCTGGTAGTTATTTTCGGTTTCAATAACGTGGTGTGCCATTAGTTAGCCTCACCTGCCATTTCTTTCACGTGCTTAGCGCGCTCCCAGTAAGCGGGACCAACAGGTTCATGGAAGTCGCTCTGAGCAACCAAGTAACCCTCCTCGTCCACAGCAATAGGAAGCTGGGGCAGGGGATGAGCTGCCGGTCCGAAGATAACTTCGCACTCGTTAGCTGCATCGAAGGTTGACTGGTGGCAGGGGCACAACAGATGGTGAGTACGCTGCTCGTAGAGAGCAATCGGGCAACCAACGTGAGTACATACCTTGGAGAAAGCTAAGATGCCATCGACATTCCAGTCTTTGCGTTCCTCAGAGATGTTAAGTTCTGCAGGGTCGATACGCATCAACAGAACAACAGCTTTAGCCTTTTCTTCGATGTAACCGGTTTCGTGAGTCAAAGACTGCAAGTTCTCAGGCAGAACGTGATAAGCCGAACCGATAGTTACATCTGCAGCTTTAATCGGGGTACCTGAGGGGTCACGAACCAAACGGACACCCTGATCCCACAAAGTGTGCTTCAGCAATGACGGATCAGCCGGACCCAGGTCACGGAACAAGGTTACAAAGGTCAAGGGCGCAAGAATGATTGAACCAATCAAAGTGTTGCGCAAAAGGGGGCGACGCTTGATACCTGATTCATCGAGGATGGTTTCCATGATGTCCTGTGCTTCTGCACGGGACTCTTCGGATGATACAGGGTGGCGCATTTCGACCATTTCATGGTCAGGCATAAGAGCGCGTGCCCAGTGAACGATACCGATACCGATACCGAACATTGAAAGTGCGATTCCCAAACCTAAGAACAAGTTTTGCAAACGAAGCAAGTGGTTGTTTTCAGGGTTGGTGACGTCGTAGAAGTTACCTTCTACACGGATGCCGAAATAAGCAAACCAGAAAAGCAAAGCGCCAAGAATCGAAATCACGAAGAGAAGCGTGACGTGGCGTTCTGCCTTTTTGTTCTGCTTAGGATCCACGTCGGTCAGACGCGGGGAGTGCGGAGGCAGCCCCGGATCAGGGAACTTCTCCTTACTTGCCTCAAGAGAGGTAACTGCAACTGAAGAGACTTCTTCAGTGCTGTCACGATGGTTACCCATGTGATGCCTCAAATCTTCCTAGAACTAGTCAAATATTGTGTGTGCTAACCAAAATTATGCTGAGCGTGAGGTCAGCCAGATGGTGAAGGCAATTACGATGCCAAGACCCAAGGTCCAGATCAGAAGACCTTCAGAAACGGGGCCAAGTGATCCAAGCTTAAAACCACCGGGGGATTCATTAACTTCCTGAGCCTTCAGGTAGGTAATAACATCGCGCTTTTCTTCAGGGGTGATGTTTGCATCGTTGAAAACAGGCATGTTCTGAGGGCCAGTTTCCATTGCCTCGTAGATGTGCTTTTCTGAAACGCCCATGAGAGTAGGAGCCCACTTACCGCGGGTAAGCGCGCCACCAGCACCTGCAGCATTGTGGCACATTGCGCAGTTAGCCAAGAACACCTTGGCACCATTTGCAGCGTCGCCCTTAGCAACATCGAGATGCTCATCTTCAGGAATAGTAGGACCAGCGCCAAGAGATGAAACATATGCAGCAAGCTGATGAGTCTGTTCATCGTTGAACTGAGCAGGCTTAAGCTGAGCCTGAGTACCCTGCATCTGCATGGGCATACGGCCGGTGCCAACCTGGAAGTCAACCGCAGCTGCGCCTACACCAACAAGTGAAGGACCATCGACGGAGCCTTCAGCGTTGAGACCGTGGCAGGTCGCGCAGTTCGAAACGAACAGCTTCTGACCTTCTTCGATATCAGATGCAGTGTAAGTAGTGCTGGATGCTGCCTGTGCCTGGTTGCTTGCGGTTGCTACTGCATAAAGACCGCCAGTGAGGATCAAAGCAATAGCCAACAACACGACAGCTGCAAGCGGATGGCGCCGCTTTTGAGAAAGTGCCTTCACGTGTTTTCCTTAGTGTGTGCTTGTAAAGCTGAATTTAAAGTTTCACTTCAATGTTTACTTCAAGAAGTAAACAACGGCGAAAAGAATAATCCAAACGACGTCAACGAAGTGCCAGTAGTAAGAAACAACGATTGCTGAAGTTGCTTCGTAGTGACCGAATCGCTTAGCCAAGTAAGCGCGTCCAATAATGAACAAGAAAGCCACGAGACCACCGGTCACGTGAAGTGCGTGGAATCCGGTGGTGATATAGAAGGCTGAACCATATGCGCTAGAAGCGATGGTTACACCTTCTGAAACGAGGTTTGCGTATTCGAAAGCCTGAACTGAAACGAAGAACGCACCCATGATGAAGGTTAAAATAAACCATTCAACCATTCCCCACTCTTTTACGTTAAAGAGTGAGCCGGTGCGGCGAGGCTTCAGCTGTTCAGCCTTGAATACACCAAACTGGCAGGTAACCGAGCTCAAAACGAGCACGATGGTGTTACCAAGTGCCATCGGAACTTCAAGGTGATGCACATTTTCTGCCCAAATATCTGGGCGTGCAGCACGAAGCGTAAAGTACATTGCGAATAGTCCGGCAAAGAACATGAGCTCTGACGCCAACCAAACAACGGTGCCTACTGATACAACGTTGGGTCGGTTCAAAGTCACGGGGGCGGACTTACTGGGTGTATGGGTTGCAGTTGTCACATAGACATTATGTCTGTAAAACTTCGCATGAACCAATAGGTTGAGGGGTGTCGCAGGGGGTGTGTTGCATTAAACCTTGAATTCTCGGTCTTTTTTGGTGAAATTGTGACATTTCTTTTACATCAGATGCTTACTCTCTATTCACATTTAGGTATCGGTTAGATAGCCAGGGGAGTCACATCATACAATCAGCTATATGACTTCACACGAACCCATGAGCTGGAAACCGCTACTGAATGATTTAGTAGCCCGCAAAGACCTAACAAACGAGCAAATAGCGTGGGCAATGAACCAAATCATGACTGGGGAAACCCCTGAGGCAATTACAGGCGCTTTTTTAGTTGCACTGCATGTCAAAGGGGAGACTCCTGCAGAACTCAATGCTCTTGCTCAGGGAATGCTAGATAAATCTGAGAATATTCAGATCACTCGCGATGCCGTAGATATCGTAGGTACTGGCGGAGATATGCAAAATACCGTCAACATCTCCACGATGGCTTCAATGGTGATAGCAGGAGCGGGTGTTCCTGTCATTAAACACGGTAATAGATCTTCAAGTTCAGCTTCAGGTTCAGCAGATGTTCTAGAAAAACTTGGCGTTAACCTGCACATGCCCATTACTGATGTTGCGCGGTGTGTTGATGAAACCGGCATAACCTTTTTATTTGCTCAAGTATTCCACCCGTCGATGAAACATATTGCCCCCGTACGTAAAGCGCTGGGTGTACCAACGGCATTCAACTACCTAGGACCTATGACCAATCCAGCTCGCGTCCGGGCGTCTGCAATTGGTGTAGCGGATGAAGAAATGGCCGAAAAAATCGCCGAAGCATTTGCTTCTCGCGGAGACCACACTTTAATTTTCCGCGGCGAAGATGGACTAGATGAAATCACCGTTACAGGTGAGTCATTCATCTGGGAAACCAATAACTTTGACATTACGAAGTACACAATCTCACCATCAGATTTCGGGATGCAGATTGGAACCCTCGAGGACTTACGCGGGGGAGACGCATCCTATAACGCTCAAGTAGTACTTGATACTCTCAGTGGAGAGTCGGGCTTTATTAGAAATGCGGTGGTACTGAATGCGGCGGCCGCGATTGTAGCCTTCGAGGACGTCAACGATGAGTCTTTCGAGCATCGCTTTCAACGCGCTATTCAGAAAGCTGAGGAATCTATTGATTCCGGCAAGGCTCGGAAAGTGCTTGATAGTTGGGTAGCTTTTAGTAATAACAGATAATCAAAAACCCTCAACCTTTTTACAAGGTTGAGGGTTTTTGATTAGGGGAGTCGTTTTCTCAAAACCAGACGCCACAGAACTATCAGCACAAAGAGTGCAATAGTTGTAACGATGTAGAACGAGATCGCAAACCCACCACCAAATGCCACACGCAGAATCATGCCAAGATTCACAGCAAATAACCATACGATGAGACCCTGCAGGGCGAGATTGGTAGTAACAAAGCGTCCAACGATAAAACCTAATGCTGCGGCAACTAGAAATGGTGCAGCAGTCGAGAAAATACCGATCAAGGTCAAACCGTGCTCATGAGACATTCTGCCAATGAAAGCAAAAATAATCACTGCGATGAGGTCAATAGCAAGATAGGAATAAGAGATTCTTTTCATGCTTTCAATGTACAAGGATTGGCTTTACCACGCAGTATCAACAGGGATAAACCAACTAACAGTTTGAGAAGGTCAAGGTAGAGTACAGAGGCAGGAGAGTGTTTTTTGAAACTACTTTACATAATATAGATTATCGGCTTATTTGGAATGCTTGTTAACCTGGCTGTTTTCCCAAATACCTGTAAGTGTTAGGCCTTCCATTGCATTTTCACCGGTCATCTTTCTCCTCAATAACCTTCTTGCTCTTTCACTGCTCAGATTGCCGGACATCGCAGGCTTTATAAACCAACAAACCCCAAGAAGTAAGCATTGAAGACCAATACAGTTATAAGGTGCTAGAGATTCAATGCGATAGAGCTGTAAGTCTAAACAACCTGCACTTTTCTCTTCCCTAATAATCAAGGTACTTAACATAAGTCACCCATTTAGTCCGATTATTCAAAGGCTTGGCGATCACCTTATTCAACCGATAAAGCTATAATGGTGGTCTAGCAAATCTTCAACCTCTGGGAATAACCACAGCATGATGATGGTTATATTCCTTGAATCTGAACTTCTTTGGAAGGAACAAGCATGAGTGATCGCAGCCTGCGCGGTATGCGCCTTGGCTCACAGTCAATGGAAACTGAGGCCGGCGTAGAACCAGCACCTCGCCAGCGAGTTGAGTACCGCACTGAGGACGGCGAACGCGTCTTTGTTACTTTTGCTCAAGAGGCTGAAGTACCCCCAACCTGGACAGCTAAATCAGGTAAAGAAGCTCGCATCGTCAACGGTGATTCACAGCAGGAAGAAACTACCGATAAGCCTGTACGTACCCACTGGGATATGCTGATGGAACGCCGCTCCATGGAAGAACTCGAGGAAACCTTGCAAAAGCGCCTTGAGATTTACCGAGAGCGCCATTCTCTTTAAATTTACGCATTAAAAAGCCCTGAACTTTCAACAGTTCAGGGCTTTTTGGCTTAACTCCCCCACCTTTGGAAGGGGCAAAAACTTACTTCTTAAATTTCGTGCGGAGAGTCTTGGCGCGTCCAGCAAGACCCCAGCGGGTTACCTTCGTCATTGAATCTAAGATGATGTTGCCATCCATCTTAGAGTCACCAACTTCGCGCTCTACAAAGGTAATAGGCACTTCGGTAATTTTCAAACCAGCCTGCTCTGAACGCCACGCTAGATCTACCTGGAAAACATAACCTTTAGAATCGATGCCATCAAGGTTCAGCTTCTGAAGAGCTTCACGACGATAAGCACGGTAGCCTGCGGTAATATCTTTGATTTTAGTACCCAGAATCAGACGGGTGTAGAGATTAGCGCCGCGGGAAAGGATCTGACGGTGTACCGGCCAGTTCTTTGTCTTACCGCCAGGTACGTAGCGTGAACCAATAGCAAGTTCAGCACCGTTCTCAATCGCTTCAATCAAAAGAGGAAGCTGTTCAGGCTGATGGGAGCAATCCGCATCCATCTCTACCAGAACGTCATATCCGTTGGTCAGACCCCACTCGAAACCAGCGAGGTATGCTCCACCGAGTCCGTCTTTTACCTTTCGGTGCAGAACATGAATCGCTGAATCATTTGCAGCCATTGAGTCAGCAAGTTCACCTGTACCGTCGGGGCTGCTATCGTCCACAACAAGGATATCGCTGTCTGGCACGGCTGCGCGTAGACGAGATACCACAACGGGTAGGTTGTCTTTCTCGTTATAAGTCGGAATAACCGTCAGAACACGCATATAAATCTCCTACTTGTAGCTTTTGCGCTACGCGTTTAAATACCAGTTTTCTAGTATAGAGCACTCAGTATCAATCACTCGGTTAAAGATTGAATAACTAGGGATGATGCTGGTTTATTTGCTCTGAAAAAATCGGTTGGGACGCGTGGTAAGTTGCTGCACAACGCGGATAGGTCTCGCCATCTAAAGCTGGTAACAACGGTGTTCGGGCACGAGGGTCAGTACTCCACGCCGCTACCCGCTCATCGGCGGTTTGTACCATCAACGAGTCAAAGTGCCATACAGCAAAGTCAGCATTACCGCCGGGAACGAGCTGTCCCTGAGTGGGTTCTGCAAATCCAAGTGCACGCCACGCTCCGCGTGTTTGTGAGTTGAAAGCTGCACGTGCAGAAATATTAGCGGATGTTTCGGATCGCTTGACTGCCAGCGTCGTGAGTTTCCAGCCCCACAGCTTTTCTGCCGGGGCGGTAGTTGAACCAATATAGGTCGAAACACCGGCTTTAATAGCAGAGGCTAGTGATAAATCAGTGGTATCAAGAGCATCAATAAAACCGATGCTGATATTCAATTTTTCAGCTTTTTCAAGTTGCTGCTGAGAGATGACTTGAACGCCATCAAGTCGG
>JBHWPN010000117.1:0-4817 GCA_043424895.1 Rothia sp. (in: high G+C Gram-positive bacteria) | reverse complement strand
TTTGTGGCTTTGCAGTGCCTGGCTTAGGAGCATTGCTCTTATCTGCTACACCGGGTTTCGGCGCAGGCTTGGGCGCACCGGGCTTGGGTGCAGAGGTGTTTTCGCTCTTTGCACCGGGCTTGGATGCTGCCTTTTTATCAGCTGCAGGTGCAGCCTTATCTGATGCGCCACCAGCGTTGGGGTACGCCGCGCGCAGTTTTTTAACTACCGGCGGTTCCAAAGTTGATGATGCGCTCTTGACGAATTCGCCAAGTTCCTGAAGCTTACCGAGAGCTTCTTTTGAGGGGATTCCGAGTTCTTTTGCGATCTCGTGAACGCGGGGCTTAGCCACATTTCTCCTGTCCTGGTTCGCACCAGGACGGCGCGAACCTTCAGTTTGTTATAAGCGATTGCCTGAACCTATGCGGTATCAGGGCAGTCTTTTTGCCGTGGGCAGAGCACAGGAAAGTACTCATTGTGCGGCACTCATTGGGTTTCCATCAGTTTTCTGACTCGCTTTCATGTTTTCAAGTCGTCAAACTAGTTGACTTATCAGTTCGCGCAGTATGTACTGCGTTCACCGGTGATCACACTATGTTTTGATCACCAGCTGATCAGTGGTGACGCGGGTACGGAAGGCTCTGTTGAACGCCCCTTTTTTGAGGGCTTTATTCAGGCATTCTGTACCGGGATGAACCCAGGCACCGCGTCCTCCAAGTATGCGTTGCTCATCAAACACGACAGTAGGCACAGAGCTTTCTGTCTTTTGCAGAGCGACGCGAATGAGCGCTTGGGAAGGTTCGGTTGCACGACAGCCAACACAGGTACGCATGGGCACAGCAGATGTCTCTGTGTGCAATTCATGGTGTGTAGTGCTAATTGTCAGTATCCCCTCAACCTATTTCAAGCGGTCAAATAACCAGTTTAGCCCCCTTACGGGGGCTAACGGCAAATATGTAATTCAGGTCTCGAGAAACGTTACGCTTCTGCAGGAGCCCCAGCAGTCGCTTCTTTGAAGCGTGATTCTGAGATGATATCGATGCGCCAGCCGGTTAGCTTCGCGGCAAGACGGGCATTTTGGCCTTCCTTACCGATAGCCAAGGAGAGCTGATCGTCGGGAACGATTGCGCGTGCTGATTGGGTTGATGCGTCGGTGACATCTACCGAGATGACCTTTGACGGTGAAAGTGCCGCGCGGATAAACACCGTAGGATCTTCATCAAAATCAACGATATCGATTTTTTCGTTGTTGAGCTCCCCCATTACAGCGCGCACGCGTGAGCCCATCTCGCCAATGCAAGAACCCTTTGGGTTAATGCCGGGACGGGTTGCACGTACTGCAATCTTGGTGCGGTGGCCAGCTTCGCGGGCGATTGCCATAAGCTCCACTGAACCATCGGCAATCTCAGGAACTTCATGTTCAAACAGGCGACGCACAAGGTTGGGGTGCGAGCGCGAAAGTACAATCGACGGGCCCTTGTGACCGCGTCGTGCCTCAAGAATGTAAGCGCGAACGCGTGAGCCGTGACGGTACTTCTCCCCCGGAACCTGTTCAGAGCTTGGCAATACAGCTTCGATAGTACCCAAATCAACGTGAACCATACGCGGGTTAGGTCCTTGTTGAATAACACCTGAGACAAGCTCACCTTCACGGTCGCGGAACTCTCCCAGAACGTGTGAATCTTCAGCATCACGCAGACGCTGAGAAATTACCTGACGGGCGGTAGAAGCTGCGATACGACCAAAGTTATTGGGGGTGTCGTCGAACTCGCCAATTTTCTGGTCGTCTTCATCAAGCTCGGGAGCCCAAATGGTGATGGTACCGGTTTCACGATGAATTTCAGCGCGGGCACCTTGAATAGCACCGGGCTGCTTGTTGTACGCCAGCAACAGCGCATTTTCAATCATCGGAATCAGCTCGTCGATAGAAATATCGCGTTCTTTTTCCAGCAGACGAAGGTTGCTCAAATCGATATCCATTGCTGGCCTTTCGTATATAACACTGCAGGGACGCGGTTGCGCCCCTGCTCTTGTGAGTATGTCCTTGTTTCAGCACGCGCGACGCTGTGCGCACTGAGCCAAGTGTTTAACTTTCAACAGTAATTCTAGCGAACCTTTTTTAGCTGTTGAACTCAATTTCAACTTTTGCAGAAGAAATTGTCCCCCAACCTACAGTTTCTGGGTCGCGATATGAGGGCTTCTGACCTTTTTTGGTTTCTTTTTTACGCGCCAGGATAGGCCCTTCTTCGGTTACTTCTTGCAATCGAGCCAAATATTTTTCGCCATCGGCAGTGGTGATTGCAATCAAGCGTCCTGCTGAACGCTTCCAGTGACGACGCTCGGTGAGCGAACGAGTAGCACCGGGCGAGGTAACTTCAAGCATGTACGGAGAATCACCGTCTTCAATCTCATCCAGCTTCTTGCTCAAGGCCTGGGAAACCTCGGCAAGAGTGTCTAAAGAAACAAAATCGGTACGATCTTCGGGAAGGTCAACAACGACTTCTAAGGTCTTATTCGACCCCGCGCCGCGAGCGCGCAATTCTTCAAGATAAAGGTTGAATTCTTCGATGATCGGAAGCAAGTGACCGCGAATTTCATCAGTATTCAGAAACTGAGTCTTTACCTGCGGTGCGCTCACACCTTGCGCGGCGCGTTGAGCTGCCCGGCGTTCACGCGAATTCATGTCTTTTTTATCGGCCTGTTTTGCCATAGGTCTCTCCTTCACATCACAAAATACTCGTGGAAAGTTCTGTTGTGCCCACCAGTCTACGCAAGTTTTAGAATAAGCACAGTTTCTCTTAGCTCTCAGCGTGTATGGTGAGTACGAAACGTATTGGCTAATGAAGGGCAAGGGGCACTGTGCGAAATCGGTGGGGACTTGTAACTATTGTTCTAGCAGTGCTGACTGTACTTTTTGTTGGCGTGGGGATTATTTCGTCTCAGAAACAAGAAAAGGTGCGAGCAGAACTCGTAGAAGAACAACAGCTTGCCCAACAGATTGAAAACCTCAGTCTTCTTTCTCTCAACGATGCCTCCGCACAAAAAGAACTAGATGAGATGCTCGAGCATCAAAAAACGCAACTTCCTTCAGCCGCATTTGATGATGTAGAGGGTAAAGCAGCCAGCGGGATAAGTTCGGGGATAACGGATGCGGTTCAATCCTCTACTGAGATTGCGGTCGATGCCCCAGACGCTTCTGCACGCGCACTAGCAACTGAATTTGCCTCTCAGTGGCTCGAATTTGCCGAAGAACAAAACCTCAATGACTTCGAATCCGATCAAGCACTCTCTGCCGTAATTAACGAAGCCAAAGACACCACCTGCCAGTCAGCTGAGCAGAAAGTGGAAGAAGACAACAGCTCTCTTACCGCGCTCGTGCAGTCCCTGGATGCAACCGATTATTTCGCGTCCGTTAGCAGTGCGCGGGCGGATATAGAAAACACCGCCCCAGCTGTTACCCAGCGTATAGAAGCAGTAGGCAAACAAGCTCAAAGTCTGGGAGAAACCCTGCGCTCAAGCACCGAATGCGGTGCATCTGCTGTTGCCCAGTTGCCCGCGTACGAACTACCTGCAGGCTACCCCGCTGCTGCCCTTACGACTCTAGAAACCCAAGTCCACAATAACGCTCTAGCCTTTCTGTCCGATGAAAAATTCAGTGGAGAAAACTTTAAAAGCGCACGAGCTACCGCAGTTCTTGCCGCCGTAGAACTTTAGAAAATCAAGTCGTAACCTAACTTGAGAATAAGGGCACTCACTACGCACATCATGAGCACACGAATAAAGCCGGTGCCCTTGGCTATCGCAGTTCTCGCGCCTAAGTAACCGCCCACCATATTCGCAATACCCATTACGAACCCAAGCAACCACACTTGATGACCACCAAGAGCGAAAAGAATCAGCGCACCCAAATTAGTCGCTGTATTCACAACTTTGGTTTGAGCTGCAGACTGCAACATGGAGTACCCAAGTACAGTCATCATGGCAATCATTAAAAATGAGCCCGTACCCGGACCCAAAATACCGTCATAGAACCCAATGCCCACACCAATCATCAGGGCAAAGATGATGTGTTTTTTACCCGAGAATTTCAACGCCGTCAGCTCACCGGCGTTCGGCTTGAAGATCGTAAACAAAAGCACTGCAAAAAGAGCAACAATAATGATCGGCGTAAAGACTTCAGCAGGAATAACTGTTGCGACAATTGCCCCGCAAAAACTCGCTACCAGCGCCACACCCGCCATGGGTAAAGCTGTTCGAATATCGCTGGTGGTGCGACGATAATAGGTAATCGCACTGGTAGCCGTTCCTATAAAAGAACTGAGTTTATTAACCGCTAGCGCCTGCACAGGAGAAAGACCGGGCACCAGCAAAACAGCCGGAAGCTGAATCAACCCGCCACCACCGACGACGGCATCCACCCAGCCAGCAAACAGCGCAGCAATAATCAGCAAAACAACGGTGGTGGGGTCAAGAGCTTCCATGAACCCTAAAATACCGGACGTCTGCCCCTGCTCGGGTATTTGTGGCGGAGTGTGACGGAGGCAAATGTGAGTACCCGGCTCAGGGAACGCTGGCTGTCAACTTCCCTTAAACGCCAGCCCCGAGCCAGTTGACAGCCAGCATTCCCTTTGCCTCGATAGTTTCTGTAACTTTCCCACCCCAATATATGGCAGGTGCGTCCCTGCTCCGCTGGTACGGGGCTGGCGTGAATCACGGTTGAGCGTTCGATGAGACAGTAACTAATGAGAAAAGATGTACGCGCAACCGTGAGAGGGATTGCGGGCAGGGCGCACCTGCCATATACACACCTCAATAAAAAGACCCCGGGTGCTTTTCCA
>JBHWPN010000116.1:0-39838 GCA_043424895.1 Rothia sp. (in: high G+C Gram-positive bacteria) | reverse complement strand
TTCTCCCCCACCAAGGCGCTAGCAGCTGACCAGCTGGCCTCTTTGCGCTCACTCGGTCTTTCCACCGTCCGCGCCGAAACCTACGACGGTGATACCGATATCGCCACCCGCCGCTGGATTCGCGACCACGCTAATATCATTCTCTGCAACCCGGATATGCTGCATTTTGGCATCCTGCCCAACCATGCCCGCTGGAGATCATTCCTGCGCAAACTCAAGTACGTGATTATCGATGAAGCCCACAGTTACCGCGGGGTCTTTGGGTCTAACGTGGCTAATTTGATGCGGCGGCTAAGACGCGTGTGCCGCCAATACGGGGCAAAGCCGGTCTTTATCGGGGCGTCTGCCACTTCGGCAACTCCCGGCACTTCTTTTGCCCGTTTACTCGGTGTCGATGAGTCAGCTGTTACTGCAATAACGCAAGACACCGCACCTCACGGTGAGTCCACCGTCATTCTGTGGGAGCCCGAACTCAAAGAAAAGGTCAACGACAAGCTGGCGGCATCATCGGGTAGCGGCGGGGAAAACGGCGCACCGGTACGCAAGAGCGTCATTGAGCAGGCCTCGGATATGCTCACTGACCTGGTAGTTGACCGCACGCGAAGTATCGCTTTCGTAAAATCCCGCCGCGCCGCCGAGGCTATCGCCCAACGCACCGGCCAGTATCTCGATGAAGTTGAAGCTGGCCTCTCTCACCGCGTACAGGCATACCGTTCGGGTTATCTACCCGAGGAACGCCGCGCTTTGGAGCAGGGCATGCGTTCCGGCGAATTACTGGCTGTGGCTAGCACAAACGCTCTTGAGCTCGGCATCGATATTGCTGGTTTAGACGCCGTTCTTGTCGGTGGCTGGCCGGGAACACGTGCATCCTTTTTTCAGCAGATTGGACGCGCCGGACGCGCCGGGCAGGAATCCATGTCGTTGTTTATTGCCTCTGAAGATCCGCTCGATACCTATCTAGTGCACCACCCCGAAGATATTTTCGATAACGGAGTCGAGGCTACCGTCTTTGACCCCACCAACCCCTATATTCTTTCTCCGCATCTGTGTGCGGCCGCAGCTGAAGTGCCGTTGCGCACCGAGGAGCTTGAAATTTTTGGTGATACCGCGCGATCACTTGTTGATCGTTTGGTGGCGCAGGGTTACCTGCGAGCGCGTGCTACCGGTTGGTTTTGGACGCACCCCGAAAATGCCGCCGATTTGGTTGATTTGCGCGGTGGTGGCGGTGCGCCCCTACAGATTATTGATATTGAAAGCGGTGCGGTGATGGGCACGATGGGAGCAGCTCAATCTCACGCGCAGGCTCATCCCGGGGCAATCTATACGCACCAGGGAGCGACTTTTGTGGTGGAAGATCTAGATGAAGAAAACGGTGTCATCGCGGTTTCCCGCGCTTATCCGGATTTTTACACGCAGGCTCGCGATATTACCGAGGTTAGTGTTCTAGCTGAAGAAGAATCTGAGCAGTGGGGTCCGGTGACAGCGCACTATGGCAAGGTACGGGTTCGCAACCAGGTGGTTTCGTATCAGCGTAAGTCTTTGATCGGTCAAGAAGTTTTAGGCGAAGAACCGCTGGATCTTGCCCCTCAAAACCTGATGACGAGCGCTGTGTGGTTCACCATTCCGCCAACAGTAATGACGGGTGCCGGTGTTGAAGAGAAAGATTTTCCCGGTGCGCTGCACGCTGCTGAGCACGCGTCCATCGGTTTGCTGCCGCTGATTGCTACCTGTGATCGCTGGGATATCGGTGGGCTATCAACTGCCCTGCATATAGATACCGAGATGCCAACGATTTTCGTTTACGACGGTTATCAAGGTGGCTCTGGGTGCGCTGAGCGCGGCTTTGTTGCCGCGCGTAAATGGTTGCAGGCAACGCTAGATACTATCGAGGCGTGTGAGTGCGAGAGCGGATGCCCCTCCTGTGTACAGTCCCCCAAGTGCGGCAACCGGAACGAGCCGCTGGATAAGGCCGGCGCGGCCCGCGTCCTGCAGGCTCTGTTGATGCACTCAGAAGTAGTAAGCTCTCACGGCTAGGGGTTCTTGCGAGCATCTTGCTTTATCGAGCATCGGGCGGGCCCGCTCGGGATGCTGATTCAGCCGGACCCATAAAAGCGAAAGGGCCTGCTACCGCAACGTGCACGCGCACATCCATTACCTCGCTGTCTTCAGCCGGGGACGCGCATCCCACCAGCTGCGCTCGATTGGCGGTAGCCACTTGCTCAGCGACATCGCAGGGATCACCGTTGCGGAGTCCTCGCGCGGCATCCGCTGCAGCGAGCGCGCTGAGATCGGCGGCGGTTGTTGCACGGTGATTAGCCGATGATACCGAGATAAGCCCGGCAACAACGCCCAAAACAATGAGTAACACCGCAATAATGCCCAGCACTATAACGGTTCCGCTCCCCCGCTGATGCTCGCTCATTCTGCACCGCCTACCTGCTCTTTGGGTACGGACGCGCGTGCCTGCTGCTCAATACTCCCTAGCGCGCCGATAACCCCGGGTGCTTGAGTTCTAGCAATCACCGTCATCATCGTCCCTTCATCCATCACCTGTACCACAAAATCTGAATCAATCTCACCGGCGATTCTGCTTACGGTTTCCGGTGTTTCACCGCGCGCCGCTGCACGCGCACCCAATCGAGCAGATTCTTCTAGCTTGATTTGAGTGGCTCCCACTGCGCAGGCACCTAGCACCAGGGCAAGAATAAAAACGACCGCAGGGAGCATGAGTGCAAACTCAGCGGTGGTGGTTCCGCGCTCGCAGGAATCTTCGGCAGGAGAGCAGAAAGTATGTAGAGAGTTATTCTCACGGTTCATGGTGGTTCCTTGGTTCATAATGCGACCGTAAAAGATCTAAAGGGTGCATCTACCTTTTCAAGAAATAACGCCGGTAGATGCACGCTAAGGTAGACCGAACTTACATACCGGTACTCAATGCGTTGCGCACAATGCCCATCAAAAGCTCGCGCACTTCATCAGATTTCAAAATCACAACGAGCAAGCCGGCAAAGCCTACGGCAGCTAACATGACAATGCCGTATTCTGCCGTGGTCGCGCCGGCTTCAGGATCGTGCACAAGATCGCTGTGAGTAACGACATCGCCCTCAAGTACGAGTTGCGAATCGTGTACGGAACGCTGCGCTGAGATAGGTTCGAGGTTCTGGGAATGTCCCACGGTGATTCTCCTTAGTAAGACTGATTGACAGGGTGGGTGACCGCTTGAAGTAGCGGTTATCTCTAGAGTGCACCGGTTGCAAAAGGCTGTACAGCAAAACCTGAAATCTGTGGATAAACCAGCCCAGTTACGGGGCTGTGGATAACAATTTTTAGTATCCACAGGTTTTTACCCCGTTTTCAGCAAGCGGTTGCCCACAGTTTTCTAGTGTCCCAGCATCGTAGGTATCAGTGACATCAAAACAGGTAAAACGCCCAAGCAAATAAAGGCCGGCAGCGAACATACACCCAGGGGCACCACGAGTTTTACCGCCAGTTTTGCCGCGGACTGCTCCGCGCGTCGAAACTCGGCACGACGCGCTCGGGCTGCAGCCGCTCGTAGAATGTCAGCGCTGGGCGCACCGGCAACAGTCACCACAGCCAGCGTGTCTTTGAGCTGTACCATCGCAGGGTCAAGCGCATTCGTGTCTGCCCACGCCCACGCGTCCTTCCACGCCAAACCGGTAGAAAGTCGCTGAGAAACCGCCGTCAAAACAGGGCGGTGCACGGGGTCTACTTCTGCCAAGTGCTTGAGCGATGCACTGAGCGAAAGACCCGTTTCTTGAAGTGTTGCGATGAGTTCAAGAAGGAGGGAGGCATCTAAGCCCAAGGGCTCATCGGCAGATTGTACGGGCTCATCGGCATCCTCGCTATCCTTTACGTGTCGAAAACGCCTGAGAACCACTAGTGCACAGGCTGCGTACAAACAGGTGCTGAAGAAAATAATCAGGAGGGTATCCATGTGTTTACAGCTCCATTTTCTCGGCACGAGCAACGAGTTTTGTTGTCCATCTTCTACCGTAGAGAGCCAGCCCGATGCCGGTGACCCCCACTAGCGCCCCGGGAATTGATCCCAAAAGCAGACCGAGCGGGTTAGTGCCCATCAAGATGCCTAAGCCCAGCCCCAAAAGCGGTAGCCACGAGAGAATACTGCCGGTTGCTTTTGGCCCTGCCAGTGCTGAGGTGCGTGCCTCAAACGCGTCCATATCGTTCTCGCAGTGAGCAGCGTAGTGTTCAAGCAGGGTCACAAGGGCTGCACCCGTGGTTTCGCTGATATGCCAGCAGGCTAGAAGCTGATGGGTTCTTTGCCGTGAGTGCTCCCGACTGAAGCTACAACTATTCTCCACGCCGGTAAGTGAATACCCCGTCCGTAGTCGGGACAAGCAGGCTCGTAGTAGCAACCGCTGGTCATTGCGCGCCCGCACAACCGCTAGCGGCAATGAGAAGTCATGTTTTTCATCTATGTGATAGTCATAATCTGCCACAAGGTATTCGAAGGCAGTGCGGACGCTGCATCCGGCTCTCAGCAAGGCGGCAAGTTGCCAAATAAGGGCGGGCCAGAGTTCCATTTCATCGCTGCGAGCACTTCGCTCGAGCCTTATCCTAGCCCAGCGGTAGCGTAAAGCATCGCGGAGTGAACCGGTAGCCTGCCTGAAAATGGCTGAGTCAGAGGTGAGGCGAGTGAAAGGTCTAGCGCGCCTCATAGCCACTGCCCCAGCTCTCGTAGTTCGATACCACCGGTATGCCATTTGAGACGCCCGGTGTCGAAGTTCACGCTGCAACAGGGTACAGTGCTCAGTTCGCCGCCGAGAAGTTCAAACCGAGAAATCTGCGTGACGATGCGATGGCCACCAACTTTCTGGCAGTGGATCACATAATCCAATGCGGTAACAGCCTGCAAAGAAGTTGCTTGCGGGCTTAGTCCTGCCAACGCCCCCATGGCAATGATGCGAGCTGGCGTGGCATCGGCCGAGTTCGCGTGAAGAGTTGAGCCAGAGCCCGAGTGTCCGGTGTTCATTGCCATGAGCAGATCAACAATCTCGGCCCCGCGGCTCTCACCCAAAATCAGTCTGTCCGGGCCCATGCGCAGTGCCTGCTGAATGAGCATCTGCAAGGTGATTGCACCGCGTCCTTCAGCGTTCGCGGCGCGGCTGGTGAGAGCAACGGTATGGGCATGAGTCGGGGCGAGCTCGGGTGAATCTTCTATGGTGACTAGGCGTTCTTCATCTGCGCACAGCCCCAGTAAGGCATTGAGGAGTGTTGTGTTACCGCTACCTGTGCCGCCGCTAATTACAAAGGTCGCTCGCGCTTTCATCATTGATTCAAGCACCGGCATCAGCTGTGGATTGCTGTGTGCCAGCCACTGATTTAAGGTCAATCGCTGAGCGGGCTGAACGCGGATAGAAAGCACGGTGTTCTCACCGGCAACGGGCGGCAAAACAGCATGAATACGTTGCCCGCGTTCTGTCTGAACATCGTTGGCGGGCACGGCTTCATCTAATCGCGCACCGCACGAGGTCACCAGTCGGGTGGCCAGCGAGCGCGCCGCGTCCTCACTCTCAAAGTGCAGGCCTGTTTTGTGCATGCCAAAACTTCCGTCGATCCAGATATCATCCGGTGCATTGACATAAATATCGGTAATCCCCTCAATATCTAACAGTGGTTCAAGCACCCCCAGCCCCTCAAGATGCGCGGAGATAATCTTCTCTACTTCATTCTTCTGCACAGCGGGCAGGTCAGCGTATTGTTCGTGCAACGCATCTTTACAGCTTTGGAGAGAGAACTCTGCTGAACTCAGCAAACAAGCATCCATGATGGTTCGTGCGATAGAAGCGGCATCACCCCGGCTCGAAAGCGTTTGATCGGTTTCAATAGATTGTTCCGATGCAAGGTGCGCCGCCTGACTCTGCAGGTTAGAGTTTTCGACCGGTGGATGATCCGGCTGGTCAGGTGTCCCGGGTTTATCAGGTGTCCCAGGTTTATCAGATTGCGAGGTTTCCTCTCCCTGGTCCGCGTCTTTTAGCCCCGTTGAAAACTTCGACGGGTATTTACGGGCAAGTTGCAAAAGGGTCGGTGGAGTCTCTTGACGCGGCGGATTCTCCGGCTCAGCAGTTTCTTCTCCAAACCGAGGTAGGGATGCCGGCGATACGGTGGTATTGGAATGGTTCATGGTTGTCATTGCACCAGATTTTCAGCTACGCACAACCGAGAAACTTACAGCCTGTGGATAACTCCTTTTCTACCTCGAAGATGTCCACAATCTGCAGGTTTTGTGTTCTGTTTTCGCGTCATAAACCGCCATAATGAGGGTATGTACATTGTGATTGCTCCCCGCCCTCCGCGCGGTATCAGCGCGCCTGAGCAGTGGGATGCGATAACGTACGTGCCGGGTGGGCAAGGCACCGAACGCAGTTTTACTAGCGAGCAGCTCCCGGATTTTATTAAGCTCGTGATGGATAAAAATCGTTCACAGATTATTCGGTGGACGTGGGCGCACACCAAGAATGTTTACCCCACTTTGTTAGATGCGGGAGTGAGTGTTGCCAGTTGCCACGATCTCTTTTTAGTGCAGCGTATTTTGCGCACGGCAGCGACCAGGGCGCAAAATCGGATCTCTTATACGCCGGTAGTTGCTCTATCAGCTAGCGAAGAACCGGTAGGGCATCTTCTGCCAACAGCGACAGCACCGGGGCAAGATTCTTTGTTTGATACCCCCGATGACAGTGCTGAGCAACCCCCTACCGCGCGCGAGCTCATGGATGAACTGCACGCGCAACTTCGAGCCATCGCAGCTGCCCCTGAACCCGGCAAGCTCTCACTTTTAGCTGCCGCTGAGTCACAGGGTGCCCTCATTGCCGGTGAAATGAAGCAGTGGGGTATGCCCTGGAATAAAAGCGTGCACGAGGCGATGCTGGCACAAAAGCTAGGGCCGCGTCCTGCTGCCTACGAGCGCCCTTACGAATTACAAAAATTAGCGGCAGTCATTAGCGAGAGGCTAGGGGCGCCCAACCTCAATCCCGATTCGCCTGCCCACCTGCTCAAAGCAATGCACAACGCCGGGATGCGCGTGGAATCCACCCGCAAATGGGAGCTACAAAGCTGGGTAGAACAAGCTCCTCACCAGGAGGAACGGTACCGACGCGAAGAAATCGTTGCCCCTATCCTAGAGTACAAAAAGCTCTACCGACTTTTCACCGCTAACGGCTGGGCATGGTTGGACGCGTGGGTTCACAACAACAGGTTTTACCCTGCTTACGAAGTTGGCTCTGCAGCCACCGGCAGGTGGGGTGCCCACGGTGGCGGGGCAATGCAAATCCCCAAAGACATTCGCCACGCGGTGCAGGCTGAAGACGGTATGCGACTCATCGTTGCCGATGCCGCGCAGGTAGAACCCCGCATCCTAGCAGCGATGAGCGGGGATCGCGCCCTAGCTATCGCCGCCCGCGGAACAGATCTGTACACCGGTATCGCAGAAATTGGTGAACGCACCGGATCCCCGCTTGCTAGCAGATCAGCGGCAAAAATTGTAATGCTCGGTGCCATGTACGGGGCAACCACGGGAGATTCTGGAAAGCTGCTTCCGCACTTTCGCAAACTTTTTCCTCAAGCCATGCAGTTCACCGAAGACGCAGCGGCTATCGGCGAGCGCGGCGGGCAGGTAGTCACCCATTTAGGTAGAACCTCACCGGCACCACCCACCGCCTGGTTTGAAACTCAAAGAGATGTTTTTACTGCCGAAGCCGAACGCCGGGCAAAATCCCTGGCGCGCTCGCAGGGGCGCTTTACCCGCAATTTTGTGGTGCAGGGGACGGCTGCCGAATGGGCGCTGTGCTGGATGGGCCAGATCCGCAAGCGCCTGCGCAACGAAAAGCTCTTTGGCTCACCTCTAAAAACACACCTTGTGTACTTTTTGCACGATGAGGTGATGCTGTACGGTCCCGAGCGCGAAACTAAGCTGTGCGAGCGCATCGTCAAGGAATCAGCGGAGACCGCCGCGCGCATGCTCTTCGGCGAGATTCCAGTGGACTTTCCGGTGAGCATCGTGGTGACCGACAACTACGCGAAAGCTAAGTAAGAAAAAGGTTTAAACCGGCGCCGGTTCGCTCCGGTTTCTATCCCATTCTTGAGCCCAGCCCAGCGCATCCAACACGCGGTCGAGAATGACGCCGGTAAAGCCCCAGATGCGAAAGGTTTCCCCGTCTTGTGAGACGTCGAACGCTGGGGATTTATGCTTCACTCCCCCGCGCGCCACCGTCACGTACAGACGGTTAGCGGGATCCACCAAATCAGCCACAGGCACTCGCAGCACCAGGGATGATTCGCCGTGATCGACCACATCGACATCACTGGGTTTGGTCCACCAGCCAATAACGGGGCTGACCTGAAGGTTAGTGACCGGTAGCGGAACGTCTTTGATAGCCCCTAAAATTTCAACGCCTTCGGGGTCTAACCCGGTTTCTTCTGTGGCTTCGCGTAAAGCAGCAATATGCGAGACGGGTACACCCTGCACTTGTGCCTGCTCGTAGTCTTCGGGGTCGATTTTGCCACCGGGGAAAGCTGGTTGCCCTGCATGGGATCGCAACGATGCGGCGCGCACCAAGATCAGCACGTCCAGGTAGGCTCCCACGGCCTCAGGACAATCAGCATTCTGCGCAGGCTGGGAGTCTAAAGCACCAAAAAGGATCAATACAGCAGCCCGTTTACTCGATGCGGAATCGACTTCTCCCACTTTCCACCGCTCACGGTCGGAGAAATCGGTGGTGTCGTTCTGTACGAGTTGGATGAGGTCAGCCCTTGCTTTTTCAAGGATATTTTCGCCGGTATTATGCGCCCAGAGGGTATCCTTCTGCTTGCAGTTGACGACGGCTATAACCGTTGACGAATTTGAGGTGAAGTTCTTCGCGTCCGGGCGCCATCTCATATTTCATGAGTTTGCGTGCTTTGCTTTCATCGGTCTCGCCCGCTCCATAAGAGGGGCATAGATCAGCAATGGGGCATACACCGCAGGCTGGTTTTCGAGCGTGACAGATGCGCCTGCCATGATAAATCAGCCGATGAGAGAGCATAGTCCAGTCTTTAGGTTCAAACAGTGTGGCAACGTCCCGCTCTACTTTTACGGGGTCTTCTTCCTGCGTCATCCCTAGCCTGCGGGCAAGGCGCCCAAAGTGAGTATCAACGGTAAGCCCGGGAACGTCGAAGGCGTTGCCGAGCACTACGTTGGCAGTCTTTCGCCCCACCCCGGCAAGCGTTACGAGCTCATCCAAGGTTGAGGGGACCTCTCCATTGAACTCATCGACCAGCTGGGTTGCAAGATTCATAATGGAACGGGTTTTGGCGCGGTAGAAACCGAGGGGTTGGATCAGAGCTTCTACGTCTTCTGCTTTCGCCTGCGCCAGATCTTCAGGGGTGGGATAGCGATGAAAGAGGATCGGCGTTACCGAATTGACGCGCACATCGGTGGTTTGCGCTGACAGCACGGTCGCTACCAGTAGCTGGTAAGGGCTCTCAAAATCTAGCTCGGCAACGGCATACGGGTACGTCTGCCCCAAGATCATGTTGGCTTTGCGTACGCGTCGCTTGCGACCAATTTCGGTTTCACCGTTTTTCTCGCGTCGTGCTTTTGCCTGAGCAGCTTTAAACGGCGGTACGACGCGGATTTCAAGCTGTGACCTCTTAGCCTCTGTGAGGGAGGACGCGGGTTGTGCAGAAGAATTTGCCATATCTCCACAGTACCCGGTGGCCTGGTTTTCTCGTGTACTGCACTTGTTTTGACCAGCCAGCGCGCAGATAGACCGTTGAGGTTAGTAAAAACCTTTTGAGCAACACACCCCGTAACACTATGACACACGACACTATTTTCTCTAAGGTAGACACAGAAGTTTATCGTGACGCACATCATAAATAAGCGTCCTCATCACCACGAAAGGGAGATCAATGACCGATACCCCACAGACCTTTGCACCCAGCGAAGAATTTTCAGCTCAAGCAAATGCAACCGCGGCTCTCTACGATCAGGCAAACGAAAAAGGAGTTGAGTTTTGGGCTGATCAGGCTCGCGAGCTCTTGACATGGTCAAAGCCTTTCACCGAAACTCTCGACTGGTCTAACCCGCCTTTTGCTAAGTGGTTTGCCGATGGTGAGCTCAACGCCTGCTACAACGCTGTAGACCGTCACGTTGAAGCTGGTAACGGTGATCGTGTAGCTATTCACTTTGAAGGCGAGCCCGGCGACACTAAAACCTACACCTATGCGCAGCTCAAAGACGAAGTCTCCCGCGCAGCTAACGCGTTTGAGGCTCTGGGCGTTACTAAGGGCGACCGCGTTGCGGTGTACCTGCCCATGATTTCAGAAGCTGTTATCACCATGCTGGCGTGTGCTCGCATCGGCGCTGTTCACTCCGTTATTTTCGGTGGCTTCTCAGCGGATGCTGTTCGCTCACGCGTTGTCGATGGCGAGGCTAAGTTGCTGGTCACCGCTGACGGCTCATTCCGCCGTGGCAAGCCCTCCATGCTCAAGCCCGCAGTTGATAAGGCTCTTTCTGGCGAGAACACCGTTGAAAATGTTGTGGTTGTAAAGCGCAACGGCGAAGACATTGACTGGGTTGAAGGACGCGATATTTGGTGGCACGACGCTCTTGAAGCAGCGTCCACCGAGCACACCCCCAGCGCCCAAAACTCCGAAGATCCGCTGTTCATTCTCTATACCTCCGGAACCACCGGCAAGCCCAAGGGCATCTTGCACACTACCGGCGGTTACCTAACCCAGGGTGCCTACACCCACAAGAATGTCTTCGACCTCAAGCCAGAGACCGATGTGTACTGGTGCACCGCAGACGTTGGCTGGGTAACCGGCCACTCCTACGTCGCCTACGCGCCCTTAGTTAACGGTGCAACCCAGGTTATCTACGAGGGCACCCCTGATTCACCGCACCGCGGTCGCTTCTGGGAGATCGTCCAGAAATACGGTGTGACCATTCTCTACACTTCGCCCACCGCTATTCGCACCATGATGAAGTGGGGCGAAGACATCCCCGCAGAGTACGACCTTTCATCCCTGCGTGTTCTGGGCACCGTCGGCGAGGCTATCAACCCCGAAGCTTGGCTGTGGTTCCACCGCGTCATTGGTGGTGGCAAGTGCCCCATCGTCGATACCTGGTGGCAGACCGAAACCGGTGCAATCATGATTTCTCAGCTACCCGGTGTTACCGTGGCAAAGCCCGGTTCTGCGCAGCAACCCCTTCCGGGCATCAAGGTTGATGTTGTGGATGATATGGGTGAGAGCCTTGGCAATGACCAGTCCGGTTTCTTGGTAGTACGCGAGCCTTGGCCGTCAATGGTTCGCACTATCTGGGGCGACGACGATCGCTTTGTCGATACCTACTGGTCACGCTTTGAGACCATGTACTTTGCTGGCGACGGCGCCAAGCGTGATGCTGATGGCGATGTCTGGGTTCTAGGACGCGTGGATGACGTTATGAACGTCTCTGGTCACCGTCTTTCAACCCCCGAGATCGAATCCGCTCTCGTGTCGCATCCGAAGGTTGCTGAGGCTGCAGTTGTTGGCGCACCCGATGAAACCACCGGTCAGGCTGTCATTGCCTTCGTCATTCTCTCTGACGAGGCAGTCTCGGCAGGCTACGATGAAGACACTTTGCCCGAAGAAATTCGCGCCCACGTTGGTGTTGAAATTTCACCGATTGCAAAGCCCAAGAAGGTTCTCATCGTTCCTGAACTGCCTAAGACCCGCTCCGGTAAGATCATGCGCCGTCTGCTCAAGGACGTGGCAGAGAACCGCCCAGTTGGTGACGTAACCACCCTGGCTGATTCATCAGTTATGGACGTCATCGTCGAAAAGTACAAGGGCTAACCTGTACTATCCCAAAATCTTCACCTTGCTCTTGAGTGAATAAAAGTTTGTGGTGAGCTTTTCAATCAATGCATGGTGAACCATGAGGGTGCCCGGTAGCAATAGCGCTACCGGGCACCTTTGCTATTGACAGTGTTTTCGGGAAAGATGTGGTGGTATGGCACGCACAATTTTTGTTCTCAATGGTCCTAATCTCAACCTGCTCGGTCACCGCAAGCCCGAAATTTATGGCTCAACGACCTTGGCTGATATTGAGCAACAGGTTCGCGACCGCGCCTCTACCCACGGCTTTGAGATTGAGTTTTCTCAGTCCAACCATGAAGGTGTACTGGTTGATGAGATTCAAAGGGCGCGCACCGAGGCGACTGCGATCATCATCAACCCCGCTGCCTATACGCATACGTCCGTAGCTTTGCACGATGCTTTAGAGGCAACAGAGTTACCCGTAGTAGAGGTGCACCTGTCGAACGTTCACAAGCGCGAAGAGTTTCGCCACCACTCTTTTGTTTCTCCCCAGGCAACCGCGGTGATTGCCGGCGCAGGTTCATTTGGCTACACGATGGCGGTAGATTTCTTAGCGCAACACCTGGGCTAGCCCAGCACTTAGGCTAGTAGAGCATCAGCTTTACCGCGCAACGCACTGACCTGTATCTACCGGCTGGCTGAGTCCGCTAGCGGCGGTCAGGGCGTCACTGATAACGGATGCAGGAATCGCGTACCCGCTCTCCCCTTCTGTGGATTTAGCAAAAATCTGCGCAACGACAACGCCGTTTTCATCGAGTACCGGTCCACCAGAGTTACCCTGCTCAACATTTGCTGCCAGCTGGTAGACCAATCTGGAGGGATTCTCTTTGCCCGTTGCCGAATCAACGGTGCGGCTATAACCCAGTCCTTGCACAGTGGCAGGACGCGCGTCGAAAGGGCCGCCGGCAGGGTAGCCCATGAACGAGACATCTGTTCCCGAGGCTACTTCAGAACCAAGGGGCAAAGGTGCAAGCGGAAATTCTTCATTGATGCGGATAAAAGCGATGTCTTGAGCCTGGTCGGAGTAAACCACAGTGCCCCGATAAGTATTGCCCTCACGATCTTGCACGACAGGTTCGCTTACACCCGCCACCACATGCGCGTTTGTAGCTACCAGTGCGTTATCAATAACAAAAGCTGAGCCTTCAGAGGTATAACCGCAGCGCTCGGCAGCGCCCAATATCTGAACCACCGACTGAGAAGCTTGTTCCAGTGCCGCATTATCTAACTGCTGCGTGGGTGCTTCAGCTTGCGGGTACATCAAAGATGTAATTTCAGGAATCCGGGCATCGGTTAACACATCGTTGCGCACCCTGTTGATAGTGTTCTGCCAACTTGGCGGCACCTTATTTTCTAAAGTGCTCACAATCTTTGAATCGCTCAAAGCGTGCGAGACCGCAGGCATACCAAGCGGTTTGAGTGTGAGTGACAATACGACAATAACCAACACCGCGATAACAAGGTTGAGAAGACCGCCTAGTAGGCGTTCAACTGTCTTCAGCGGTGTTCGGTCACTGAGGGATCGCATCCAGCGTCCTACCAAAAATCCCAGCCACTGCCCCAAACTCAGGCACACGATAACCGCTATGACCACCGCAAAAATGTACCAGTTATCAGGTACTTGCGTTGCAGCCCAAGGAGCCACAAATATAGCGGCCACAACACCGGCAATAAAACCGACAAGCGTTCCTACTGAAATGAAGAATCCCTTATTAATGCCCGCAACGACGTACAGCAGAATCACGATTGCCAGCACAGCATCGAGCAGAGTAAATTGTTGCAGCATACAGCTCCCGGGTAAGGTATCTAAAGCGACAGCCAGCTAGAGGCTGCATTGCGGCTAAGATACGTAGATTTGAAATTTCATACTAAGCCGTCTCGCTGCAAAAAGTGAGGGCAAGGAACAAAAATTCAGTGCGCTCTTAGGCAAATATCAGGTTACGAGTGATGTATCTAGCCTTAATTTGATGTAGGCTCGATAGTAGTTGAATATGTCACAAAGGTTTTTAGTGGTAGGTGGCTACGAGGTTTAGCTGAACCACGCGTACCATTTACTTAGTTTTTTTAACACACTGAAATTTGATTTGAAGGAGAACAATGGATATTGAAGTACTGCGTCGCGCACCGCTGTTCGCACAGCTAGACGACGAAGCATTTGCAGCTTTGACTGAAGACATCACCGAGGTTGATTTGACCCGCGGTGCAACCCTTTTCTACGAAGGCGATCCCGGCGATCAGCTCTACTTCGTTGTTTCAGGCAAGATTAAGCTTGGTCGCACTGCCTCTGACGGACGCGAAAACCTCGTTGCCATTCTTGGCCCCGGTGAAATCTTCGGCGAAATGGCTCTGTTCGATCCTTCCCCTCGTTCAACCAGCGCAACCGCTGTGTCTGAAACCCGCCTGGCAGGGGTAAAGCACGAATCCCTACGTAAGGCTATGGAGAAGTCACCCAGCATCTCTGCTCAGGTTCTTCAGGCTCTTGCTCGCCGTCTGCGCCGCACCAACGAGAACCTGGCTGACTTGGTCTTCTCAGACGTTCCCGGTCGCGTTGCAAAGGCGCTACTTGACTTGGCTGACCGCTTTGGTCGCCCCGCAACTGACGGTGTTCTTGTTGCACACGAGCTAACTCAGGAAGAACTGGCTCAGCTGGTTGGCGCATCACGCGAGACCGTGAACAAGGCTCTGGCTGAATTTGTTTCACGCGGTTGGATTCGCCTCGAAGCACGTGCGGTTGTCATTCTCGATTTGCAGCGTCTGCGTAACCGCTCACGCTAAGCAACAAAGCTGACACCAGACTGTAAGTTTAAAACGCCAAAGGGGCGGTGAGATTTTTACATCTCACCGCCCCTTTGGCGTTTTTATCTCCTGAAAATTATTTGAGGATGCGGCGCTATTATTCGCTAGGAACAACCGCAGCAGTTGCGGGGAACGTGCGTGAGGCACGCGCATCCTGCGTACCGGGTTCACTAAAGGATAGATAGCACTTACCGTTTGCCGCCATCTTGGTCTCTGGTTTTTTCAAATCGATGACGCGCTTTTTCGATAAAAATGCGATAGCGCTGGGAGCTTTAGCAATAGATTCTAAAACGCACAGCACACCCGGATTGACGAGTTCCTCAAGAGTTTTTCCCACGGTATCGGGCTGACCAATGGCGTCGCCTAGCTTTGTCGTGGAACGATGATCGAGAAGCTCCTGAGCAGAAAGCCACTGCCCCCAAACGCCTTTGCCTTCTAGCAAGGTCGGTTTTTGCCCTACCGGCACAGCAGCTGCGAAATAGTGCACATCGTAGCGCTTATGAAAATAATCCGGTGAGAGCCAACGGGCGATAGGTTTGAGCAGATCAGCACGCAGTTTGAGATTACGCTTGCTTAAAAACTCATTGAAGTCTTTGCTCTGTTCAGCAATAGCAACGCGAGAACTCATATTCTCGTGTGTATTGAGGGTTTCAACGGTACTGGTGTCATCCACTCCGGCCAGCAATAATCCGGTTTCTTCAAAGACTTCGCGAATAGCTGCCGTAACAACAGCGCGCGCGGTCTTTGGATCAACCTCACCGAATTTCTCTGCCCACTGATTTTCGCTAGGACCAACCCAGGGCTGCATATTCGCATCGTCGTAAATCGCAAGACCACCGGGAAAAGCAAGGCGACCCATTGGCGATTTGTGGCGATACGTCATGTAGGTCTCTACCCCCTGAGAGCCATCGCGCACAAAAATCACAATGGCTGCAGGCTTAGAGTTACAGACGACTTCAGCGCCTTCTTCAATCCACGAACGCGCAGAATCCTGTTGCGATTCAGGAATAGTATAGTGACGCTCAGCCTGCACCCCGCGCGGACTCAGCTTAGTCTCTTTACGCGGACGCACGGTTTTCAGTGCGCCGGTGTAGAGATTGGGATTAGACATACTCAACGATGATTTCTACCTCAACGGGTGAATCCAGCGGCAAGACAGGAACACCAACAGCGCTACGGGCATGACGGCCAGCATCGCCAAAAACATCCCCCAGCAACTCAGAAGCACCGTTAATAACGCCAGGCTGAGCAGTAAAAGAGGGGTCTGAAGAAACAAAACCTACAACCTTAACCACCTTGGTCACGCGGTCGAGATCGCCGATAACAGATTTCACCGCAGCCAACGCGTTCAGTGCAGAAATAGCGGCATACTTTTTAGCGTCCGCTGGGCTTACAAAGCCCTCACCCTCATTGACCTTACCTGTTTCAGGTAGTGCACCTTCAACAAAAGGCAACTGGCCAGAGGTATACACATAGTTACCGCTAGTAACAGCAGGAACGTATGACGCGACGGGAGCAGCGACCTCAGGAAGGGTGAACCCTAGTTCTGCGAGGCGGTTTTCAACGCGATTTTCACTCATGATTGAGACTTCTTTACAAAGAGATACAGGTATGTGCAGGGGCAAATAACGACCGAACCCTCACACTAGGTGAGGCTTCGGCCGTTATCGAATATAAGGTTATCTAGCTTTTCTTGCGCTTAAAGTATGCAATCGGGTTGCCCTGAGTCGGTGCGACCATGTTGCCAGCAGGTGCGCTACCGGCTGCAGCCGGCGCACCGGGAAGCACAGTAACGAGCTCCCAGCCGTCTTCACCCCAGCTATCGAGGATCTGCTTAGTCGCGTGAATCATCAAGGGCACAGTTGCGTATTCCCATTTATCCATGAGCACTAGCCTAGTGCATCAGGTAGGTGTTTCTCACAGTCCAGCGCAGAGTGTGGCTAAATGAACTCTAATTTTTAGGGGTAGCTTGCTAACAGGGCGAGTTGAAACACCCATTTTTGCGCTCGTGTGAAACTTTTTACGCTTTGATTTTCAGCTTTGGCTTGTAAACTAATGCAATGGCCTCATCCAAGAATGCTCGTAAAAAGCGCAAGCCCAGTGATTTTCTGCAATTTCTTGCACTGTCAATCATCGCTGGCTTTGTAACCGCTGGTCTGTTGGTTCCGCCGACGGCAGCTGCTGGTATTGCAGCAACTTCTTCTATTAACTGGTTTAAAGGGCTTCCTGACGACATGTCAGATGGTCCTTTGTCTAAGCCCTCAACTTTGTACGCGAACGACGGTAAGACCAAGTTGGCGACCTTTTACTCACAGAACCGTACTGAAGTTCCGCTGAACAAGATTTCGCAGAACATGCAGGACGCGATTATCGCGGTGGAAGATCGCTCTTTCTACGAACACGGTGCGGTCTCCCCCATCGGTATTGGTCGTGCTCTGGTTAACAACATTATGCGTCCGGGCAACCGTCAGGGTGCATCCACCTTGACCCAGCAGTACGTGAATAACTTGCTGATCGATGCTGCTGAGCAATCCGGTGGCGATGCAACCGCTACTATGGGTGCGAACAAGGGCTACATCGAAAAAATCATGGAAATGAAGCTTGCGATTTCCATGGAAGAAAACAAGTCTAAAGACGAGATTCTCGAAGGCTACCTGAACGTTGTTAACCTCGGTGGTACCAACTACGGTGTAGAGGCTGCCTCCCAGTACTACTGGGGTATTCCCGCATCCCGACTGAGCCCTGCTCAGGCTGCAACTTTAGCAGGTATGGTGCAGTCACCTAACCTGTACCGCCCCGACGTTAACCCCGAGTACTCCAAAGAACGCCGCAACGTTGTTCTGGGTACGATGCTTCGCGATGGCAAAATCACTCAGGCTGAGTACGATGATGCTGTGAATTCAGAGCTTGACCTCGATATTCATGAAACCGACAGCGGCTGTTCAGCAGCTGGCGATAACGCATACTTCTGCAACTACGCAATGACCAAGTTGTACCAGGATGAGAGCTTTGGTGCGACTTACGAAGACCGCGTAGCTAACATCTACCGCGGTGGCTACAAGATTGTTTCTACCCTTGATTTGAACGCGCAGAAATCAGCTAAAAACGCTGTTGAATCAACTCAGCCTTCAAACAATAACCCCGATGATGTCAATACCGCTTTGGTTTCAGTAGAACCCAAGAACGGTAGCGTTGTGGCGATGGCTCAGAACTCTGACTACGGCGATGCTCAGGACAATAACTCCACTTCGCTGTACAACTACAACGTGAATGCTGCAGACGGTGGTACCGCAGGCTTCCAGCCCGGTTCAACCTTCAAACCCGTTGTGTTGGCTCAGTGGATTGAATCCGGCAAATCAGTCAATCAGACTATTGACGGTACCCGCCTGAACTACCCTGCCGATACTCGTTGGAACGCTCGTTGCCTCGATGGCGGAGCGTACTACTTCAACGAGCGTCCTCAGGGTTGGAGCTTCCAGAACGCGGAAGGTGGTTACCAGCAGTGGGGCACCGTAGCGTTCGGTCTGAAAAACTCCATTAACTCTTTCTTGTACAGCATGGTGAACCAGCTCGATTTGTGCGATATCCAAGATATGGCAGGAAAGCTTCAGATCAAGGACTACCAGGGAAATATTGCATACCGTCCTAACCAGCTAGCGTCCAACATTGGTTCTGTTGAAGTCGCGCCCATGACCATGGCATCCGCGTACGCTACCTTTGCTAACGAAGGCAAGTACTGCGAGCCTCGATCAACCACTAAGGTATTTGACCGCAAGGGCGAGGTGAAAAAGGAATACAAGCCTGATTGTTCACAGGCAATTTCTAAGGACGTTGCTAACGGTGTGAACTACGTCCTCAAGCAGGTTCTGGTGGATGGTTCTGGTTGGCAGCGTGGTATTGGCTTGCCCGATGCCTCAGCAGCTAAAACCGGTACTACCGATAATTCAACCCAGACCTGGACTGTGGGGTACACCAAGGGTCTAGCAACCGCTTCTTGGGTTGGTAACCTGGCACAGGGTTCACGTTCGCTAAATAACCTATCGATTAACGGTCAGACTCGCGACTACGTGGATGGCGCTACCTATGCAGGTAAGCAGTGGCAGACTTATATGCAAGAAACTGCCCGCCGTTATAACACCGACAAGTTTGCTCAGCCTCCGGCTAAAGTAACCAATTAAGGTTGAAAATTTTATGAAGACTGCATCTTCATCGTCTGTGGCAGCATCTGCTGCAACTCTCGCAAAAGTAACCGGCTCGGTTGCGGCTGCGGGCATTGTGGCGGGGGCTGCCACAGCCGCATATGCTCATTTTTACGAACTTAACAACTTCAAAGTTCGCCACGAGACCCTGCCGATTTTGCCGGCAGGTACCCCGGATTTCACTATCTTGCATATCTCAGATATGCACATGATCCCCGGGCAGCGCCAGAAGCATGAGTTCATGCACTCGTTGGCAGCGATTGAACCGGATCTTGTCATTAACACCGGGGATAACCTCTCGCACATGGGGGCACTGCCTTCTTTGATGGAAGCGCTCGACCCGCTCTTTGATTTTCCCGGCGTCTATGTCCCAGGTTCTAACTGCTACTTCGCACCGGAGCTGAAGAACCCGCTTCGCTACTTCAAAGGCCCCTCTAAGCGCGGTTCTGAAGAAGAACCGCAAGCATTGCCCACGCAAAAAATGCACGATGCCTTCAACGCTCGCGGCTGGATTGATTTAATCAACCGCTACGAGACCCTATCTATCAATGGCTTGCGTCTTGAATTTTCAGGTGTTGATGATCCCCATATCGGCTACGACGAGCATCCGGGGTTTGCCCCTTCAGCTACCTATACCTCCGATGAACCTTCGGTTCGTTTAGGTGTGGCGCATGCTCCTTACCTGCGTACGCTCAACGCCTTTGTGGACGATGGCGCACAGGCAATCTTTGCTGGGCACACCCACGGTGGTCAAGTGTGTTTACCGGGTGGACGCGCGCTGGTGTCTAACTGCGATATTGAGCCTTCCCGCGCTAAGGGTGTGAGCTTGCAAAACGGTGTTCCCGTGCAGGTCTCCGCTGGCCTTGGCACATCGCGTTATGCTCCAATACGACTCTTCTGCCCGCCCGAGGCAATCGTGGTCACGTTGACGGCGCGCGATGAGGTTTCTCACTGATCTTTGGCTTTAAAAGACCCCAGACACGACGCCACTAGAGGACCCTCTCGTGACTCACGCAGAGCGCTCGCACGATTCACGCCAGGCCCATCCATCTAGCGGCTTACGTGTCTGTAGGGTCTGTTGTCTCTTGCCAGGTCCTCTCATCGATCTCCGCGCGCAGAAGAAAAACCCAGCTAATATTTCTTGCCCGTTAGATATTATCGTGGTGGAATATTCCGGACGATGGCAGTTATTTTATGAGGTACACCGCGCTACCCCTGATGCGAGGTGTATTTTAGAACCTATGAGTCTGATACAAACCCGCCGGGTGCCTGTGCCCTCTCCTACGCAGCACGACGATGCAGTGAATATCGGGCTGTGGCAGTATATGAAACCAATACGCGCCAAGTGGCTTTTCGGCTTGGTTGTCGGGATTTCTTCTACTTCCGTGGCGCTGTCTATTCCGCAGGTGCTGGCATGGGTTATCGATCATCTAGTCAGCGTTCAAAACCCTAGCCGCTCACAGGTGCTATTAGGTGGCGGTCTCATGATTGCCCTCGGACTCTTACAGTCAGCTCTGATGTTTGTGCGGCGTATGCTCATTATCGACACCTCAACAACCGTTGAGATGAACATGCGCATGAGGTTGTACGACCAACTGATGCGCCTTCCCATTTCTTTTCACGATGACTGGGGCTCGGGTCAGCTTCTCACGCGATCCACCTCAGATTTATCCTTAGTGCGCAGGTGGGTTTCTTTCGGCTCGGTTCAGGCAATTACTTCTGCCGCTGCCCTGGGTGTAGGACTCTTTTACCTCACCCGCGGTTCTTTGGTTTTGGCTCTGATCTACCTAGTATCAGTTCCTATCACCGTGTTTGTTTTGTGGCGTTTTCAAAAGAAAATGAAAGCACTCACGCGATTATCCCAACAACAATCCGGTGATCTTGCCACAGAGGTCGAAGAATCAGTTCAGGGTATCCGCGTCCTCAAAGCACTGGGCCAGGGCCACAATGCTCTAGACAGGTTCAAGACCGATGCCGGACAGCTGATGACAACCGAAATGAGCCGCTCTCGAGCCCTGGGCTCAACCTTCGTAGCAACATCCTCAATCACAGGCATCACCTTGGCAATAGCCCTGTGGATTGGTATTCATCAAGTGACAGCAGGTTCGCTCAGCATCGGCGAACTCACCGCTTTCTTTGCCACCGTCGCTCTGCTCTCTCCCCATGTAGAACGCTCGAGTCAGCTCATGAGCATGTGGTTGGACGCCCGTGTTGCAATTGACCGTCACCGCGAGGTCATGAGCACCCCGGCTAGTGAAGACGTAGTGCTTGTCAATGGAGCGAGCATGCCTGTAGTATCCAGCGGCGAGGCAGCGTCCATCAGCTTAAATCATGTAAGTTTTTCCTACGAGGACGCGCAGTCACCCGTTGTGCAGGATGTTTCTTTGGACGTGCGACCGGGCGAAGTTCTAGCGCTTGTTGGTCCCACAGGTAGCGGAAAATCCACACTATTACAGCTTTTACCGCGACTCTACGAAATCAACGAGGGTTCCATTCTGATAGACGGTGTAAATATTGCAGATATCCCGCTACCGCAGCTACGGTCAGCAATGAGCGTAGCTTTTGAAGAACCCGTCCTCTTCTCGTCCTCTGTTGTAGACAACGTGTTATTGGGCGTAAACCGTGAGAGTTTCACTGATGTTGAGCAAGATGAAATTTTAGTTAATGCGCTTCGCATCTCATCTTCAGACTTTGTAGATAACCTGCCCGACGGCGTCCACACGTTGATTGGTGAAGAAGGTCTTTCGCTCTCAGGTGGTCAACGTCAGCGGTTATCCTTAGCGCGAGCAATAGCCGCTAATCCGCGCGTCCTACTACTTGATGATCCTCTTTCTGCCCTTGATGTACGCACCGAAGAAGCGGTGGTGGGCATGCTCAAAGATCATCTTGCCCACACCACTACCCTGCTCACTGCCCACCGCCCGTCAACAGTGGCGCTGGCTGACCGCGTTGCGTTACTAGAGCACGGTCGGATCACCGCTGTTGGAACTCATCAGGAGATGCTTCAAAACCCCTGCTACGCCCGCCTCATGATGGCGGACGAGCAAACAAGCGAGGTAGTCTAATGCCACGACATGCTCCCCCGCTTGCCGAGGATAAAGTAGACCTCAGCCCAGAAGAACAGCGTGAAGTTCGCAAACGCTCGCTGGGGCTGTTGAAAGAGATTCTTGCCCCCGTGCGGTGGAAGATTTTGGCAACCGTAGTCCTGGTGGTGGTGGCAACCGCTATTAGCACCGCCATGCCACTCTTGCTTTCTTATGCAATTGACCATGCCGTTGCATCGTTAGTGAATGGAGATAGCTCTTTACTGGGGCAGCTGGCTCTGCTCTACGTGGGATTAGCTGTGTGCGCTGCAATCACAACTTACGCAAACGTGGTGTTAACTACCGCAATCTCACAAAACTCTCTTTACAAGTTGCGAGCTCGCATGTTTGAGCATGCCCAGAAACTACCCGTTGGTTTTCACGAAACCTATACCTCAGGCCGCGTAGTTTCACGTTTGACCTCTGACCTTGAGACCCTCAAATCTTTTCTGGATTCCGGCCTTTCGCAACTTGCCGCCACGATTTTGAGTATGGTGTTCACAGCTGTCGCGCTCGTACTCTTGGACTGGAAATCTGGCCTTGCGCTACTAGTGGCGCTGATTCCTATCTGGTTTCTTACCAGCTGGTTCCGCAAGCGTTCCGCTGTGGCTTTTCGCGCGCAACGCGTAGTGAACGCACAGCTTATCGGACGATTTGTAGAAACTTTCACCGGCATTCGCGCAGTCAAGGCTTTCCGCTATGAAGCCGCATCCCGCCAGCGTTACGGCGACATCGCCGAGGACTATCGCGTAAAAGTTATGGACGCTATCAAAGTGCTGGGTATTTATATGCCCACACTGGGCGCTATCGGCAATGTCTACTTGGGTGTAGTACTCACCATCGGTGGCTTTGCTGTCCTCGAAGGCAAAATGGCGGTAGGCACCCTGTTGGCGCTCACTATCTATGCAACTCGAGTTTTTGAACCCATTTTCTCGCTCTCAGATTTTTATAACCAGTTTCAGTCAGCTGTGTCAGCCCTTGAAAAGGTTTCTGGTTTTCTGGCGGAAGAACCGGATGTTGCAGAACCCGCGCATCCGGTAGTCCGCAAGGCTAAAGCGCAGGGAACAGTAGTGTTCGAGGAGGTCGAGTTCAGCTATATTTCAGGCCGTCCCGCCTTGCACCGTACAAATCTTGAAATTCCAGCCGGCCAGCAATTGGCTTTAGTCGGCAAGACAGGAGCGGGCAAATCCACGCTCGCTAAACTAGTAGCCAGGTTCTACGACGTAACGTCAGGAAAACTGCTGATAGACGGGGTTGATATTCGCGACCTTTCTGATAAACAGTTACGCCGCGAGGTTGTAATGGTCACTCAAGAGGCCTTCTTGTTCTCGGGCTCCGTTGCCGACAACATTCGGTTGGCAAGGCCTTTAGCTACCGATGATGAAGTACGCGCCGCAGCTCAGGCTGTAGGCATCCACGAATTTATCATGCAACTACCCGAGGGCTACGACACTGATCTTGCAACCCGCGGTGGACGCTTGTCAGCCGGTCAGCGTCAGCTTATTTCATTCGCGCGAGCCTTCTTGGTTGACCCAGCGGTGCTGATTCTGGACGAAGCCACAGCGTCCTTGGACATCCCCTCTGAAAAGCTGGTACAACGTGGTTTAGCTCAGCTCAGTAAAGGACGCACCACCATCGTCATCGCGCACCGCCTGTCAACTGTTGTGGACTCTGACCGCATCCTCGTTATCGATGATGGACAAGTTGTTGAAGACGGCTCGCCCTCCCAGCTCATTGCAACCGGCGGACGCTTCGCCCACATGTACAGCGCGTGGGAAGAAACAATGGGGATGTAGAGCCGAGATATTTGGAAAGTAGAAGACTTCTTCTTACCCATTATTGCCGTGCGTTTTATGACGTGCTTATCATTAACAACAGAGTATGAAGGTTCGCCATCAGCTGCTCACGGCGGACGGAAAATAGATGAAAGGTCCCATTGAACTTTTCACCGGCGGGTTTTTCTTTCGTAAGAGGGCTCTATGAATCTTGCATACATCACCGTAGAAAACCGAGCAGAGAGCACGAAAGAATATGCCTTCCTCACAGTCTGTGACCGAATCTCAGCAAAAAGCCCTTGAAGAGTTTAAAACCATCATGGGCGCAGATAAGGTGCTCCACGCAGAACATGCTACTCACCCCTTCAGCAAAGGCTACCGTTTTGGCGGTGGCGCACTGTTTGCGGTGCTACGCCCCGCAACCCTGGTAGAAGTATGGAAAGCTCTGCAGGTTTGTCTCGAGCACGACTTTATGGTGATTCCGCAGGCTTCAAACACCGGTCTGACCGGTGGTTCAGGGCCCGGTTTTCAAGAATATGACCGTCCCATCGTTCTGATTTCAACTCATCTGATCAGCCAGGTACATCTGATTAACGATGCGCAAGAAGCTGTTTCTCTTGCTGGCACTACGCTCGTTCAACTCACCGATGCTCTGACACCTCACCAGCGCGAACCCCACTCTGTCATTGGTTCCACCTCAATTGGCGCCTCCGTCATTGGTGGTATTGCCAATAATTCTGGTGGTAGCCAAATTCGTAAAGGACCAGCTTTCACTCGCCAAGCAATCTTCGCTCGCGTCAACGAACAAGGTTCATTAGAACTCATCAACCATCTAGGTATCTCTTTAGGCGATGATCCCGAAGGGGCTCTTGATCGTCTACAACGCGGTGACTGGTCAGCTGCAGACGTCACCGAAGCCCCAGAAGATAGCAACGAGACCGAGTACGCTGAGCACCTGCGTCAAATTGAGGACAGCCCGGCCCGCTACAATTCCAACCCCAAATATCTCTTTGAAGCATCGGGTTCAGCGGGCAAGGTAATGGTCTTTGCGGTACGCACCCGCACCTTCCCGCTAGAAAAGAACCCCACCACTTTCTACATTGGAGTCCACGCTCCCCGTGCGTTAGAAGAAATTCGCCGTCGCTTCTTAAGCGCTGATATGCCGCTGCCCATCGCGGCTGAATATATGGGACGCAGCGCTTTTGACTTGGCAGAGAAATACGGTAAAGATACCTTTGTCTTTCTCAAGTACCTCAGCCCTGCTATTCAAACCCGCATGTTTGCATTCAAGACCTGGGCTAACGGGTTCTTTAGCAAGGTACCGGGGGTTGGCCCTACATTTGCGGATACGGTGTCTCAGTTCGTCTTTGACCGTCTACCTACTCAGCTCCCCAAGCGCCTGATGGACTACCGCAATCGTTTCGAGCACCATCTGATACTGACAGTCAGCGCCGCCCAGCGAAATGAGAGCGAAGCTCTGCTCAAGGAGTTCTTTGCCAGCGAGAAAAATCTGGGTGATTTCTTTGTCTGCACCGCTGATGAAGAAAAAAGCGCTAACCTCAACCGCTTTGGCGCGGCAAGTGCTGCTACCCGCTATGCAGGCATCAAGCGCAAAGAACTGGGCGAGCTCATTCCCATTGACGTTGCTTTGCGCCGTGATGATTGGGACTGGCTTGAAACACTGCCTGCTGAGGTTGCTAACCAGTTAGATGTAACCGCTTACTATGGTCATTTCTTCTGCCACGTGATGCACCAGGATTACGTGGCAAAGAAGGGCGTGGATCCGCACAAGTTGCACGATGAGATTCAGGAACTTTTAGAGGCGCGCGGCGCAAAGCTACCTGCTGAGCATAACTATGGCCGTCTCTACCGTATGCCTGAGGACATGGTGAAACATTTTAAGGAACTCGACCCCACTAACACCTTCAACGCGGGTATCGGCGGTACCTCACCCAAGAAGAACTGGGCTTAATTAGCACCAAGAATAACTATAGGACGCCGCTCCCTCACCGGGATGCGGCGTCCTGCTCGGCTCAGCTTAGTTTGTTTAGTTCAGTTAGTTTCAATTCAGCGAACGTCCCCGGATAAGTTAGATTGCCGGTGGGGATACAGCTGGTGGTATACCCCCGAATGCTCAGAGAGTGTTAACCGAGGTAACAGAGTTCAGACCGCACCAATACCCGGCGTCCGTGGGGCCTGTAATCACGCATAGGTCTCGACGTCATTTTGCGTTTTCTTTCTCTCTAGCGTTAGACTAGATGAGTTGCTTACAGGGTTTCACCTGAGAAAGTTAACACCGGGATGTGGCGCAGCTTGGTAGCGCGCGTCGTTCGGGACGACGAGGTCGCAGGTTCAAATCCTGTCATCCCGACCAAGCAAAACCCCGGCACCTTTTCGAAGGTGCCGGGGTTTTTCGTATCTATGAGCGTTGATGATTTAGAACTGGCTAGCAAGCTTCTGCACGCGAGCGCGAATCTCGTCGCGAATCATGTTCATGCGCTCTTCGCCCTCGATACCGCGTTCAGAGGGTTCGTCGGTGTTCCAGCGTTCGATTTCGACGCCGTCAATCTCGGTCAGCTGAGCACCGCCCACTACAACCACGCGGTCAGCGGCGCGCATAGCGTCCTCGGTCAGCTGAGTGGGAATACCAGCGGACATATCCGCACCGATTTCTGCCAGGGACGCGGATGCCTGCTGGTTGACACTCTCCCCCACGGCTGCCTTGGTACCGGCTGACTCAACGGTGAACTTGCCCGGCGCCTCCGATTCAAGCAGTGCGGCAGCCATCTGGGACTTGCCCTTGTTGGAGTTGCAGACAAAAAGGATGGTGGGCTTGCTATTAGACATGGTGATCCTCTTTCCAGAGATTACTAATGAAATCTTGTAGATGCGGGTTAATAGAATAGTGCACCCAGGTGCCGCGCTTCTCGCGGAGCAAAACACCGGCGTCCGTCAAAATCTTGAGGTGGTGCGAAACGGTGGACTGTTTGAGCCCCAGCGGCTCGGTTAGATCGCAAACGCACACGCTCTCGGAAGTCGCTGAGTCAATGAGATAAACCAGGGTGAGCCTGTGTTCATCACCCAGCGCCTTGAAAAACTGTGCTTTGTACCCAATGGTCACGCGCGGGAAGTCTTGCGAAGCCTGCTCCGGTAGCTCAGGGCTGGAGCAACAATTATCGTCGGCCATAGAATTTTCCTCTTGTAACGCGGACTCATGAAACAGGTGGTACCGTGTAATGCTCATACGTCGGGCAGATATCCTGAGCGCCAGCTGGCTCGGGGCTGGCGTGAATCACAGGTGAGTGCCCAGAGCGAACCCGTGAGAGGGTCTGCTGGCGCTCTGGGTATCAGCCCGGCAACAGTTTTCTCTCTCCCTCGACTGTGCATACATCGATAAACATCAATATATACTAGATGCAGATATATCGAAATCTATCGATGAAAGAAAGTGCAGATGAGTAATCACACCGCTCACCCCCGCGATACCGAGCAGGTTATAGCTAAGCTCTCGGTGGTTGACCGTTTCTTACCGCTGTGGATTATTGCGGCAATGATTCTCGGTTTGTTGTTAGGACGTTTTGTCCCCCAGCTGGGGCAAGCTTTAGAATCCGTGCAGATCGCGGGTGTCTCACTGCCCATCGTTATCGGTCTGCTGGTGATGATGTACCCGGTTCTGGCGAAGATTCGCTATTCAGAAACCGGGCAGGTTCTGGGCGATACTAAGCTCATGGTGACGTCGCTGGTCATCAACTGGATTATTGCACCTGCCTTTATGTTCGCGTTGGCTTGGATTTTCTTGCCTGATCTGCCCGAATACCGCACGGGTCTGATTATTGTGGGGTTGGCTCGCTGTATTGCCATGGTGCTGATTTGGAACGACCTTGCCTGCGGTGACCGCGAGGCTGCCGCCGTCCTCGTCGCTATCAACTCTGTCTTCCAGGTACTGGCTTACGGTGCTCTGAGCTGGTTCTACCTGCAGATTCTGCCCACTTGGTTGGGTTTGCCCACCACCAGCGCCGAGTTCTCCATGACGACTATTGTGCTCTCGGTGCTCGTCTTTTTGGGTGTTCCGCTCCTGCTGGGTTTCCTCTTGCGTCTACTGGGTGAAAAGCTCAAGGGACGCGCATGGTACGAAAACACTTTCATTCCCGCGGTCAGCCCCTGGGCACTGTACGGCCTACTCTTTACCATCGTGATTCTCTTTGCTCTGCAGGGCGATGCGGTGACTTCCAACCCGCTGGACGTGGCGCGTATTGCTCTGCCGCTGGTGCTCTACTTCCTGGTGACCTTTGCCGCCAGCATGATCATTGGACGCGCACTGGGGTTGGGCTACGAGAAGACCACTACCCTGTCTTTCACCGCGTCGGGTAACAACTTTGAGCTGGCTATCGCGGTTGCTATTGCTACCTTCGGTGCCAGCAGCGGCCAGGCACTTGCCGGTGTCGTGGGCCCGCTGATTGAGGTGCCGGTTCTCGTGACGCTGGTTTACGTTGCGCTGTGGGCTCGCAAGTTCTTCGGGGCAGCTGTTTCTCGCTAAACCGCGCTGACGATATGCAAAAAAGGGGGTCGGACGCGTATGTGTCCGACCCCCTTTGCTATCTGTGGGTGCTAACGGGCGAGCTTAGAAGGCCACCATACCTTTTTGCCGATATCCTCAACAAGCGCGGGAATCAGCAAGGCACGTACAACGGTCGCATCCAACAAAACGCCGAACGCCACGATGAACGCCAGCTGAACCATAAAGACCAGCGGAATCACAGCTAGCGCCGCGAACGTCGCTGCCAGAACGATACCTGCTGAGGTAATGACACCGCCGGTCACCACAAGCGCCTTTCGCATTCCTTCGCGAGCGCCGACTTTCTTGGTTTCCTCGCGCACACGTGTCATCAAGAAGATGGTGTAGTCGATACCCAATGCCACCAGGAACACAAAGCCGTAGAGCGGTACTGATGGATCAGCCCCCGGGAAGTGGAAGACGTGGTTGAAGACTAATGCCGATACGCCGATAGCCGCCAAGAAAGACAGCACCGTGGAGCACACCAGCATCAGCGGGGCTGCGATGGAGCGGAGCAACACCATCAAAATCACGGTGATCACGAGTAGCACTGAGGGGATGATGACCTTCAAATCGCGCAGGGCGCTGGTGTTGGTGTCAATATCCGTTGCTGTTTCGCCGCCTACAAGAGCATTGGGATCAGCATCATCGAGCGCTTGGCGGATTTTCAGTACGGTCTCTTCTGCCTCAGGCGAATCAGCCGGATCGCTCAGGGTTGCCTGCAAAAGGACGCGTCCATCGGCAACGGTGGGCTTAGCCTGGACAAACATGGGAGGTAAGTTTTCAGCTGATGCGCCAACCGGGATGGTGCCCGAAGGTGAGTCAGAGGAAATAGCGGCAATCGAGTCGACGCCGTCTACTGCTTCAATAGCCTGCACAGCACTGTCTTGAGCTGATTCTGAGACGATAATGTTGGCAGGCGAGCCAGAGCCGCCGGGGAAATGTTCGGCCAACACATTCTGACCGTCGCGCGCATCAGACTGACCGACGATGAGATCTGACTGACGGATACCATCAGCGTTCAAAGTGGGAGCAAAAGCTGCACACAGAGCAAGACCTAGGGCGGTTAAAATCCATACCTTACGCGGTTTTGCGGCAACGAAATCGGCAATTTTCGTCCACAGACCACGCTTTGCCACCTGGTGATCATCTTGGTGCTTGGGGCGCGCGGGCCAGAAGACCGCGCGTCCGAACAGTGCTAAAGCAGCAGGCAGGAAAGTCAAGGCCGCCAGCATAGACAGCACGATGCCGGTAGCAGCCACGGGACCAAGAGCCTTGTTTGATGAAAGTTCTGAAAGAAGCAGACACAGCAAACCTGCGATTACAGTACCGCCGGATGCGACGATGGGCTCCCAGCTTCCGCGCAGGGCATCGGCAGTTGCATCAAACCGTGAGCGGTGATGCGTGAGCGCCTCGCGGTAGCGTGCCACGTAAAGAAGCGAATAGTCGGTAGCAGCACCCACTACTAGAATCAGCAAGATACCCTGCACCTGGCCGTTGATTTGTACCCAGCCGGCATTTGCCATATGCCAGATAATAAAGATCGCACCGGAAAGTGCCACCATTGACGTCAGCAGCACAACGAAGGGCAGGATGGGTGAACGGTAGACAATCAGTAGGATAACGAAGACTACTGCTAAGGCAACGAGTAGGAGCACTCCGTCGATACCGCTAAATGCCTCGCCAAGTGCAGCAGCAAAACCAGCAGGGCCCGTCACGTAAGATTTCAGACCGGCTGGCGTATCTTCAAGCTTAGTCGTGATTGTCTCAACGGCGTCTGAAGGGGTGTCACCACCGGGTAGGGGAACCACAATTTCAGCGGCTTTCCCATCTTCAGAATAGATGACGGGTGAGGTCTCCCCCTCAACCACGCCAGTGTCTTTAAGCTGCTGAGGGAGGGCATCTAGATAAGTGCGTTGCTCAGCGGTTAGCTCGGACTCTGCCTCAAAGACAGCAATAGCTGGAATGGTATCGCCATCATAGAAATCCCCCTGTTGCTGAACAACCTGGGTTGATTCAGCGCTCTGAGGCAAAAAGTCGGTGGACGAGTTCGTAGAGACTTCAGAGATTTTACCGAAGTAAGGGCCGCCGACGCCGGCTACAGCTATCCAAAGCACTACAACGTGCGCGGGAAGGAGTACGCGTAACCAAGACTTTTTGCGCGGTGCAGGGGTTTCTTTAACCGATGGCATGCTTGTTCTTTTCTTGTAGGTGTCTGTGGGTGTACATAGACATTAGCAGAATATATAAGGATAGTTAGTTTCCCGAACTTGTTTTCCTTAAGGTCACGGTATTGACCTTAACCACCGTCGTTATCCCCATGTCTAGCGCAGAGCGCGATAGTCCGTCTGCTACCCGCGTCCTGTAAGAGCAGCAAGGACACTTTCTAAGGGACCGCGGCGCAAGGGCGTTGCCCCCAACAGACGTTTCCACAGCACCGCGCAAATAAATGAGACTACAACCAGGAACCCAAGCACCAGCCACGAGTCATCGTTAGCGGGTAAACCGTAGACAGGGGCGTATTTGACGCAGGCTGCCAGAACCCCAATCTGCAGGACATAGAGCGAAAGCGTCATAGACCCGGTGTCGATAAAAGGTTGTAAAACCCGAGTTTTTTGACGGAACATGCGCGCCACCAGAGCGCACCATCCGATAGCAGCGGCAGCGGCGAGAATATTGAAAAAGACCTCAAGGCGAGCGCCAGAGTACACCATCAATGAGCTGGTAGGACGCGTGTAGAGATAAATCGCGATAGCGCCAGCGCTGGCTACCACGGCAAGGGCGAGGTCACCCCATACGCCCCACCGCTGCATTCCGCGAGCGATGATGATCCCAATTGCTGCCCAGCAGATCATGGTGAAAACGCGGTAGTGTGAGCCTGCCACCATCCAGCTGACGAGATACTGCAACCATGATCCTTCAAGCACAAGCTCGCGGTTGAGGTTGCTACCCCAAGTCAGCATGTAGGGGTTCACCAGCGTAATTACTGCGGCAATCCCGGCCAGAGCCCACGAAGGCACCAGCACCAGGGGAACTACCAGAATACTCAGCACTCCAAGGTACTGCAGAATAATATCAACCGCTGCACCCCAGGTTTCTAGCCACAGCCCCAACGCAATGAGCAAGATTCCGCGCACCACCGAGGACGCGAAAAGAAAGGTCAGGTTCATGTGCTGAGACGAAAGATAGGAAGATGCTCCGAGCAGGGCAGCGAACAGGGGCATCGTCAAAAACTCGCTCAGGGTGAGCACTCCACCCGGTCCAGCGGTCGGTGCCGTATGCGCAACAAACATAGACACCAGCGCGACACAGCGCGCCAGGTCAATACCGATAAGACGGCCGGCGTCGGCGTATTTCATAGGCTGGCTTCTTTCTATATCTCAAGAAGAGGAGCTATCAGGAGCTTTAAGCCTATACAGCAGGTGCCCTTAAATGGGGATAAGGCACCTGTGAATCTTTTCAAAGGAGGTTGTCTTTCTTGCGGCCCTAGCCCCTGATTCTTACCCCTACCCGTACCCCAAGAAGCAAAAAACCCGTTCTCTGCCGGAGCCGAGAACGGGTTTGTGAGGTGAACGATTATTTCAGAATAATGACGTCCAAGGTACGGGGGCCGTGTACGCCCTCAACGCGAATGAGCTCAATATCTGAGGTCGCTGAAGGACCAGAAATCATGGTCACCGGTTTATCAAAATCTACGCGCTTAAGCGCTTCGGGAATGAGCTCAACCACCGTATCTACCGGAACCACGCAGATATGGTGGTCCGGCACCAGAGTAATAGCGCGGCGTCCTTCATCTGGCTGAGAGGTCAAGAAGATAGTGCCGGTCTCAGCGCACGAAACGGTGGATGAGGTAATAACCGCATCGACAGCGTCCAACTCGCGCAGGCTGAGGGCACCAGACTTCTTGTCATTACCAGAATCCACCATGTGGTTACGTGCCGCGGTGTCCTCGGGCAACCACTCGCTCTTGAAACCGGCGGGCACCACGTAGCGCGAAGACTTACCGAGCTGCTCAGCAATACGCTGCCCGATAGTCTCCTCAGTCTCTTCAAAAACATTCGCCTTGTAATCAACCAGGCGATCAACCAACATCTCAAGAACCTCATCCCGACTCTTATCTGAGACCTTGCGGTAGTTACGGATAGGCTCAGCAGGCTGCGGGTGATCAGACAGCGAAGAGCGAATACGGCCTAGGATTTCTGCCTTTGCATCAGACATTACTTGGTCTCCTCAGTCTTCGGTGCAGGTATATCAGCACCAGCAGCTTCAGCCGCAGCGTGTGCCTCTGCAACCTTGTTCTTGTTCTGTGCAATCAACGCGTCGATATCCACGCGTTCACCAGCAACACGTTTGGTCTCTGACGGGCGTTCCTTCTTGTACCAGTTACGGAAGGACTGCTTGGGCGGCTCGGGAATATCGCGGTAGTCCGTCCAACCGCCGACCAAACCGGGTAGCCACGAAATCTTGTGGTCCTTGCCTGTGACCAACTTAGATGCGGGCAGACCCTTCTCAGCTAGTGCCATGAGCTTGCCGGATGAGAACAGCTTCTTAGCACCGAACATCAGGCCGTCCATCTCGGTGGGAACCTGCTTCTTCTTTGCCTTCTTCGCGTCAATGTCCTTACCGCGCAGGTGAACGAGCACCTCGGGGATATTGATTTTCACGGGGCATGCGTCGTAGCAGGCACCGCACAGTGAGGACGCGTAGGGCAGGGTTGAGTTGAACTCGTTTTCGATACCACCCAGTTGCGGTGAAAGGATTGCACCAATGGGACCGGGGTAGGTTGAGCCGTAAGCATGGCCACCTGCACGTTCGTAGACAGGGCAGACGTTCATACATGCTGAGCAGCGGATGCAGTGCAGTGCCTGGCGTCCTACCTCGTCAGCCAGCGCAGCGGTACGGCCGTTGTCCATGAGAATGACGTGCAGGTTCTGAGGTCCGTCGCCGGGGGTTACACCGGTCCAGGTAGAGGTGTAGGGGTTCATGCGCTCACCGGTTGATGAACGGGGTAGAAGCTGCAGGAAGACTTCGTAGTCTTCTACGGTCGGCAGAATCTTCTCGATACCCATGAAGGTAATGAGGGTTTCGGGAAGGGTGAGGCACATACGACCGTTACCTTCTGATTCCACGATGGTCATGGTGCCGGTTTCTGCGATACCGAAGTTAACACCGGAGACAGCGACCTTGGTGGAAAGAAATTTCTCGCGCAGACGGAAGCGGGAGGCTTCAGCCAGCTCGGCTGGATCATCAGACAGGTTGGGATCTACACCCTCGATTTTCTTGCGGAAGATATCGCGGATTTCGGTGCGGTTGCGGTGAATCGCGGGAACCAGAATGTGCGAAGGACGGTCGTTCTCGCCCAGCTGCACAATCTCTTCAGCGAGGTCGGTTTCAATAGCGTTGATACCGTGCTCTTCGAGGTATTCGTTCAAGCCGGACTCAGCGGTTGCCATTGACTTAATCTTAATGATTTCGTCAACGCCTTCAGCCTGAATCAGCTTCAGAGCAATTTCATTCGCTTCGTGTGCGTCGCGTGCCCAGTGCACGTGGCCACCTCGAGCGGTGAAGTTGCGCTCGAATTCTTCGAGGTAGGTGTCGAGGTTTGCCATGACTTTCTGCTTGATCATGGAACCTGCGGTACGCAAGTCCTGCCAGTCAGGCAGCTCACCGGTGACAGCGGCACGCTTGTCACGAATCTTGTGGGTAGCAAAGCCCAAGTTAGCGCGGAGCTGCTCGTTCTTGAGCTCGCGTTCTGCGTACTTGGGGAAGGGTTCGGTTTCGAAGATATTGCCGACGCCGTGGCGTACCTGGGGCATTCCGAGCTGAGTGACAGACATTATTTGCTACCTCCGGTCAGTGATACGGGACCGTTGACTTTCAGGGGGTTTTCTTTGGTGGACGCGAGAATTTCAGCAAAGTGAATGGTCTGCACATCTGAATTCTTGCGGGACAGCGCACCGCCGATGTTCATCAGGCAGGAGACGTCGCCACCGGTGCAGATTGATGCGCCGGTCTTTTCAATGTTTTCGACCTTGTCTTCGACCATCGCGCCGGAAGTATCAGCATTCTTGAAGGAGAAGGTACCTCCGAAACCGCAGCACTGGTCTAGGCCTTCTACCTCGGTGTATTTGATGCCCTCAACGGTGCGGACGAGATCTGACTGGCGGGTACCCAGACCGAGCAGGCGCATACCGTGGCAGGAGCTGTGGTAAGTCACGTGCACAGGGAAGTATGAGCCCAGCTGTTCTGCAGCATTGGTGATACCCAAAACGTCAATCAAAAGCTCTGACAGTTCGAAGGTGCGTGAAGCCAGCTGGTTTGCGCGTCGCGCAAGATCTTCATCGCCCTTACGCTCTGCAATCATGGGCTGCTGGTGACCCAAGGACGCCACACAGGAGCCTGAGGGCGCAACGGCGACGTCGAAGTCCCATTCTTCGAAGGACTCAACGTGGTTTTTAACAATCGGGTACGCATCATCGAAGTACCCGGAGTTAACGTGCATCTGTGAGCAACAGGTCTGACCCTGCGGGTAGACAACTTCGTGTCCCAAACGCTCAAGAATATCTACGGTTGCCTTGGCAACCTTCGGATACATGCCATCAACAATGCACGTTGAAAATAGTGCAATACGCATGTTCGCCTCTTCCGTCCATCTGGTCTTGCGCGTCCTTGCCTTCTGCTAATTCTTTGCCGCCGCCATTCGGGGCGGGAATCAGATTCACAAAATCCACCGGCATTAATGCGAAGAAGACCGTTGGGAAGAACACACAATACGTGCAAATACATATAATTTCTTTTTATTTAACACTAAAGAACGACATTTAAGGTCATCCAATTAGCGCATATTTTTATGCTTGAATCGATAGTCCCATCACGGATTATCTCCGTGCAGATATTTTCATGGCTAAACATCAAGCCTTTTTCAAAGTTTCCGGTTACCCAAGGTCTATAGACAACACACCGCTCAGCAACACCCACACTGACTCCCGAAAAAAAGTTGTAAAAGTTTTTTCCACCTTAACTTTTTATCGTGAGCTGCATCATGTATTGTTTGTTTAATTGTTATTGGTCTGACCACTGTTGTGAAGACCGACCAGTTTGCCCCTCATACCCTTTAGCGCGACGAAAAACTGCAGTAACGCTGAGAAGCCCAGAGGTGCAACGCCCCACACAGGAGTACCTTCGATGAACACATTCACCGCGCATACCGATGCGGTGGGCGGAAGCCTCGCTTTAAGCGCCCTGGTGGCAGTTTTGCCGCTACTTGCATTCTTTATCATGCTGCTCGGCGTCAAAGCACGCGCCCACACCTCTGCAATCGTTTCACTCGTAGTCGCTATCCTTGTCGCTATTATCGGCTTCAAGATGCCACTCGACCTCTCGCTCATGGCTGCCGTCCGCGGTGGAATTTACGGCTTGTTCCCGATTGTCTGGGTTATTCTCATGGCAATCTGGTTCTACCAAGTCACGGTTGTATCAGGGCGCTTTGAAGACCTCCGCCGCACTTTTGACCGTATTGGTGGCGGCGATCTTCGCATTCAGGCAATTTTGATTGCTTTTTGCTTTGGCGGTCTACTCGAAGCCCTCGCCGGTTTCGGCGCTCCCGTTGCGATTACTGCAACCATGATTCTGGCTTTGGGCGTAAAGCCCCTCAAAGCAGCGACCACTGTTCTTATCGCTAACACTGCACCCGTTGCTTTCGGTGCTGTAGCTATCCCCATTACCACTGCCGGTGAGGTTGGCGGCAAGGACGCCACCCACATTGCGGCGGTTGTTGGTCACCAGGCACCTTTCATTGCTTTCTTCGTCCCTTTTATCTTGCTGTGGATTCTTGATGGTGTGCGCGGTTTGAAGGACGCGTGGGTTCCCGCTGCCGTTATCGGCGCGTCATTCGCAATTGCTCAGTGGTGGGCAGCAGTTCATTTCGCGTACCAGCTCACCGACGTTGTTGCCTGCATCGTTTCGCTCGGCGCAGCTGTAGCGTTCTTGCGGTTCTGGAAGCCTCGCGGAATTGCAGGTGTTCGGGAGCGCAACGGTCTGCCCGCTGAAGTTCCCGCGTCCGATAACCAGCTCACGGGCACCCGCGTATGGATGGCACTCATGCCTTACGCCATTGTTGTTGCGATCTTCGGTCTGGCTAACTTGGGTAAGACGATCCCCGCAGCTCTGAAATCAACCAATGTAAAGATTCAAATGCCGCTACTGAAAGACCGCTTGGTCAATGCCGCAGGCAAGCCCGTTGATTCGTCGTACTCTTTCGCGTGGCTCAATAACCCCGGCACTCTTCTTCTGATTGCAGGGCTCATCGTGACCGTTTTGTACCTCATCTTTAACGAAAAGGGACGCTACGCTTTTACCTTTGGCGACGCAATTAAAGAAATCTTTACCACCGCCTACCGGATGCGCTGGACTGCCCTCACCATTGCGTGCGTCCTTGCTCTGGCCTACGTCATGAACTACTCCGGTCAAACTGTTGCTATCGGCGCGTACGTTGCTTCGCTCGGTACTATCTATGCTCTGCTCTCCCCCGTGTTGGGCTGGGTTGGCACCGCTGTCACCGGTTCAGACACCTCAGCAAACGCTTTGTTCTCCAAGCTTCAGGTCACTGCAGCAGAACACCTGCAATCCAATGGTGTATCAGGTGCTACCCCTGAGTTGCTTCTGGCTGCTAACACCACCGGTGGCGTGGTCGGCAAGATGATCTCACCCCAGTCCCTTGCTATCGCGGCCACCTCGGTCAAGATGGAAGGTAAGGAATCTGAAATCTTCAAGTCAGTCCTGCCGTGGTCACTGATACTTCTTGCAGCTATCTGTGTTCTTGTCTTTTTGCAGAGCAACATTCTTCACTGGATGGTTACTCTCTAAGACTTAATTGTCTAGGCACAATTTGAGTTGATCGGCGCTTTCTGGAATATTTCAGGAGGCGCCGATTTTTTATCGCCAGAACAAAAGTGAGTGTGAAGTTTTGAAGGAAAAGTCCTTTACCCTGTTGTTGGAGTCTATTGAACGCCGATTGCGCAGTGGCGATATCCGCGTGGGTGATAGGCTGCCGGGTGAGCGCATCCTCGCCGAACAATACGGGATTTCACGCGCGTCCGTACGCGAAGCGCTGCGGGTATTAGATGCGGTAGGTCTTATTCGTAGCGGCGTTGGCTCGGGCCCCAAAGCCGGAGCTGTGGTGATTTCAGAACCGTCTGCCGCATTGGGCTGGGCAATTCGCATGCACCTTGCTACACAATCATTGCCCGTTATCGATGTTATTAACACGCGCTTACACTTAGAAGGCCCCGCGATTATCGAGGCAGCTCAGGCCCCCGATTCTCCTGAGCGCGATGCCGCTTTGGACCGTGCGCGGGCGTATTTGAACGAGATGGGTTCGCCCACTATTAGCGATGACCGCTTTCATTTTTGCGATACTCGTTTTCATTTTGAAATCGCAGCTCTTGGCAGCAATCTGGTGATGAAAACTGTGATTGACTCACTGCGTCTTGCAACCATTAGTTACGTGCAAGAAGCTGTCCCTCACTTAGATGATTGGGCATCGGTCAAAGAAGAGTTACAAAAGCAGCATCGGGGCATTTTGGATGCGGTGGTGGAACGCCGCGCGGATGACGCCCGCCAGCTACTAGAAGAACACATCATGTGGTTCTACAAAAAGTCACTGAAGTTTCAGACTTGCCTGTTTAAAACCCGCGAGAGGTCAGCTATCGTTCAAAACTTGAGTTTGTAAACGATAGCTGACCCCTCGCGGTCTTTACCACAGAGGTTAGGCGCTAAACTTTTCTCCGGTCAAACGCTCGTAGGCATCTACGTAGCGCTGGCGGGTTTTTTCAACGATATCCTCGGGTGCTTGCGGCAGTGCTGAGTGGCCGTCCCAGCCGGATGCATCCGATTTCAGCCAGTCGCGGATGAACTGCTTATCAAAGCTTGCCTGGGAATTCCCGGGTTCCCAAGATTCAGCATCCCAAAAACGTGATGAATCGGGGGTAAGAACCTCATCACCCAAGGTGATTTCTCCGCGGTATGAGTCCAGACCGAATTCAACCTTGGTATCTGCAAGAATGATGCCGCGTTCACGAGCGATTTTTTCTGCGGTCGAGTAAACGTGCAGGGTAAGTTCGGTTAGGCGTTCACCGATGGGCTGCCCTACCTGGGCGTACATTTCTTCGTAGGTGATGGGCTCATCGTGCTCTCCCACCTCTGCCTTACCTGTGGGAGTAAACAGCGGGGTCTCTAGGCGCGAGCCATCTACCAGACCAGCAGGTAGCTCATGTCCATAAACCGCACCGGTCTTCTTGTATTCGGCAAGACCTGAGCCGGTGAGGTAACCTCGGGCAATGCACTCGATGGGGAACATATTCAACGATTTGCAAATCATCGCGCGTCCCGCAACTTCTTCGGGAACATCGGTTGAAAGCACATGGTTAGGTACGTCTTTGAGCTGATCAAACCACCACAGCGACATCTGGGTCAGAATCTTGCCCTTGTCGGGGATAACGGTGGGTAGCACCTTGTCGAAGGCACTAATACGGTCGGACGCCACAACCATGACAGACCCGGCACGCAACTCGGCGTCATCGCCGATGACGGTGCCGGTAGCCTCTAGCCGGTCTTCGTTAGGCACGTAAAGATCGCGCACTTTTCCAGAGTAAATGTGCTTCCAGCCTGCAATCTGGATGGGCTCATTGTGGGGCATGGGATTTCTCCTGAAAATGATGTTTTATGAGGGGAATGTAAAGTGGCTTCAAGCTTGAGCCTGAAGCCACCGGGTGCGAAGTGTTATGAGTCTGATGAAGGTATGGTGATGCGGTTTTCAGCTGCTGCCAGCGCAATGTCTGTGCGGTACTGGGCGCCGTCCCACGAAATAGCGTCGACGCCTTGATAAGCCAGAGTACGAGCCGATGCGAGGTCGTCCCCGAGGGCAACAACAGCAAGGACGCGTCCACCTGCAGTAACAATGTCACCGTCTTTTTCTGCGGTTCCCGCGTGAGCTACGTGCACGCCTTCTAGAGCATTCTCGGCATCCAGACCGGAGATGACATCACCCTTGCGAGGAGTATCGGGGTAATTGTGCGCTGCCATCACCACGTCAACAGCGGTGCGAGGGTCCCAATCAAGCTCGATGTCTTCTGCCAGCTCGTTCTTAGCAGCAGCCATGAGCAGTTGTCCAAGACCGGTGCGTAGGCGAGAAAGTACCGCCTGGGTTTCGGGATCACCAAAGCGAGCGTTGAACTCAATGACGCGCACCCCGCGCTTGGTCACCGCAAGACCGCAGAACAGCACACCAACAAAGGGGGTGCCTCGTCGAGCCATCTCGGTGATGGTGGGGCGCGCTACGCGCTCAACGACTTCTTCTACAAAACCTTCGGGCAACCAAGGTAGCGGGGTGTAAGCGCCCATACCGCCCGTGTTGGGGCCTTCGTCGTTGTCGAAAATGCGCTTGAAGTCTTGAGCCGGTGAAAGAGGCAGGACGTTGGTGCCGTCCGAGAGAACAAAGAGGGAAACTTCAGGGCCGTCCAAGTATTCTTCGATGACAACCGAGCCACC
>JBHWPN010000115.1:0-8870 GCA_043424895.1 Rothia sp. (in: high G+C Gram-positive bacteria) | reverse complement strand
AAGCGCCTACAGACCATGTCCATCCCGGCCCGAACAAGGTAAAATTACCAGCTATGTAACGTATTGAATTTTCAACGTACCAAGGCTCTCCAGTCCACGCGAAGTAGCTTGGAGCAATAATAAAAGCAACGAAGATCATGGATCCCCAGTAACCGGGGTAAATTCTTAAGAATCTTTTCCACAAATACTGCAACGGTCTGGAACGTACCGCGCTGGCAAGAATAAGATACCCGGAGAGACCAAAAAACATAGCAACAGCAAATTCACCAAAATAAGTGTAAGCGCTAGTAAAATCTCCTGTTGCTTGCAAAAAAGCATGACCAAAGACCACCAAGAACGCAAATATAAGTCTCAAAAAATTTAGAGAGTTTTTCTCGTTCAAGAGCTGATGGTTTAAATATCTCTTGTTTGTCAGAAAGTATAGTTTAGTCAATTCTTTGGTCTACCTCTTGAAGACGCAGGCTCTCTTTGTCTACTTGACGTTCGATTAAAACAGTGCGCAAAGCAAAGCCCATACAAATGGCCCAGTAAAAGGTAAAGAGGACTTCGCCCAAACGCCATGCACAAATTAACAAAGCGATCCCCACCCCTTGAGCAACAATTTGCTGAGGCGTCCATTTCTCGCGCTGAGAGAACGGGCGAACCATTACAAATACAGTTACTGCCACTACAAATATTGCCCAGGGCCAGCCGCCTTCGACGAAAGCACTCCAGTAGGAGTTGTGAAAGAAAAACGTCCGTTGTTGTTCGTCAAAGTACACGTAGGCTTCGCCAAGGCCCTGCCCAAAAAATGGGGTTTCTTGTACGCGCGCCCACGCAACCGTATCGATTCGCTCACGCAACAGGTCAGAACCTACACGGTCGGCAAAGGCTCCAGCCTGAGCAAAATCATCGTTTAGTAACTGAATTCCCCAGTAAATGCCGTAGCCAAGAATCGCTCTACCAATGAAGGGAAGTTTCGGAGCAAGCAAAACCCAAACGAATGCCATTGCAAAAGCACCAAGAGAAGTACGGGAACCGGTAAGCCATAATAGACCAGCGAAAAGTACAAAGAATCCCACTTTATGGATTTTGCTTTTGACCATCGCAATCATCAAAATACCGAACAGGCAGTACACCATACCAGCGACGTTTTTATCGACAAGGTATCCCGTCAAATAGCCGGGATAGTTATCTGGGGCAATACCTGCATAATAAAGAGGAACATTGAGCACGATGGCAGTTGCATAGCCGTAGATGGCTGATTTGAAATGAATTTGACCAGAAGCCAGCACGAAAATTAGACCTGTAGTTGCGACCAACCGTAAAAGACGTCGCGTCCAGTCACTAGCTAGCTCAGTGGGAACAGCGTTATACGAGACTAAAGCTACGTAAAGCAGCATGATGATAAATAGTGCAATAAGACCGTTCAACGGGTTAAGGCTATACACCGGTTTACGGGTCAGGCCATAGAGCACAATAATAATGATCATTAACTGGTTGATAGGTAGCCCAATGCCCGGTGTCGCTGTATAAAAAATGAGCGAGAAAAACATTAAAAATTCTGGGATGCGAATCTGTGCAGATTGATCACGCAAAACATTTTTCATGTCTTCGTAGCGCGTGCTCAGGCTCTTACGCTCCACTTTATGGCGGTGAGCAAGAGTACTCATGCGTTGCGTCTCCTCAGGTTCTTTAATGTTTGTGTGTATAGTTCAGCGGTACGTTGCGCCATATTCTCAAGACTCTGCCAGCTAAAAGCGGTTCCAACTCTTTGCGGCTCTGCCTCTATTGCTCGTGCTATTGCAGTGTTCTGAGGTGCTTCGCTTTCTGTGCATGGGATTAGCTCTGTATCGTCTAAGATCTCGCTATTACCCCCGACGTCAGTGGCCACCACGTTCAGTCCGGCTGCTTTCGCATCCAACAATGTGTAGGACAAGTTTTCCCAGACAGATAATTGAACGACAATATCGTTTCTGCCCATAGCTTCTAGCGGGTCTACAAAACCAGAGAACCTCACCGAATTGCTCAATCCTAGGTGTTCGACCTGTTGTTCCAGATCGTTCTCAAGCTCTCCGCTTCCTGCAATTTCTAAAGAAGCATCGGCATAGTCCTTCTGCACCCGAGCAAAAGCTTCAATTAGAGAATCAAGTCCTTTTTCGGGAGCCAGCCGGGAGAGAGATAGGATGCGTGGGCCTGTCTGTTGAGAGGGCACGCGATGGTGCGCAACCCCTGCTCGGATAGTTGAGGTATCTATCCCGTTATAGACAACTTCCACCGTGCGCGCGCCCCACTGTCTTTTCATCTGCTGAGCAGTGGAGTAGGAGACGGCAATAGTGAGGTCGGTGAGACCAAGACGAAGGCTGTGCGCCAGACGCATGATGAGACCGCGCACCCGGTTCTTGTTATAGACACTGGTACGCGGGGCTATACCGTGTTCGGTAGTGACGAGCGCAGGCGTCCAGTCTGTCTTGCCCTTTAGCTTGTTCTGGATGCGACTCACCGTCATGACAGCTACACCTACGATATCGGCGTATGCCAGATGCGTATGAAGAATATCCGGTTGCTCATTTTTCACTGCTCGATACAGCGCAGCAAAAGATGCTTTAAACCCCGCGTCCACGCCAAAGGAATCATCCGCGATAACGCGTACTCCCCGCTGCCTCACAGCATCGGTGAGATCCCCATTAGGTGCTAGTAACACCAGCTCGTAACCGGGCAAGCCCGCAGTCGCAGCATCTACTACGTGCCTCGCCACTCCCCCAAAATTCCCAACGGGTACTACCCACAGAGCTTTTTTTAGAGCCACTTCTCTAACCTATCCAAAGCTGTGAAGAAGCCTTCACCGTTGTTGACGTGACCTTGCCAGATTTCAGGAATGAAGGATGCGGTGGGGGCAAGTTCTCGTAGTTGCTTACCCAGTGCCGCCCAGTCGACGTCACCTTCGTCAACCTGCACGCCCTCACCGTCTACGCCAATACCATCAACAAGGTGCAGATGAATGGAACGAGGTGCCAGAAGCTCTACTGCCTGGCTAAGCGGCATCTTAAGGAAGTTAGCAGCCAGCATGGTATGTGAAATGTCTAAGCACAAAGCGGTGTCGTAAGTGTCAGCGAATTCAGCGGTGTCGGTTGGGTCTAAGAAGAGGTTATGGAACTGCTGGCCACCCATGAGCCAGGGGTACGGGGGCAGCGTCTGGGCAGCAATACGAACGCCAGAAGTATCGAGTCGTTTGAGAGCTTCACCGATACGTTCGTATTTTTCGGCACGGGCGGCAGGGGCAATATGGCCGTCTTTCGTAAAACCGCCCATAGTTACCACCATGATGGGATCATCATCAACGGTAAAAAAGCGCGTTAAATCGCGGGTGATATCAATGGTGCGTTGCACCTCGGCGATGGACCGTTCCCAGATTTGAGGATCGCGAGATGCCAAATCAACCAGGAAATCCCCGGCAAAGAGGTCGGGCAAGTGGGTCGTAAATGACATATCGAGTTTATGGTCAAAGACCTCATCGATATCGATCTCTAAATCTTTGTATGAAAAGTGGAACTCTAAGAAATCGGGTTTAGCGTCTTCAATCAAAGGCTTAAAGTCGTGGTAGCGCACTGGCAGACCCCACGGGCGGTCAAAGGTGAAGTCACGACGAGTTACCAGGTCATCTTTGAGATCGCCTTCAAAGAAGAAAGAGCCGGCTTCAATATCGCGCTGCATGGTGCGCCCCACCAGTTGAGGCAGATAGTTAGGTTGCAGACCGCGTCCAGGAGATTTAACTTCAACATCGGACTCTTGTACGACATCGCCCTTGGCGATGGTGCGGGTGGCAACCAAAGATTTTGCAAGGTTAACGCGGTTCATCAACTCGCCGGTAGATACCTCACGGGGGGCCGCGGTACCAATGGCTTCTTCCACCTCGCGAATCTGCTGCACCATAGCGGTAAATTCATCGGGCAGAAGCGAAACCGTGTGATCGTTACCTTCCAGCGTCTTATCTATAGTGAAGTGCTTTTCAATGATTTTCGCGCCGCGTGCTACTGCTGCAATCGGCACATGGTAACCGCGTTCGTGCCCCGAGTAGCCCACCAAAGACTGCCCGATCTCAGCTAGACGATCCATGTACGCAAGATTGACGTCCTTGAACGGCGCTGGGTAGGTGGACTGGCACTGCAACAGCGCATAAGAGGCACCTGCAGAACGCAGGAGGTTAACGGATTCGCGGATTTCTTCTTCACGGCTCATGCCAGTAGATACAAGCATCGGCAATCCGCGCGATGCCATATCGCGCAGAAGCTCGTGGTTAGTCAGATCAGCTGAAGCAACCTTCAGGCCCTGCACCCCATAATCTACAAGAGCTTGAACGGACGGTGCATCCCAGGGGGTACACATGATGTCCATATCGTGCTGTTTGACGTGGTCGAAAACCTCATACATCTGATCTACGTTAAGAGAAAAACGACGCAAGAGATCGAGGGTGTACTGTACGCCTAAGTCTTCACCGGCAGATTGTGAACCTGCCTGACGGTAAAGAGCGTCCATATCGCGCAACTGAAATTTCACCGCATCTGCACCGGTTTCGACCGCTAGATCGACAAGTCGTTTAGCAAGGTCGACATCGCCCTGATGGTTATTTCCAATTTCAGCAATCACAAAAGCAGGAGAATCTTCGCTGATAGTGTGGCGACCGATGCGCAACACGTTTTGCTCGTCCATGGCAATAGCCATTAGATGCCCGCGGTCATCAATGAGAGGCAATAAAGAAATCCCGCGCGCGAATTCGTGTTGTAGCTCAGCAGGGTCTGTGCCAAATGCAAAAGACCGCACATTTTTATTAGCTACTTCCAGGGCGCTTGTTTCTAAGGACGCGGCGGGGTTAGCAATGAGCCAGCGCCTAAAATCACCGTCGGATAGCGAACCTTGTAGAACTCCGGACTCATTGACCAAAAAGATAATGCGCTGCTGGTTAGCAGAAATCTTTTGAAGTGCGGTGAGCACGGGATCTTCAGAAAAGACAATGTAGGGGGTCGTGTTGCGCTGAATAATCAAGGTGGTGGGGACTTTCTAATGGGGTGTGGTTTAGGAGTTAATTTGTTGCAGTTGGTGCTCGGCTACCGAAAAATCGATGGGGGCATCTATATCTACCCCTTCAATTTCGTCGAGCATAAAAAGCTCAATATCTCCGGCCAGACGGTTGTGATACTGCTCGTAGATCTCAGTTTTTGTAATATACATTGACCCATTTTCGCGATACCGATAAGTCTCTCGAGTAAGCTCTTGACGGCGAGGACGCGACATAACATCGTACTGGGCAACAGGCGGGTTTGTTGCAGTCCAGATAAAGGGACCGATGGGAATAACCCCCACCATAGAATCTGATTCAGACTCAGAAAACTGTTTGATGACTCGATCCAAAGTACCCGGCAGACGCACTGGCGAAGTGGCCTGAAGAAGCATTACAGCGTCTGGGCGGCGTCCTTCTTGAGTGAAAAAGTCGATAGCGTGTTCGATGACGGGCTCAGTGGCCGTGGTGTCTTCGGCGAGTTCTGCCGGTCGAATGAAAGGAACCTCTGCACCATATTCACGGGCAATCTCTGCAAGCTCGGCATCGTCTGTTGACACGACGACATCTACCTCGTGCTGGTTTGCCAAAGCTTCTTTGGCGGCAAGAGCTTGCTCAATAGTCCAAGCAACTAAAGGCTTGCCTGCAATCGGTTTAAGGTTTTTACGCGGAATACCTTTAGAACCCCCGCGTACCGGAATAACACATAAAACTCGCACTAGCTCAGGCTCTCTTTCAGGTACTGCGCGATAGCTCGCGCGGGTTCAATATCTGGTTGCGGTGGCGCAGGAGTTGGTTTCTCACCCCACCGGCTCATTCCGTAACGTTGCCAAAAATCTTGTAGCCACTGTGGTGGGTTTGGGTGGTACACCCATGCTGGGACACCGCGAATGGCTGCTTCAAGAACACCTGTTGAAAACACCGAAACCACGGGGTTATTCAGTGTATTCAATGGCTGGGCACTTCGGTCTATTGTTATACCCATTTTCGCCCACAATGCGTGGGTAAGTACAGACATTTTGTCCTTTTCGCTAGGGTGAGGTCTGTAACGGGCATTGCTCTGCTTACAAAATGAGAATCCTGCTCGAGCAAAGGACGCACGCGGCAACTCAGCACCGTGCATTTGACCCAGAAAGATCGGTTGCTCGTCTGCCACCGGTGAATCAGGCTCTGAGGCGTTGCGCGCAGCGTCATAGAATAGCTGTGATCCCACTACGCGGTAGTCAATATCTGTGCGTCCCGATATATAGAAGTTCGCATCCTTTTGTGAAAAAGCCAAAAATGTAGATTTTTTTGGCAAGGGGGGCGCATAAGGAGTAAGCAGTCCGTGTTGTACCACTATAAATTTTGCTGACTGCTCACGCGCAAATCGATATCCAGCCGCACCATACTTCATATAATTACCGAGCGCCAGCACAGCAGAGATATCAGGTAGATTACTGCTAAGTTCGTTTTCAGCTACCTGATCCGTCTTCCACTGACCATGAGGCAACAGATTCTTCATCTCGGAAGGCGCCCATACTGCTACGCTTGTATCCGGCAGAAATTCTAGAGGGCTCACCAATGAACTCATCGAGGTGGGAGACATAGAATCTAGCACCACTAGCACCCGCGGGTTATTTCCCCGGGTATGTAAGACACCCGCAACGGGTTCGGGTTCGCTCATTTCCCCTACACCAGATGACAAGGGGCTAAGGAGGATTGGGGTATTACTCGCCATTCCTTTAATACGACGTACAGCATCAGCCTGTTGTTGCCATTTGTACCAGGCCGTTAAATCTTCTGGAAATTTTAGACCCACAATTGATCCATTTTTTGCACGCGATGAAAAAAAGTATGTTCTGCAAGGCTACGTTTATACCCAGCTTCACGGATTGATTCACTCCAAGCAGGATCTTTTATTAAACGCTGGCTAAGCTCTATCAGCTCATCGACAGATTGGTATAGTAAAACTTCGGTGCCTAACTCATAGAATTCTTCAACATCGGGTCGATCAATTAGCTGTATCCCTTTCATACCAGGCACCTCAAAGGTTCGCATAGAGAGCCCGGCCTGTAATCCATGTATGTTTAGAGCTCCTGCTGCCTCAGCCTGGACTTTGTATGCCTCGGCCAAGGGTATATCACGTTCAGCGGGTAATTGCGGTCGTTTGAGTTCCCAAGTACGTAAGCGATCATAGAGATGATGCGACCATTGACGTCCATAAACGCGTACCGGTATGCCTGCATCCTGTAGACCCATAATTAGAGCCTCTCGGTTTTGATAACGAGAGCCTACAAACACAATCTCTTGTGCACGATCAGTAGGCATCTGAGCTAACTTAGGATCGTACCCATTGGGAACGAAATGCGCATTGATTCCATTGTCAGAAAACTGCTCAGTTTCTGACCGGGCATAACTCAAAACAGTAGGAATTTCTTGGAGAAATTCATGGGTATACCGGTGCCGCTTGAAGTCATCGTAAAGCCATAGCATGTAGGGAATATTAAGCTGTTCCGCTGCATCCCAAAAATCATTGCCAAGAGTGTCACCTTTAATAACGATTAACTTGTCAGGACACTCTTCACGCAAGATTTCAATAGCTTTCGTAGTTGCATCGCGCTCAGCTAACCGATGCCCATCAAAACCTACCTTTGAAGGCAGCTCGTACAGGGCTTTATTCTTGATCTTTGAGGTAAAACTATCGAAGGCATCATACCGATGGACTATAACCTCGTATCCAAGTTGCTTGAAGCCATCAGCAATTGAGTAGCAATAGCCGTGAAAAGCTGGACTGATAATAAGCAACTTCTCTTGGTTCATTGTTGAGTGCGTCCGTTTCTGATAAGTTCTAATTCGCTGTTTCTTATATCTAAAGCACTAACAGCGGGATTAAATTTTTCTCTAACTCGATTAAATACATAGTTTAAAGCAGTAACTCCGCGGAGAATTTTAGCAAGATATTTATTTTCCCCCCATTTACTAGAGTAAATAAATCGAGAGTTGAGTACCCATTGGCGTCGCTGTATATTATTGCCGCTGGATCCGCCACCTTCATGAGTAACAACAATATCTCCGCAAAATACGCGAGGCACTCCGATGTTAGCTAAACGACGTTGCAAATCGACTTCTTCACTGTTCATATAGAACCGCTCATCGAAACCGCCTACTTTGTGAAAGGTGTCAGCTCGGAGAATCATACAAGCACCCATTACCCAATCGGTATGGACGACCTCACCGGTTGCGCAGTGGAGATCATGTCCCACCAATCGGTGCCAAACATTGGTACTTCTATATCTGGCTGCAGGGGTAAACCACTCCCATGCCCATTGGAAGGCGGTAGGAAACTTTCTCCCAACCCATTGATGGTTACCATCGTGTCCTATCACTTGAGGACTAAATAAGACATCCCCTAATTCCTCAGCCTTAGCTAGTGCGGTATCAACGAAATCGCTACTTATAGATAGGTCAGAATTAAGAATAAAAATCCATTCACCATTTGCTAAGGATGCGCCGGAATTAACTGCAGCACCGAACCCACCGTTCCCAGCGCGACGAACAACTTTGACCCCCCTAGTTTCCGGAAAGGGAATTGGAGAACAGTCATCGGAAATAATTATTTCGACTTGAGATTTCTTATCTTGGTGCAGTATCTGCCCTAAAAGTGGTTTGACATCGACAGGATCACCATAAAATGGGATAACTACCGACACTCTCTTATCTTTCATGTTTAAACTTAATTCTACTCTTAATTAAATTTATGTATTTATTAAAACCTGAAACATCACTCATTCGATAATCAATAAGAGTATTCCTTAGCAGGATTATTTCATTTCGAATGATATCAAAATTCTCT
>JBHWPN010000114.1:0-10661 GCA_043424895.1 Rothia sp. (in: high G+C Gram-positive bacteria) | reverse complement strand
TCAGCGCACCCTTGATAAAGACCGGCAGGATGAAGGCATCTATATTGTTTCGGTGGCTCCCATTGTGACCGCGTTTATGGTGATTGCAGCATTACTTTATGTAATTACACACGGCTGGGGTACGCTCATTGCCCTAGTGTGTGCGCTTGTGACCCTGTGGGGACGCTGGATGCTACAGCGCCAGGCGGCTAAGGATTTCGCTGATATGCGCACCTCAGTTCAGGGGTTCAAAGCAACCGGTAAGGATGAATACCTCGAGTTCATCAAGTTGCGCGGTGAGCAGATGCTGCGCGATAACAAGGCACTAACCTCCAGTGCGAAGGCGGAGATTCACCGCCTTCTTGATTATGTGGAGCGCAAGCGCCAGGCTTAGAGCTATCCCCTTATGTTCCGCTCATTCGCTGACGTTAAAACCTCAGCGAATGAGCGAAACGTAAGAACTTACCCGCAGCCGCAGGCTAAACCTCCACGACGTCCACGGTTACCTCGATGTTGCCGCGGGTCGCCTTGGAATAAGGACAGATCGCGTGGGCTTCTTGCGCGAGCTTGCGCGCGTCCACCATCAAAAGGTGGGGCATTGAAACTTCCAGCGCCACTTTAAGTTCACATCCACCTTCATCGTCATTACCAATGGTGACGCGGGTGCTCACCGAAGAGTCCGATACATCTACCTGCGCTTCGGAGGCCACCAGCTTCACAGCCGAGTGAAAACACGCCGCGTAACCGAGCGCGAAAAACTGTTCAGGGTTAGCACCCTCTCCCCCTTTCCCACCCATTTCATGCGGCACGGAAAGATCAAAGTCTAAGGTTCCATCGGTGAGGCGAGCGCGTCCGCTGCGAGCATCCCCTGTTGAAATAGCCTCGGTGGAATAGAGGGGTTTCATGTTCACTCCTTCTGTTGCTGCTTCTTTATTCTTCCAGCCTAAAGAAACGAGCTGAGAATAGGGTGAACTTTTTAGGTTTATGTCATTGGATGACGCGCCACCCCCGAAAAAATACTTTACAAAGAAAGTTTTTAGGGTGTAGTATCTGAATATAAGAAAAACTCACACGAAAGGCGTAAGACCCATGGAATTCGGCATTTTCACAGTAACCGACATCACCCGCGACCCGCTCACCGGCAAGACTCCCAGCGAGTACGAGCGCCAAAAAGCAATCGTCGAGATCGCCAAAAAGGCAGAAGAAGTCGGACTAGATGTCTTCGCAGTCGGACAGCACCACAACCCGCCCTTTATCGCATCCTCACCCACCACTACGCTTGCCTACATCGCAGCGCAGACCAAGAAAATTCAGCTCAGCACCTCAACCACGCTGATTACCACCACCGACCCGGTACGTATCGCTGAAGACTACGGCACTCTCCAGCACCTCACCGATGGACGCATAGACCTGATGCTTGGACGCGGCAATACCGGCCCCGTCTACCCCTGGTTTGGTAAGGACATTCGACAGGGCGTTAACCTTGCTATCGAAAACTACAACCTGTTGTGGCGTCTATGGCACGAAGAGCGCGTGAACTGGCAGGGCAACTTCCGCACGCCGCTCAACGGGTTTACCGTCACCCCGCAGCCGCTAGATGAGGTCGCGCCCTTCGTTTGGCACGGTTCCATCCGCACCCCTGAAATCGCGGAGCAGGCAGCTTACTACGGCGACGGTTTCTTCCACAACAACATCTTCTGGAACAAAGAGCACACCGGCCAGATGATTGACCTCTACCGCGAGCGCTATGAATACTACGGTCACGGTTCAGCTGATCAGGCAATCGTCGGCCTGGGTGGTCAGGTCTTTATGGATAAGAATTCTCAGGACGCGGTGCGTAAGTTCCGCCCCTACTTCGACAATGCTCCTGTTTACGGTGGCGGTCCTTCACTGGAAGATTTCACCTCGCAGACCCCGCTGACCGTGGGCTCACCGCAGGAAGTTATTGAAAAGACTCTCTCGTTCCGCGATTACGCAGGCGACTACCAGCGTCAGCTCTTCCTCATGGATCACGCCGGTTTGCCGCTGAAAACTGTTCTTGAGCAGCTCGATTTGTTGGGTGAAGAGGTTGTTCCTGTACTGCGCGAAGAGTTCGCCAAGCTAAAGCCTGCGCATGTACCCGAGGCTCCCACTCACGCGTCCTTGATTGAACGCAAGAAGGCGGGCAAGGAACCTATCCCCGGCGGTATTCGTGCTGCAGAGTTAGCTGAGCAAGCTCGCGCCGCTCAAAACCAGCAGTAATTAGACGCGTCGTACTCAGTAAGCCGAAATTTAAGAAAATTTTTTTGAAAAACGGGTGCATTTTGGCACAGTTAGCTGGCGAAAATGCACCCGTTTCACAGGAGATAATGATGAAAACTCCACGCATTACAGTGGTGACAGCAGGTCTCTCCGAGCCCTCATCCACCGCGCTCTTGGGTGAGCAACTCGCAGATGCCGCAGTTCAGGCGCTCACCGCATCAGGGGTTCACCCAACGGTAGAAACCATTAATCTACGCTCAATTGCCACCGATATCACCAACCACTTTTTGACCGGTTTTCCCGCGGGAAAACTGACCGATGCTTTAGACAGTGTTTATGCCTCGGACGCATTGATTGTGGTTACCCCAACTTTCAAGGCTTCTTATACCGGTCTCTTTAAATCTTTCTGGGATCTTGTGGAAGACGAATCGCTTGCAGGTAAGGCTGTTTTGCTGGCAGCAACCGGTGGGACATCACGTCATTCATTGATGATTGATACCGCGATGCGTCCCTTGTTTACATACCTCAAGGCGCATATAGCACCGACCGGCGTGTTTGCTGCAACCGATGACTTTGGGACGGATGCCAACTTGCAGCCCCGCATCGATAGGGCGGCCGCTGAATTTGCCCAGCTTATAAGGTGGCTAGGGGGCGCAACAGAGCCGAACGCGCCGCGGCCAGCATCTGCTGCTGAGGCGGTCAATGAGAATGAACGGGCGGCAGCTCTATCTGATGACACCCTCTCGGACCCTAGCTTTGATGATGCCGGCGGGGCTAATTCTGGTTCCTTTTTCGGCATCGCTAAAGAACGCAAAGCTCCCGGGTTGGAGCCTCTAAAAGTAATTCCTTTTGAGCAATTACTGAACAATACTAAAAGTAATTAAAAAATGAAATTCTCGGGTTCTATTTTAGAACCCGAGAATTTTTTATATTAATTTACGCGAACTATAAAAAATGGTTTATATTTAGCTACAACCACACAGACTCACACATTACTTCGGAGGTTTTTAGAGGAACTATGGATGCATCATCAGCACCCCCTGCCGATCGCAAAACCCCCTCTCTCTGGCAAAACTACACAGAGGTTAATGACTACCTCCAGCTAGTCACCGACAAGACTTTAAAGCAACAGGCAGGCATTCGCTTAGTTGATTTCAAAGTCCTCCAGATTCTCGCTGAGTCCCCCGAAGCCCAAGCAACACACATGGTTCGCATGGGGCACCTTGCTCAGAGTCTCAAGCTTTCCCCCTCGCGTCTGACCTATCAAATCAATTCGCTCGCAAAATCAGGGTGGGTTAAGAAAGTTAGCGTTGATTCTGACCGCCGCGGTGCGGGCGTTAATATCACCGACTCCGGACGCGAACTTTTTGAGACGGCACGGGCTATTCACAGAGCCACTCTTCATGATTTAGTGTGCGGCAATTTATCAGAAAGTGAAATAGAGTTCCTTGGAACTATTTATTCGCGAATCTTTGATTCTATTGACGCCCATTACCGCGAGGCTCTTATTAGTTAGAGTTACGTTTAAAGGTGAAGGCCGGTACTTTTATGTACCGGCCTTCACCTTTAAAAAATTTATTTTCGGGGAAAGATGCGGGAATCTTCGGTGATAGTACCGCGGTGAGTCGCGGGAGCAACCATCGATGATGCCTGCGTAGATGCAGCATCCCCCGACTTTTCTACTCGATGCTGAACAGGCACACTACCTACGCCTTGAGCGCGGTGAAGTTTCTCGCGATTAGCAAGAACCACTAAAGACATAGCATTGAGCGCTAGACCAACGACAAAAATAATCCAGCCCAGCACCATGTAGTGAGTGCCAGAAAGTAGCGCTCCTACCAGCATCGCCGCGATGGATGCGAGATACGCCGGAGAGAGTAAAAATTTAGTATTCATCGGTGAAACGTCCTATGCGCGTACGCTTGCTGATTTCTGACGAGATTTAAAGATGGAGTTATCCTGTTCATCATCTTCTGAGACAGTAACAATGGGCTGGCTTTCAGTGTCAGGTTCAGGGTCTTCATCGAATGAGACTTCTTCGCTCTGCACGAGTGCTTTCGGCTCACGTTCTTCACGCAAGAAGGGAAGGGGTGTACCTTTTGCCTGCTGAATGGAGACCACAGCAGAGAAGACGTTAAGCGCTAAACCGGCAAGTAATAAAATCCAGCCCAGCACCGTGATGAAAGTTGAGCTTGCACCGATCATAATTGCGCCAACGAAAATCGCAGCGAGGGAAGTTAAAAATGCCGGTGAGAGTTCTTTGAAATCCATTGTTCCTTTAATTTCACACGTAGTGCGTTCAGGTAAAATCTTTATATGTCGTAAACAGTATATTTAAGAATATGCTAACGAGCGATAGATTTTTAGTGTAATGCATATTTCTGAGAACTTCTTGACTATTACCTGAAGCCTCGCGTATCCGGTTCACCGCACCGCACCGCATTAAATACATACTTTACGCCCGCACTGAGCTGGTACCTTCATCCAAATTTTTTTGTGCTGTGGCAATATCCATCTGTTTGGTCAGTAAATGTTGGTCTTCAGTCATGGTTTCTTTCAACGCCGGCTGCTGAGTAAGAGCAGTAATTGCCGGGCGTGAGAAGTTCATGGTCAGACCGGACTCGCGTTCTTCTTCAAGTTGAATCATCATGTCCAGCTGATGCAAAACCTTATGCACCGTTTCGTACTCATAGAAGTTTCGCTGATCAATCACTGCGCTCTGCGCGGCTAACAATGCGTGATGGCGCACGCGGTTGATTGTTTCAAGTTCTTTGTTGCGAACCTCAAGCGTTTGAGTATCCGCTTCTTGGATGCTCTTATACCGGGTAGAAATTTTCTCAAGTACTTGTTGCACCCTCTCAAACTCAGTAGGGGAACAAACATTCGCTGTTTCTTGAAGAGCCATCAAAGATGCTTTTTGGGCTATGTCTAGCAATTCTTTTTCTTGAGCTTCAGCATCATTGCCTTGTACTCCCACATCCAGCATCTTTACTAGGCTCGGCAAAGTGAGACCCGGGAACACCATGGTAAAGAACAAGACGGTGACCACCATAATGATGGCCTCAGCACGTAGTTGACCCAATGACAGGGGAAGGGTCAAGGCAAGCACCAGCGTCACCAACCCTCGCATACCAGCCCACGTCATCACCAACACTTCGGCAAAGGTGCGCGGGGTTGAAAGGTTGTCTTTTCGTAAATATCCTCTGAGCCATATAAGAGTCATCCAGGCAAAACGCGTGAGAATAGCGGCCGCCGAAATCATCACACCCGTACCGATAGTCGTCCACAGATTAATTTCGGTATGGTAGACGATTTCGCCTGCTTGAAGACCTATCAGCCCAAATGCCAGGCCTGTGACCATCAGTTCGAGGACGCGCCAAAACGCATTGTCAGTCAGGCGGTCCTCAGCGGTAAGATCACCCACCGAGCTGCCCACCTGAATAGCCGCGATCACCACGGCGATAACTCCTGACGCGTGTAATTCCTCTGCAAGAATATACACAGCAAACGGAATAACCAGGCTAATGGTGCTTCGCGCAACGGTATCTCGCATCATGCGGCGCACTTTACTGCCCAACCACCCCACGCCAAGCCCAAGCCCCACAGCGACAACTGCACTAAAAGCAAAACTGATCAGCACAGTCCCTGGGCCTAGATCTCGCTCCCCTGTAATTGCCAAAATTGCTGCTTGAAAAAGTACCAGCGAAACCGCGTCGTTAAAGATGCCCTCAGTCTGCAACTTACTCACGATGCGACGCGGAATGCCGACAGGTTCGGCGACAGCCTCTACTGCTACCGGGTCGGGAGGAGCAACCGCTGCACCCAACGCCAGTGCTACAGCAAATCCCATCCCTGGAATAAGTGCCCAAGCAAATCCAGCCACCACCAGGGCAGAGACTGCTGTAAGTGCCACAGAATAAACGAGGATGCTACGCCACTCGCGCCGCAGTGAACCCCACGAGGTGCGTTGCCCAATCGCCCACAGCAGGGGTGGTAAGAAAATAGGTAAAAGGATTTCAGGCTCAATCTCCGGGCTGGGCAGACCAGGAACCACAATGCTCAGCATCGTAAGAAGGGTAAGTAAAACGGGCCATGGAAGGTTAAAGCGGTCGCCAACACCCACCATGAGAGCGGTAGACAACAAAATGACTACGAGGATGATGAGATATTCCACGGTTATGTGTTCCCCTTGCGCCCCGGTGCAAGACCGTTGCAATAAAAATCTTTAGTGAACTTTATCGTTCTGGTTTGTCATGGCTTCCACCACGGCGGTTACAGCATCAGATACAAGTTTTTCACCTTGTACTTGGTCTTCAAATCCTTTAGTCATCGCGCACAGACTAAATGATCCCGCGTCCAAAACAGCAACGCCCACGGTGTTGAGGTTCCAGAGGTTATCGGTATCGGGCAGCCAGCCGTTTTTACATAGAATCTCTTGGTCATCGTTGCGGGTCTCTGTAAGCGCACCTACGCCCCAGCTTTGTGATTCATCTTTGGCTTGCATGAGCTGACGCAGATATTCGATGTCCCCGGGTTTGATCCATTCTGCCCCGCCATATACCGTGCGAGCTATCTGTACTTGATCCACGGTGTTGGTTTCGTTGCTGCCCCAACCCTCATTAGATGAGGTATTTGTGACGCCCATTTTCTCGTAGGTACCGTTGAGAAAGTCAGCGCGCTCAGTGTTGGTAGTGCCAAGCATGCCAAAGAGCTGTGAGGTAGCGTCATTATCGCTTTGCTCAATGCTGGCTTTCATTGCCTGTTTTTGCGCATCGGTGAGCTGGTCATTTTTCTCGTACTGCAAACGCATCACAGCAAGAGCAACGCTCACTTTCACAATGCTTGCTTCATAACCGCGGTATTCAGGGCGGTATTGAAAACCCTGATTAGTCACGTGGTTAAAAGCTGAAACCGAGAGGGCATCTGCCCCGTACTTTTGGGCGAGCTCATCGAGTTTAGCTGAGAGAACCTGTTCGGGCGTGAGCTGGTTCGCTGAAGCATTTTTCTCGCGCCACGCACCTGTAGCCATAAGTCCTGCGCCCAAAGCAAAGCCACCCACAATGTGGCGGCGAGTGAACATGGGAACGTTTACACCGGGTGCGCGAGAAGTCATGATTTCAGTCTAAGGCACTAGTGCACACGGAAAGTATTTGTATCTCGCTGTGTGAATGAGTGATCTCGCAATATCAAGCTCCCGACAAGATGCCGAACTCTATAGGGTGCAGTGTTTTTACAGTAATGGGCTCTTTTGCGTCTCAAAATAGCGGCGGTGACACAGGATTGTTATGCCTAATGAACACAGGGCAAAGTAGAGCGCACCAGAAAATACATAAACGTAGGGTAGGCCGCTAAGTACGAGCAAAGAAATCAGGAAAGCCCCAGTTACCGACAAAACGAGCTGTAAGGGAACCAGAGGAACGACGCGCGTCGTATTTGGCGCAAAAACCTCGAAAGTTTTAGCGAGCAGACCGGCGAAAGCATACCCAACACCCAAAGAAAGGGCCCCGACCAGGCCAATCACACCACTGACCGCCCACGAAAATCCCGTATAAACGGTAATCAGCGCTCCAAAAATAAATCCGCTCACAAACCCGGTGAGCAAGACCATCATAAAAGCCTTAAAACCGGGCGTTGGAATATCGTTTTCGGACTCCACAGCGCGAGAGTGCTGACGCATCTGGACGCGCGCAAAGACGGGCACCTGCTGGAAAACAAGTACCCGACGAGTGCGGTGGTCGTGAGTGCGAGGAGCGCGAATACTCACTAGGCGCCACAACCGCCAGAACCGCAGGCGCAATTGCCGCCGCATCCTCCGCTGGTGGGTTTCACGTCAGGAAGATTAAAGCCTTGAGCTTTCATAAATTCTTTGTGCTCGGTGAGAAGGTCGCGGTTTTCAGCGCCGAGAACTTTAAAACGACCATCTGCAATCATGGTCAAATCAGCTAAAACAAGAGCACCGTTTTCTGCGGAGCGATCGGCAAGATTAAGCGCGTTTGCTAGGTGAAGTGCCAGCGGTTGAAGAGATTGCAGGGTATCGGCGCGTCCTTCGCCCACTACGATTGTGGCGCGAGGAGCCGCCATGCGTGTTGCTGCCAGGATGCGAAGCGCACGCATCGCTGCCACAGAGTCGTGACCTTCAAGCTGTAAGAAATCAACGGTAATCGCATCTTTGGTACCGGCAATCTGCGCAATATCAGCGGCGATGTCTTCATTGGTGAGGTCCGGGGCAATTTCCAGCACTTTACCTTCAAAGCCTGCACTGCTGCCCTCAAGATTTCCCAACTTTACGGTGTTCTGAAAGAAGCGGTAGCGCAGTGAGGACGCGGCATCTACCATCGAAAAAGTTTGCGCCTCGGGTGCGGTGAGCATTCCTTCTAGCTCCTCGCGGGTGGCGGGTTCTGCAACAGTGACTCGTTCGGCTAATTCGGTGAAAGACATAGCTTATATTCTACGCCTGCTGAGCTCATTGCAAGAGGGGACTGGTGGTGCACTTTTAGCCCAAAAGTACACCACCAGTCCCCTGTCGCATCAGCAGATGATGCCGCCGCTGCCATCTTTACATTCACCGACTAGAATTATTTTTCGTGGCTTTATCTCGCGAGAAAATCTTAGATACCGCTTTTGCACTGCTTACCCAGTACGGGTTAGCGGATCTTTCAATGCGCCGTCTCGCAGCCGAACTCAACGTGGCGCCGGGGGCACTGTACTATCACGTCAAAAATAAGCAAGAGCTTCTGACTCACCTTGCCTCAAGAATGCTTACCCCCATCGATTTTCCGCAGGATTTATCCACCGACGAAGCCCTGAAAGTCACTGCTGTACACGTCTACAGTCAACTGGCAGATATCCGCGAAAGTGCGGAGGTAGTACGCCTTGCCGTGGCTTTATACCCTCAGCGCTTAGAGCTTTTATCGGCTCTCACCCGCGTCTGCGAACAGGCACCCGCACCCGGGTTAGCAGCGAAAACTCTTCTTCATTCCATGCTGAGTTTTATTGAAGAAGAACAAACCCGCGCCACCGCCGCAGGTGGTACGGTTTCTCCCCAACCACCTGCGTCCTACTGCGAGGCGATATCTGCAGTTGCGCGCGGGTTTCTTCAGCTCTAGTTCTCAGGCTCGACGGGGTAGTGGCTACGAACTGCGATGCGGTTCCAGGTATTCATCACAATAGCCAGCCACGAGACAGCCGAGATTTGTTGCTCGTTCAGCGAGCCGTTATCCCAGTTCTTATTCTCGGGGACAGATAAACGAGTTACTTCTTCAGCCAAGCCAAGAGCCGCTTTTTCTTGTTCGGTAAAGTACTGCGACTCACACCATGCCGGCAACACTGCCAAACGATCAGCGGTTTCACCCTTAGCCAGCGCGTCCTGAGTGTGCATACGCAGGCAGAAAGCGCATCCGTTGAGTTGCGAAACGCGCAGCTTCACCAGCTCTACTAAAAGCTCATCAAGTCCAGCTTCTTTCACTAGCTTGTTGATAAGCCGCTGGATGTTCCTTGCTCAAATCTACGTGAGACATATTCGCTCTTCTCTTTAGTACACTGAATATCTTCTTAGGTCGAGTACACCATACGCCGCGGTGAGACTGGACGCTTGCCGCGCTTTAGTCCCCTGGCTATTTGCTGAGTATTAGCGGCTTCGTGATAGACATCTAGAGCCCTTGCAAACTCAAGCCACCCACAACGGGCATACACTAGAGAGCAGATTATTCACAGGCAGTAAAGGTTCTTGCATGACCATCACCGTTGAGGCTCAGTGGGCACAACAGCCCGACCACGCCGCGCACGTAGAACGCGTACGAGTAGCTTTTGTTGAAAAGTACGGAGTGGAACCCGATGGCGTATGGTCAGCTCCGGGACGCTTGAACCTGCTGGGTGAGTACATTGATTTTCTTGGCGGCGCTTGTATGCCAATGCCGCTACCCTACCGCACTTACGTTGCGGGTAAACTCCGCACGGACGGGGTCTTACGCGCCCAGTCACTTCAGATGCCCCATGATGAACGCACCGTTGTTATTCGTGATATTTGTCCGGGAACGCTCAAAGGTTGGTTCACCTACGTTGCAGGTGTGGCATGGTCTATGAACCAAGAATACGGTGAAGATATTACTCTTCCAGAATCTTTCGGGGCTGATCTTATGATTGACTCCGCTGTGCCTGTGGGTGGCGGTCTTTCATCGTCTGCAGCTATCGAGTGTTCCACCGTGCTTGCTCTGCTGGATCTTTCACATTCCTTGCGAGATACCGCTGATACAGTCTTGCCTTCTACTCTCACCGAAGAACATCAGCAGCTGCGTGCCCGCTTAGCCCAGGTGTGCATCCGCGCCGAAAACAAAGTTGCTGGCGCTCAAACCGGTGGGTTAGATCAAACCGCGTCCTTGCGTTCTATTCCCGGTCAGGCATTAGTAGTAGACTTCCGCGATTTTTCACTCCAACCGGTCGAT
>JBHWPN010000113.1:0-10655 GCA_043424895.1 Rothia sp. (in: high G+C Gram-positive bacteria) | reverse complement strand
CGGAATCTCCGCGTTAGTGACCATCTCATTCTTAACTGTCTGGACTATTCAGCGCACCCGCGATATCGCAGTAATGCGAGCACTCGGGGCATCCGCAAAATACCTGGTGAAGGACGCGATTTTCCAGGCAGCTGTCGTTCTGGCAGTTGGCGCACTAATTGGTGCATTGGTCGGCTGGGCACTCGGCACCCTGGCCGCTGGTGTTGTTCCCTTCCAGCTAGAGGCACTGACGATCGCAGGCCCCGCACTCGGTATCTGGGTGCTAGGCATTGCCGGGGCCTTCATTGCGGTGCGCAGGGTCTCAAAGATAGACCCAATGATCGCGCTGGGTGGCAACTAGCAGGGGACGGCTCTAACATCAGCTGGCATATTCGCTAGATGCAGTAGTCGACAGCAGTCCCTCTCACGAGCTCGCGCTGGGCGCTCGCGCGTGATTCACGCCAGACCCGGTGCCAGCTGTCGACAACTACATATAACTCACCACATGGTTTGAGAATAAGTCCCAGTGATTTTCAAGCAACAGTTTAGATTTTGAGGAAAACATCATGAGCATTTCAGCATCAGAACGCATCGCTACCGGTGCGATGAATACTTTTGAAAACCAGTTCACTCCTGCCCTTGAACTGCGCGAGGTCACCCTCGAGTACCCGGACGGCGTAGACGCATCCGGTCACCCCACCACCGTGCGCGCGCTCGATGGGGTCAATTTCACCGCCGAACAGGGCACCTTGACTGCGCTCATTGGTCAGTCCGGTTCTGGTAAATCATCCATGCTGTCGGTCTCATCAGCACTGATTACCCCAACATCAGGCACCGTTTTCGTTGGCGGACGCGACATCACGGGCTTCAACGACAAACAGCTGGCAGCCTTGCGCCGCGATGAAATTGGCATTATCTTTCAGCAACCCAATCTGATTGCGTCCTTAACCGCTGTGGAGCAACTGGTTCTTGCTGAGCACATTCGCGGTAAGCGCGGCAAGGAGCTTAAAGCATCGCGGGGACGCGCTGAGGAACTGTTGGATCTGGTGGGGCTTGAAGGTGCAGCTAGTAGGCGGGTGCACCAGCTATCGGGCGGTCAGCGCCAACGCGTCAATATAGCCCGCGCGCTCATGGGAAACCCGCGCGTCCTGCTGGCAGATGAGCCTACCAGCGCGCTGGATCACGAGCGTTCGGTGGCTATTGTGGAACTTTTGCAACGAGTGACGCGCGAGTTCAACTTAGCGTCCATCATGGTGACGCACGATGTTGAGTTCGCAGAGACCGCCGACCGTGTAGCGGTGATGGCAGATGGCAAGCTCACCGTCAACAAGTAACCATCAAACTCCCACGGTGACCATCAAACTCCCAAAAACAGCCCGAAAACTCACCGTTTGTGGGAGTTTCGTGGTCACCTCATCGCGTTCTGGGTAAAGTTTTGCCCGAGCATGTGACCTAGCGTCTACGCATGTTTACATGCACCCACTATGCTTAAAGGTATTTCATACATTAACTAACTACTCAGGTGCATAATGGTTACTTTTCACCGCAACGAACGCGCAGCTTCTCTTCCCGCCCGACTCTCACGTTCATGGATGCTGATTACCGCAGTCGCCGATGAAGAACGCTTGGCAGCTGCCCTTGAATCTGAAGCAGACTCTATTTTGATTGACCTCGAGGACGGCACTCCCGCCGACCAGAAGACCGAGGCACGCGAACGCGTGATGCACTGGCTGAATAACGGTGTTGAGGCGTGGGTACGCATCAACAAGTTCGGTACTGACGAATGGCACAAAGACGTTGAAGAACTCCCCAAAGCTAAGGGCTTGCGCGGAGTAATGCTGGCTGAGGTTGAGGACGCTGCGATGGTAACCCGCACCGCCATGATGCTTCCTCCCGGCACCCCGATTATTGCACTCATTGAATCTGCTATTGGCATTGTGAACGCGGTCGATATCGCGCGCGCACCCGGTGTTTTCCGCTTGGCTTTTGGTATCGGTGACTTCCGTAAAGACACCGGTATGGCAGCCGATGCTCTTTCGCTGGCATATGTGCGCTCGCAACTGGTGCTGGCTTCTCGTGTCGGCGAGCTGCCCGGCCCGATCGATGGTCCTTCCGTTGGCAAGCACGGTGTAGAGCTGGTGAAGGATTGCTCAATTACTTCGGCTGCCGGCATGACTGGTAAGCTCACCCTCGATCCCGCCCAAGTAGATACCATCAACGTGTCTTTGGCACCGAGTGAAGATGAAATTCAGTGGGCGCGTGATCTTCTGCAGAAGCAGGACGGCGACGCCATGCCCAAGGACGGCTCTTACTTACCGCGTCTTGCTCGCGCTAAGAAGGTCTCTCAGCTGGCTAAGACCTACGGTCTATGGCGTAGCTAGAATCGCCAAAAACTTAGAGGACGCGCTCGCCTACTTTCGACAAGAGAAAGTGGGCGGGCGCGTCCCTTTTTATACGCGGTAAAAGTAAAAGTTAGTCGCGAGTGTGAGTGTCTTTGCCGTACCCGATGAGGTAGGCAATAATCCATGAGGTGCACACAGAAATAACCAGCATCGCGATTATCGAGGCTGAATTGTTAAAAATCCAGCGGTAGAAAAGCCATAGCGCGCTCATGGGAATGAACACGGTAAGAAACAGCATGAGAAAGCGCGGGGTGATGGTGGAACCGGTATTGCGCCCTAATCCGAAGTAGTCCTTGAGCATATTTCTAGTGTAGTGGGGTGCAAGCTACTGAAGTAAAAACCCCTGCCCAGCTAATGAAAAAAGCTCGGTTTCATATGTGAAACCGAGCTTTTGATCTGAGCCCCCAGTCGGAGTTGAACCGACGACCTTTTCTTTACGTGGGAAATGCTCTACCCCTGAGCTATGGAGGCGAACGCTTACGCGAACGGTGTCACTTTATCAGATTCCGTGGCGCTCGTGCCAGTTGGGGTTTATGAGCGCTACAAGCTGGGCGCAACAAAGTCCAAACCTCTAAGACACGACCTCGAGTTTTGGTCATTAAAACCTTCTAGATGCGCAATAAAACTGTGCAACGATGGGCGTACACGGACTTTTATTCTCAACTGTTCAACGAAGCTTATTGAGGGTGGGCACCGACAAAAGGCTAGTTTTAGCCACCTAGTTCATGCTGTATAGCCTCATGTAAGAATGAGTTTCCCGAGACTTGTAAAGGAATCTTCTGATGAGTTCTTCGATGATAAGCCGCCGTAGCTTTTTCACCGCGGGAGCGGCCCTAAGCGCTGTAGTTCTTGCCGCATGTGGTGCCCAGAATACGCAGCAGAGCGCACCTAGCACCCAAAACTCTGAATCTTCTGCGCCGCGTCCTACCGGCGAGGGCGTGTACACCCGTAGTTCTGATGGGTTTCATTTGAACTCAAAATCGCAGAACCCCACCGTCACCCTGTTCAGTGATTTTCAGTGCCCCTACTGCGCTAAGGCAGATCCCACTTACATGCAGGTGGCACAAGAACTTGATGGCGTTATGAACGTGACGGTCAAGAACTTTCCGCTGCCCATGCATGCCAATGCCGTGCCCGCTGCACAGGCGGTAGAAGCCGCAGAAATTCAGGGCAAGCATGTGGAGATGGGCGAGAAGATTTTTACGACTCAGCAGGACTGGGCAGAAAAGTCGCAGGAAGAAGCCGTCAAAATCTTTGAAGGGTACGCCCAAGAACTCGGTCTTGATCTAGAGAAATTCCGCACGGATGCCAATAGCGATGAGGCCAAGCAGATTATTCAGCAAGATATCGACGCCGGACGCAACGCCGGTGTGCGCGGCACCCCGCAGTGGGTCGTGGGCGGCAAGGTAGTAGAAGGTGTGGAGTCATCAACGTCTAAGGACGATATGATTTCAGCGTTCAAACAGGCGGCCGGTATCTAACGGGTTCGAAAATAACTTTCGCGGTGGCGGATGCTTGTTCCTATCTTCAAAACAGGAACAAGCATCCGCCATCTGCGCTTTAGGGATTTATATGGCTAAAACGCTTGAAAGATCAGCGTGAGACTTGCCAGAAGAACGACTACTCCCAGCCCTAAGACGGCAAGGGTATTGGGCGGATAATTCTCGTGGAGGATTCCGCGGGTTTGCCGTTCGTAACGCGCAGTTGCCGTTGAGAACAGCACCGTAACTAGCCCAAATAGCAGCAGGGTTACGGGTAGCGAGAAATGACCAAAACGCAGTTGCACGAGGATGAGAATAAACAGCGACAGGCAGGTGCGCGTCCATGACAAAGACGTACGTTCGGGCTGTAACCCGGCATCTGAGTGATGGGGTGTGCGCGATGTGCGCGAGAACAGACGTGCCATGTCTTTTAGAAAATGTCTAGGCTGATAGTGATTGCGGCGAGCGCAAAAATCACGAAAATGAGCAGGGGAGCGGCAAGAGGTGCAGGTAGCGGACGCGAGTTTCGCAGGGCTCGTTCTACTCGTACCCAGCGGAGAATGGCAAGAATGGTAAGAAAGGCAGCGGTGGCAGGCATTAACACTGATACTGCCCGCCAGGTGTTCGCATCAGACCCGGATGTTCCAGCGAAGGCATAGGCGGCAAGACCACCGGCTAAAAAAGCAAGCGCGGTGCGAATCCACGCTAAAAAGGTGCGTTCATTAGCGAGGGTAAAGCGGGGGTCTGGTTCTGAACCACCGGGGAAGAAGGCTCGAGTTAAGCGGTCACGGGGGTCTTTGCTCATGGCCTTGCGTTCCTTTCGATGTGTAACCGCTTATTCACGTAATGCGTGGACGTTGTTTTACCTAAGCGAGTAGAGTAAATATCAAGTACTAAGTGTAGATAGTATCGAGTTGAGGTCACTCGGCGCGGGGCTATCTTCACCCACCATCTTATATCTCTTGTTTTATCGTATGCCTGCCCAGAAAGGTCCGCCCATGCGAATCGCCCTCGCCCAGATCTCGAGTACTCGAGACGTTGCGCATAACATTGAACTTCTGCGAGAAAATGTTGCTAAGGCAGCTAAATACGATGCTAATTTAGTGGTGTTTCCTGAGGCCTCGATGCTGAGCTTTGAAGGTCCCCTGCCTGAAGAGACTGCTGCTCACCAAGATGAGTGGGAGAAGGCTGTTAAAGATGTGGCTCAGCAGCACAACATTGCAGTTGTAGCTGGCGGTTTCAAAACTGCAGGTGAGCGCGTCTATAACCAACTTTTGCTGGCTTACCCTGATGGCAGCGAAAAAATCTACAACAAGATGCACCTTTTTGATGCCTATGGTTTTGAAGAATCTGAGAATGTAGCTGCAGGCGATGAACTGGTTTTGGGCGAAGTTGCAGGCGTTCAGCTGGGGCTGACTGTTTGTTATGACGTACGCTTTCCTAAGCTCTACGCCGAATACTCGCGTGCCGGCGCGCAGGTGATGCTAGTTATCGCGTCTTGGGGAGAAGGCAGCGGCAAAGTGGAGCAGTGGCGTGCACTGACCACCGCCCGCGCACTGGATTCTAATAGCTATGTAGTGGCGGTGGGACAGGCGCATCCGTTGACCGTTGGGGCTGACCCCGATGAATCACCGGCACCTTTGGGCATTGGCCGCAGCCGCGTCATTGATCCCTTTGGGCGTGAACTTGTTGAACTCGGACAATCCCCCGATCTTCGCCTGGTAGAACTCGACCTAGATCTGGTTGAAGAAGCTCACCAAAAACTACCGGTGCTAGAGAACGCAAAGCTCGGTTACTAGAGCTTTCCCGTTTTTCACCCGGGTAGGACGCTGCGCGGTAGGGGAGTCTTCTTCGATAGCGCGCGAAAACTAATCACGATTGTCAGTAGATCTGAAAGGAAAAGATCATGAATCGTATTGTCATTATCGGTGGTCATGGAAAAGTTGCTTTGTTGGCAGAGCCCCTGCTCGTTGAGGCTGGTCACGAGGTACACGCGGTTATCCGCAACCCCGAGCATCGCACAGAGGTTGAGAAGACAGGTGCGAATGCCATCGTTGCTGATATTCAGCAGCTAAGTACTGATGACATCAGTGAGTTACTGACCGAGCGCAATATCGACACCGTTGTGTGGAGCGCAGGTGCAGGTGGCGGCGATCCCGAGCGTACTTACGCTGTAGACCGCGATGCCGCTATCCGCTCCATGGACGCGGCTCAGGTAGCCGGCGCTAAGCGCTACATTATGGTCTCGTACAACGGAGCTGGCCAGAACCACGGTATTCCCGAGGACGATTCTTTCTACCCCTACGCACAGTCCAAGGCGGATGCCGATGATCATCTGCGTGAGAGCTCATTGGATTTCACCATTTTGGGTCCGGGACACTTGGCAGAGGGTCCTGCCGGCGGTTTGAGTATTGGGCACGATTTGAGTGAGGAGCAGATGAAGACTCCTCGCGCTACCGTTGCAGCCACAATCGTAGCTGCAGTCAATGACTCCACCACCATTGGTAAGGCAATCGCGTTTGGTAGCGGCGAGACCGATATTACCGAAGCATTATCCACTGCTCCTGAAACCACCAGTCTTCAGTAAATTTACGTGGCAGGTAGTTTAGAACGCGCGGTACACTTGCGATAGACGCATATGTACCGCGCGTTCTTTATCATTCCAGGGAGAAAAGATGGGATTTTTTGATATGTTCAACGGCGAAAAAGTAGAACCGGGACCCTGCGAAGCGCAGCTCAATGCGGTTATCTCAGGACGCGTGCAGGGCGTTGGATTCCGCTGGTGGACTGCGGGCGAGGCAAAGACTCTGGGCCTTGTAGGGTACGCTAAGAATCTTGATGACGGTGATGTCGAGGTGGTAGCGCAGGGTTCTCGCGAATCGTGTGAAAAGCTACAGACCATCTTCGAATCGGGTAATACTGCCGGTCACGTTGAGAACGTAGATGCTGAGATTACCCAGCCCACCGGTTCATACAAAGGATTTGGCACCTACTAAGAAAAGACCGCGCATTCGATGGGACACAGCCACGCAGGGCATTCGCACTCTGGTCACGACCACTCACACAGCACTAATAATCTGCCGCGTTTAGCGTTTGCATGCGGCATTGCAGTGGCGGTGCTGGTAGCTCAGTGTATCGGCGCATTGGTGACGGGTTCGCTTGCGCTACTTGTTGATACCGTGCACGTTTTTACGGATTCGCTCGGGCTAGTGATTGCGCTGGTGGCAGCCGTACTTTCGCGCAGACCTGCTAACCCGCGTCGCACATGGGGCTGGAAGCGCATCGAGGTGCTCGCCGCTATCTTCCAGTCCGCTGCCCTGCTAGCGGTGGGCGTGTTCGTGCTGATCGAGGCGGTGCAACGGCTCTTTAGCACTCCCGAGATTCCGGGTGACGATTTATTAGTTTTTGGCATTATTGGTCTGGTGGGCAATGTGCTGATGCTCATTATTTTGCTCGGTGGCGACCGCACGAACTTTAATATGCGCGCGGCCTTTCTTGAAGTTGCCAACGATGCACTGGGCTCGGTTGCTGTCATTATCGGGGCGTTAGTTTTGCGGTATACCGGCTGGAGCTTTATCGACACTCTGCTCGCGCTTTTTATCGGTGCTCTAATTATTCCCCGCACCCTCAAGCTCTTTCGCGAAACAGCCAGCGTTCTGATGGAAAATACGCCCGCCTGTATTGACGTCAACGCGCTCAAAGCCCACATTGAAAGTAAAAACGAGCACGTGATTGAAGTGCACGATTTACACGTAAGTCAGATTTCATCGGATCTACCGGTACTCACCGCGCACGTTATTCTCGATGACACCTGTTTTCACGATGGGCACTCCGTAGAAATCCTTAAAGACTTACACCACTGCGTTGCTGAACACTTTGAAATCAGCATCAAGCATTCCACCTTCCAGCTTGAACCCGTCAGCATGTACCGCGGCGAGCATTACCAAAACCTTCCCTAACCCGTTGTGCCACGATGAAAGGACGCCCGTGAGCGAATTTTCAAAGACCGTCCAGCTCTCTGTCTCCGGGGCAAGCGCTCGCATTGTGCCCGATGGTTTTAGCGATGCCGGTTACGTGCTTGAAATCGGGGGAGCTGAACAATCTCACGTTGATCTGAACGAGCCTTCTTACATCTTTTATGAGTACCTGCGGCGCATCGGGAACGTGATTGATACTCTGGCTCCTGCCGGGGATAAGATCACTGCAGCGCATTTGGGCGCCGGAGCTTTTACTCTCGTGCGGTACATTCAAGCCACGCGTCCTGGCTCTGCTCAGGTTGCTGTGGATATTGAGCGCGAGCTACCCTCCCTCGTCATGGAATACCTACCCTTACCAGCAGGTACTCATTGCCGGGTGGTTATTGACGATGCGCGTGCTGCCACCGCTGATTTGCCGCAGCAGGTAGGAGCCGAAAAAATAGACGCGATTATTCTCGATATCTTCTCGGGGTGGAGTGCCCCGGAACACCTGGCAGAACAGTCCTATTACAGGGAGCTCAAAGATATCCTGGCGCCAGGCGGTGCCCTGATCGTCAATGTTGGTGATGACGCAGGGCTGAGCTTTTTCACCGCGCAAGCTCAGTCGCTGCTGGATGTCTACGAGCACGTGTGGTGCCTTGCTCCTACTAACATGATGAGCGGACACCACGCTGGAAACCTGGTTTTAGTAGCAACCAACCGGGCCCTCACCGATGAACTACGCGCTCGCTTGCTCGGCGCGGGACCGCATCCTGCCGCTGTGCTAGATACTCACGAAGTACAGGATTTACTCGAGGATTTACGCTCCTAGGTCCGCGAAAAAAAGAGTGCTCACCGTAAAATCGAAACATGAAGCGCTTCTTCCATTCTTTGACCGTACTGTCTCTACTTGCTCTTGTAACCGCCTGCGGTAGTGCCGAAGAAACGGCCCCCGTGCCGGATGCGCCGCCCTCCTCAGCGCCAGTCAGTAGTGCCGTAACCACCAGCGCAGCAAGCCCTTCCGCATCAGCATCCTCATCGGCCAGCGCGAGCCCAAGTGCTAGCCCCACACCCACACCCAGCCTCACCGTTAAAAAGCCCACGGTAACTGAAACCAATATTCCAGCTAGCCCGGCACCCACCAAACCGGGGCAGACGCGTCCTACTAACGCACCGAACGGAACGAATACAAGCGGTGAAAGGGCAGCGGGAATTCCTGCCGGAGCACGTGAACTGAGTACCCAAGAATACGGGGGAATCAAGGTCGCAACAGCACTGAGCCCCACCGGAAACATTGCATGCGAATTCTATGATGATCGCGCGCAGTGCGGCGTACTTTCACTGGGTGAAGCCGCCCTGCAAAAAATTACAAATTCTAATACTGTGAGAGTCAACGGCTGGTCGTATGCCGTTGACTCAGCAGGCAAAGTCTACGATACCGGCTCATCTCAGGCGCCCGTTGCCACCCTCAGCCAGTACCGCGGCCAAACAATTCCCTACGGAACCACCGTCTATTACGGGCAGTTCACCTTACACAGTGAAGAGAACGGTATGACGCTCACCGATACTGAAAGCGGGCACGGCGCGCACTATAGTCGTGAGGGCATTCGAACATTCTAAAAGCGTGCTCGTTCATGATGAGCAACTTGCGCTACATACCTTCTAGAGAGAACTAATACTCACAGCACGCAGCGGTTGGACAACGGATGTTTTCTTCGTGCACCGGCTCGTCAAGCTGCATATGGGGGTGGTCTTCTCCGGACAAAAAATTTTCTACATAAAGTGACACAAACAGGGTTTCCACCGTCTAAGAAGTAATAGTTTCACTGCGCTGTTGGCGTACACTGAACGCGTAACCTGTAGCTTATGAGCAAGAAAGTGGTTCACTGGTAAGTATGTTTAACAAATTTTTTGATGCAAAAAATGCTTTTGATGAAAACGGTCAGCCCAAGCCGGCTGTGACCAAGGTTCTCGATAACGTATTGCGTCTGCAGCGTCCGCTCGTTATCGGCATGGTGAAGAAACTTCACGAAAAATACCCCAACGAAACCCCCGCGCAGATCGCTGAGCGTCTAGAGAAGACCTACCTGCGCGATATCACCGTTGGCGGTGGCGCTGTCGGCGCATCAGCATTTGTTCCCGGTATCGGTACTGCAACCTCAGTAGGTCTGTCATTCCTTGCAGTGGGCGGTTACCTTGAGCGCACCGCAATCTACGCACAGGCAATGGCGGAGCTGCACGGCGTGCACGTGGACGATCCCGAAAAGGGACGCATGATGGTTATGGCTCTCATGCTGGGCGAAGACGGTTCAAACCTCATGAGCTCCATGCTGGCGCAGAGCACCAAGTCCAGCGGCATCACTAATAAGTGGGGCATGATGATGGGCAAGGGCAGCAAGGACGACGGCAAGTTGTTCAGCGTTGAACGCACCATCCGCAACATGTTCATCAAGCGTTTCTTGACCAAGCAGTCCGGTGCTTTGCTCGGCCGTGCATTACCTTTCGGTATCGGCGCAGTGGTTGGCGGTGGCGCTAACCTTGCTCTTGGAAAGAAGGTTGTAGCAGAGGTTGAAAAGGCATTCGGAACCCCTCCCGCTGTGTTCCCCGAGGCAATCTCAAACCGCGCTCCCAAGTTTGTAGAAAACACAAACGCATCAGAAACTGCAGGCGAGGTTACCGCTTAAGTTCGCTAGTTTAGCCTCTTAGCAACATCCCGTTGCCCCCTTTATATAAGAGGGGACAACGGGATTTTTTATATGCTGGGTAGGTTGAAATAACCGGGGTGCTACTGGGGCAAACAGTTATTTTCTGAACCGGCTCGAAGCCTTCATGAAAGC
>JBHWPN010000112.1:0-17165 GCA_043424895.1 Rothia sp. (in: high G+C Gram-positive bacteria) | reverse complement strand
CTGTAAACGCGTGTTTTTTAACCCTAAAAATGAATAAAACCCCTGCAAGCAGGGGCTAAAGAAGTGGTCCTAGCTGGGATCGAACCAGCGACCTTTCCGGTGTGAACGGAACGCTCTTCCACTGAGCCATAGGACCTTGTGCTGCGAGGAAACTCTACACCGCCACAAAGGCTAGCGACGAATCCGCTGGTGATCGACTGCTTCAAGCGCGTTCCACCAGATGCGCCGCGAAGCTCCCAGCGAAAGCGTCCGCCCAAGGCGCTTGCCGATCCACCTTGAGACCCCACCTAGGCCCGCACAGCGCAAACTATCCGGTGCCCGTCATAAAGAAGGGCGACGCGAAACGGCGGTTGACCTTTCGATTTGGCCATTAAGCGCCGTGCGGATAATGTTTACTCTCGCGTAACACAGAGATGCCAGACCGGCAACGGCGACATCAAGTTGCGTGTGCGGATGTAGCGCAGTTGGTAGCGCATCACCTTGCCAAGGTGAGGGTCGCGAGTTCGAGTCTCGTCATCCGCTCCAAGTACTTTTTGGGTACTTTGGGGGTTAACCCATGGTGGATTGGTCGAGTGGTTAGGCAACGGTCTGCAAAACCGTGTACGCGGGTTCGAGTCCCGTCCTCACCTCCACAAAAAGTCTCAGCATCACGTCGGTGATGCTGGGACTTTTGTTTTATGCACCTTGCCTTCTTTGACCGCTCTTTGAAAGCGGGAGTACACTAAAATTTTGTGCTTACTTTCAGCTAGATAAATGGCTGTAACCGCCCATTAACTCAGCCTCCACGGATTCCGCGTTAGCATTCCGAATGTCTCTACAAGGTATCGTTCGTATAGACCCGTGATGGTCTCAACACAGTAGGTAGGAAAATCACCGGTGACTGACCCACGCTTAGCAACTTCAACTGATTTTGGGCGTATGTACGCACGCGAAATTGGCGGTGAGTTGCTTGTACCGTCTATCACCACGGTTATCAGTCAACAGGCTAGCGACCTATCGGGCTGGCACGGTTATATGGCGGCAAAAGCGGTTCTTGAAGATGCAAGAGCATCACGCCCCATGCACTCTAACGGGATGAAGTTCGCGATTATTCGTGATGCCGCGTCCGCTTCAGAACGGTATCGTGATCAAGCAGCTGCCCGTGGCGACCGCGTCCATAACTACGCTGAGAACATTGCTCTTCGTGCCATGGGTAAAGACCACGAGCTGGAACGTACTCGCGAAGAACTGTTGCAGCACGGTGAGCAAGCATACGCGGACCGTCTTGATGAATGGTGGGATGCGTGGCGTCCTCGTCCGCTGGCTGCCGAAGTCACCGTGTGGAACGAGACTGTGGGCTACGCTGGCACCTTAGACCTCGTTGCTGAAATCGCAGGACGCGTGTGCATTATCGATTACAAAACTAAGGGAACCGATAAACGCGGTCGCGTCAAACCTTTGGATAACAAAGTTGTGATGCAGTTGGTTGCCGGGGTGAAAGCTGAAGAAGCGCTTGTGGATGCGGAAACAGGAACGTGGCAACCCTGGCAATACAGTGAGGCACCTATTCTCATGGGCGTTGCGGTGGGCGAGACTCAAGTGCTTCCGCAACAGGCCAACCCCAGCGTCTTGAAAGAGAACTGGCGAAAATTTTGTGCCCTGCGACGCGTGTGGGAAATCAATAGGACCTTAGATGAAGAAACGGGAGATCATCTGATGCCGGTCGTACCACCACCGGCACACCTGTTATCAGCGCCTCCGACGGTTGATCCCGCACAAGCAATTGAACCTGTGCCTGAGGCAGAAGGTGCACCTTCATTAGAAAAACTGGCTCTAGATAGTGCAAGTCCATTAACTCCTGATTCTCAACCACCAACGGATGAAACCTCAGATAGCTCCGTGCCCGTTGATTAATTTGATTTTTAGGGCGGAAGAACAAGCCCCGGTACGGATTGTGGATTGCGTACACTAGAACTAAGACCATGACTTCACGAGAAAGAACGTAGAACTACCTATGGCGATTTTGACCATTCGAACTGTGGGCGATCCCGTGCTACGCACGGTGTGCGATGACATCACCGTGTTTGATGAGGCGCTGCAAGAGCTCGTAGCGGACATGCTCGAGACTATGTACGACGTTAACGGTGTTGGTTTGGCAGGACCCCAGGTGGGTATTTCCAAGCGGATTTTTACGTACGGTAACATCGACGGACGCGAAGGTCACGTTATTAACCCTGTGCTTGAGGTGGGCGAAGAGCCGCAAGAAGGCGGCGAGGGTTGCTTATCTGTCCCCGGGCTTAGTTCAGATACGCCCCGTAAAAACTGGGCCAAAGTAACTGGCGTTGATATGTTCGGTAATCCTCTTGAAATTGAGGGCGAGGGACTCTTTGCTCGTATGCTTCAGCACGAGACGGATCACCTGTACGGCAAGATGTTCATCGACCGCGTGGTGGGTGACGATAAAAAACGCATTATGCGCGCAATCCGCAATGCAAACTATGACTCCGTAGCTGCCTCGGTGCAGGGTGAACGCGCAAGCCACGTGTCGTCGGGTTTTGGTGGGGCATCCTTTAGTAACCAGAACAATTCTGCCGCACGCGGTGCATCGTTTGGTTCTTTCGGTTCTTTTGGGCAGGCGAAATAATGTCTTTCAAAGTTTTGTACGCAGGTACCCCTGAGATTGCTGTAGCACCGCTGAACGGTTTGATTGAAGCAGGTTACGAGGTGGTTGGCGTTCTCACCCGCGAGGACGCACCGGTAGGGCGCAAACGCGTGTTGACGCCTTCACCGGTAGCGGCTCGGGCGTCCGAGCTGGGTTTGCCCATCGTCAAAGCAAACAAGTGGTCTGAGGAGACCGCATCGGCAGTTAAGGCTCTGAACGCCGATATCGCGGCTGTCGTTGCCTACGGGGCAATTTTGCCGCAATCTGCATTGGACTTATTGCCCCACGGCTGGATTAACCTGCACTTCTCGCAACTTCCGCTCTGGCGCGGAGCGGCGCCTGTTCAGCGAGCGTTGATGGCGGGCGAAACTGAGATTTTTTCTAACACCTTTCTGATTGAGGCCGGTCTTGATAGCGGCCCGGTGTTCCTGAGCGAATCTACTCGGGTGGGTAAGGACGATACTGCCGGGGATATTTTGATGCGTTTGGCATCGACCGGCGGTGCGCTACTGGCGCAGACCTTTGATCGTATTGCAACCGGAGACAGCGGGCAAGCCCAGGAGGGCGAGCCTACCCGTGCTGCAAAACTAACCCTTGCCGATGGCAAGATCGACTGGACAAAATCTGCCCAAGAGATTTTGGCTCAGGTGCGCGGAGTAACGCCCGAACCCGGTGCTTGGTGTGAATATAACGATGCGCGTTTGAAGCTGGCAATGGTGGCACCAACCGATGCAGATATTTCAGGTACTTTGCCCGGTACAGTGCAACTCATTGCAAAAAAGTGTGTTGTGACCTGCGGTGATGGTGCTCTGGAGCTAAGCCAGGTACAGCCTGCAGGCAAGAAAATGATGAACGCCACGGACTGGGCGCGAGGTCTCGGCTCAGCTCTTACTGAACAGAAAGTTGTGCTGGCATGAGCGGATTTAATGCAGGACGCGGTTCAAATAACCGCGGAAATAACTCAGGTGGTGCTCGTGGAGGGCAGCGCGGTGGCAATCGTTCGGGAATGAACCGTGCTGGTCAGGGACGATCAGGTGCTAACCGTGGTCAAGAGCGTCGCACAGGTGCAGAACAGGGCTATAAACCCCGCCGTAATTCGTCGGATGTGCATTCCCCGCGCCAGAACAAGGGTGAGCGTCGGCGCTCAGAAGATACTTCGCGTCGTAACGCGAAGGGGCACGAACGTAACCGTAAGAAGTCCCACGAGCGTGACTTTTCGTCGGCGGCTCCCAGCGCGCGCGTTCGCGATGCAGATGCTGCCCGCCTTGTAGCTTTTGAAGTGATGCAGGCCGTGGCGACTGAGGATTCGTATGCGAACCTGGTGATGCCTAAGTCGATTCGTGCGCACCGTTTAGATCATCGTGATGCCGGTTTTGCAACGGAGCTAACCTATGGAACCCTACGTAATCAGGGGTATTACGATTCCATTCTCAAGCACTGTGTTGATCGCCCGCTCGATAAAATTGATCAGAAAATTTTGACCGCTTTGCGTCTGGGCACCCACCAGTTGGTGGCAATGCGCGTGCCTTCTCACGCGGCTCTCAATCAGACCGTTGGTTTGGCACGCGGTGTGATTGGTGCTGGTCCGGCGAGTTTTATCAACGCGGTTTTGCGTCGAGTCTCAGAGCGAAACCCTGATGAGTGGCGTGAACTCATTCAATCTGAAGCAACTGATGATTTGCAGAAGATGGCGCTGACCAAATCGCATCCGGTATGGGTGGTACGTGCTTTCCGTCAGGCACTGGCAGCCCACGGACATTCTCCCCAAGAGATTGAAGCTCTACTTGATGCCGATAATCTTGCCCCCATTGTCAATTTGGTGGAGCTACCTGGACTCGGCTCGCTAGATGAAGCACGGGATAAGGGTGCGGTTGATGGGGAACTGGTAGAAGGTTCGGCACTGTACTCAGCCGGAGATCTGGGCAGGCTTGAATCCGTGCGTGAGGGCACGGTGCGTGCCCAAGACGTTGGCTCGCAGCTGGTTGCCCGGGCTCTTGCCGAGGCACCGATAGAGGGCTCTGACCACAACTGGCTTGATCTGTGTGCTGGCCCCGGTGGTAAAGCGGCTCTTCTGGGTGCTTTGGGTGCTCAGCGAGGGGCTCAGCTGGTTGCAAATGAGTCGTCGGCTCACCGCGCCAAGCTGGTGAGCGCATCCTTGCGTCCGCTGCCCGAGAATAGCTACACGGTGGTAACCGGTGATGGGCGTCAGATTCAAAAAACTGTTGCTGATAGCAAGAACCGGCCGGCAGGTATGGAGGCTAATCCGCGATTTGATCGTGTAATGGTTGATGTCCCCTGCTCCGGTCTGGGGGCTTTGCGCCGTCGTCCGGAGGCTCGCTGGCGTAAGACTCCGCGAGACATCGCGGATCTGCTACCGCTTCAAAAAGAACTTTTTGATGCTGCGGCGTCGGTGACGCGCTCGGGCGGGTTGATTGCTTATGTTACCTGCTCACCGCATATGGCTGAGACCCAGAATATTGTGAACGATATTTTGCGTGATGGCACGGTAGAGTTGCTGGATTCCGGCGCGGCTGTTCGCGAGGTTGCACTGCCAGGTGAGAACGGTGGTTCGGTGTTGGCGGGGGAGAAAGACCCATCTTTTGCGCCCAACGACAAGCATCCTGAACAAACCACAGCTCAACTGTGGCCTCACGTGCACGGTACAGACGCTATGTTCTTTGCTCTCTTCCGCAAGAAATAAATACAGTAATTACCCGTGAGGGGTCACTTATCGTTCAAAATCATGAAGTTTTGAACGATAAGTGACCTTTCGCGGTTTAATAAGCACTCGACAAGAGCCACCCTTTTGCATAAAGTGTAATCTGGATTACATTCAAACAAGGATGTTTGAGGGGCTACTCAGCTCTTTAGAAAAGTGTGCAGGAGTAAAAGACATGGCTTACGCAACTACCAATCCCTACACCGGCGAAGTTGTCAAAGAATTTGATACCGCTACAGAGAAAGATATTCAAGACGCAATCGCAAAAGCGGACGCTACTTTTCACACCTGGAAAGAAACCAGCTTTGAAGAACGCTAAGCCGTCTTAGCGAAAGCTGCCGAAATCCTGCGTGAGAACAAGCGCAAGTACGCAGAAATTCTCACTCTTGAGATGGGTAAGCTCATTGGTGAGGCTGAGCTAGAAGTCGAGCTATGCGCACAAATGCTGGACTACTACGTGAAGTTTGGCGCTGAAATTCTTGCCCCGCGCTATATTCGTGCTCGCGGTTTTGGTGATACCGACGTCAAAATCGTAAATGAACCGCTGGGTGTTCTTTATGCCGTTGAACCTTGGAACTTCCCGTTCTATCAGGTTATTCGTATTACGGCACCCCAGGTAACTGCCGGTAATACTATCGTTCTCAAACACGCGTCCAACGTACCGCAATCAGCACTGGCTATGGAAGAACTGTTTGTGCAGGCCGGCGCGCCAGAAGGACTTTTGACCAACGTGTTTGCATCTCACGAAGCATCTGACATCATTTTGTCTGATTCTCGAGTTCGCGGGGTTGCGCTTACCGGCTCTGAGAAAGCTGGCTCGGCTATCGCATCCATTGCGGCGAAGAATCTCAAGAAGTCCACCCTCGAACTCGGCGGTGCCGATGCGTTTGTAGTGCTAGAGGACGCCGAAGTTGAGAAGGCTGCTAAATGGGCAGCATTCGGACGCCACTGGAATGGTGGTCAGGTATGTGTCTCCTCCAAGCGCATTATCGTGGTTGACGCGGTCTACGATCGGTTCCTGGATGCGTACCGTAAACATGTTTCGCAGTTCAAACTTGGCGATCCTATGGATGCCTCCACCACCTTAGCGCCGCTATCATCGCAGCAGGCACTAGAGGAACTGAAGAAGCAGGTTCAGCAGACTCGCGACGAGGGTATCACCATTGAAGAAGTGGATGTTGAAGTACCTGCTCAAGGAGCATTCCACAAGCCGCTGATTCTCACCGATATGCCCGACGATTCAAAGACCTCTCAGATCGAATTCTTCGGGCCTATCTCATCCATCTACCGCGCTAAGGATGAAGAAGACGCTATCCGTCTTGCGAACAATACCCCTTACGGTTTGGGTGGTTCGGTGTTCTCTACCGATATCGATCGCGCGCAAAAGGTTGCTCGCCGGATTGATACGGGAATGGTCTTCATCAATCAGCCAACCGGCGTGAAAGCTGATATTCCGTTCGGTGGTGTTAAGCGCTCGGGCTACGGTCATGAGCTCATTGACCTAGGCATTAAAGAGTTCGTCAACGAGAAAGTTATCGTCGTCACCGATATCGACGGTGATTTCTAAGGATTACCTGATTATCGGGGATTAAACTGCTCTCGAGGGGTCATTTATCGTTCAAAAACCACATGAATTTGAACGATAAATGACCCCTTGCGGTTCGTCTAAAGATAAAGTGGAGAGAAGATCCATCAGTCATTCATTGCAAGGAGCATCCATGAGTTGCCACATCAACCCGTCCATTCTGTCAGCAGATTTTGCCAATCTTGCATCTGAATTAGAAGCTATCAAGACGGCGGATGCGGCGCACATCGACGTTATGGATAACCACTTTGTTCCTAACCTGACCTGGGGTTTGCCTGTCGTACAGCGAATCAAAGAGGTTTCGCCCATCCCTTTCGACGTTCATTTAATGATTGAGAACGCCGACCGCTGGGCTCCTCAGTACGCTGAGATAGGATGCGAGTCGGTCACTTTCCACGCTGAGGCAGCGATTGCCCCTATCAAACTTGCACGCACCTTGCGGGAGAACGGAGCAAAGGCGGGAATGGCCTTGCGTCCGGCAACCCCTGTTGAACCTTACCTGGATATGCTTTCTGAGCTGGATATGCTGTTGGTGATGACGGTCGAGCCCGGTTTTGGCGGTCAGAAATTCCTAGACGTAACCCTCCCTAAAATCCGTCGTGCAGCAGAAGCTATCAAAGGCTCGGATGCCACACTAACCCTGCAAGTTGACGGTGGGATCACCGAAGAGACAATTGTGCGTGCCGCAGAAGCCGGGGCAGATTGCTTTGTTGCTGGTTCCTCAGTGTACGGAAAAGATAATCCTGCGGCAGCGATCGAAGGTTTACGCCGGGCTGCAATGCGCTAGTTTTTGTCTCTGGAAAAGGAATCTACGTCGATGGCAGAGCACTTGCCCGACCAGGCTCTTGAACAGGCTCAGGACTTGGTTGCCCGGGGGAAATTAGAAGAGGCAATCGCGCCGTTGCATGAAGCGGTTGAAGGTTTTGAAACGCAAGATGAACCTTTTGGGCTCATCATCGCGCTCAAAGTGCTCTCTGAAACCCAACGCGATTTGAACCGTCTTGAACCAGCGCTGGTAGCCGTTCGCAGAGCCCACGAAATTTTTGTGAGCGTCAAGCCAGAGGCTGAGCAGGTGGGCGACTTTGCCACGGAGATAGGGTCAATATATGCGCAGATGGGAAAATCGAGTGAATCCCATCGGTGGTACAGCGAGGGCTTGAAAGAATACCAAGCTCATCACAGACCGGCAGATATTGCTCATAACCTGATGTGTCTGGCTGGGCTTGCCCGTCAATCCTCCGATACTCACACGGCGCTCGCCCTCTTGATGCGCGTCAGGGATACATTGATACCGGTGCAGAAAGAACACAGCGCGCAGCTTTGTTCTCTGCTTCTTGCCCTCAGCCACACTCAGCTTGAGACTCAAGAAGTGCAGGAGGCTATTGCATCCTGCGAAGAAGCTATCGAGATCGCCAAAAAACTTGATCAACCCGAAATTTTGGGCGAAAGCTACCAGGCATTGGCTTTAGCCTACGCGCAAGCCGAAAATTTTCCGCAGGCGATAGAAAATATTGAGCGCGCTGGCCATATCTACACACAAGCTAATCTTCACGAACACGCTGAGTTTGCCGCGCTGATTCATCGTAAGCTGATGGAAACTAACTGAGCGCAAACGATGGCCACCTGCTTTTCGTTCACGTTCAGAAATATAATTGTCTGCGAACTTCAACCGTGTGCCATAATTTAAATACAACTAAAAATCGTGCTCCGGGACCCGGTGAAAATCCGAACCGGCGGTGATAGTCCGCTAACTTACTTGTTATTCAAGTGAGCCTGATCGGTGAAATTCCGATACCGACAGTACAGTCTGGATGGAAGGTAGCACGAGCAAAACGGCGCGTTTGTTGGGCTGATTCCACGCGTTAAGAGAAAAACCTCTTGACGCTGGTGGTATGAGCGTATCAGCGCGCGGCGTCGAACCCTTTGACACCGATTTACCGCTTTGTTCTTTCCCGGAGCCTCCGCGAAAGGAACACAATCCTATGGACATGTTGCGGTGGCTCTTCGACGCTCAGATTCATATCGGCGATCAGTCGCTTCTGGTGCGCGAAGTACTCGGCAATCTCTTCGGTCTGCTTTCAGCATTAGGCGGTATGCGCCGCAAAGTCTGGGCATGGCCGGTTGGTATTTTGGGTAATCTTCTTTTGCTCACTGTTTTTCTGGGAACAGTCTTTGGCTCTCCTCACCCCATTAATATGCTGGGTCAGGCCGGACGCCAGGTCATGTTTATTATCGTTTCTGTATGGGGCTGGTACCGCTGGAAGCAGAGCCGGGATGATGCGGGTACCGCTGTTATTCCGCAGTGGGCGAGCGCTAAGGAACGCATTTTTCTAGTAGTAGCCCTGCTGGTAGGCACCGGCATCCTTACTCCGGTCTTTCGCGCACTGGGCTCGTATGAGCCCGTGTGGTCGGATGCGTGGATCTTCACTGGATCCCTGCTAGCAACTTTTGGCATGGCAAAAGGCTGGGTAGAGTTCTGGCTGATGTGGGTTGCTGTTGACATTGTTGGTGTGCCTTTATTGTGGTCGGCAGGCTACTACGCCACTGCTCTCATGTATGTTTTCTACGGCGTCTTCACCTTGACGGGGTTCTTTGTATGGTGGCGCACGCGAAACCGCGAGTTGAGCAAGATGGCACAGGTTGAGACCGCTTTTCCCGATGTCACTGTCAACTCGGCGCAGGTACGGAGGTAAACCGTGCATACCATGAATATTCCTTGGCAGCCGCATACTCCTGAAGAAGCAATGCAACTAGCGTTCAGGGCTGCGCGCAAAGGCATTCGCGGTGGTAACCCGCTGGTGGGTGCTGTGATTACTAATGAAGAAGGTTATGTTCTGCACGTGGGTTATCACCGCGGCGCAGGTACTGCTCATGCTGAGGCAGATGCAATTACGCAGGCAGAATTAGCTGATACCGACCTGTCTGACACCACCATGTATGTAACTCTTGAACCCTGTAATCATTTTGGACGCACCGGCCCGTGCTCTCATGCGATTGCCGAATCGGGTATCGCGAAAGTTGTCTACGCGCATCCTGATATGAGCGATGCAGAAGGCGGGGCTCAGTATCTGCGCGAGCACGGCGTTCAGGTTGAAGAAGGGTTATTCAAAGAAGAAGCCTTTTTACTCAATGAGCGCTGGTTCCAAGCAAGCGCTGCTCAGCGTCCTTTCGTAACCGCTAAAGTAGCGTCCTCCCTTGACGGTTATATTGCCGCAGAAGACGGTACAAGCAAGTGGATTACCGGGGCGGAAGCTCGTTCTTTGGGGCATACAATTCGGGAACGCTCGGATGCCGTGATGGTAGGAACGGGCACGGTGCTGGCAGATGATCCCTCGCTATCGGCACGCGATAGGGCAGACAACCTCTATGAGCGTCAGCCGATGCGGGTAGTGATGGGCACACGCGATATCCCCGCAGATGCCCGCGTTCGTCAAGGGGCAGATTATGTGCACCTGCGAACCCGAGACCCTCACGAGGCTCTAAGGGAACTCTATGCATTGGGCGTACGTCAGCTCATGATTGAAGGCGGACCAACAGTTGTCTCTTCATTTTTGAGAGCCGATTTAGTCGATGAACTGTTTTGGTACCAAGCACCGATTCTGCTGGGATCAGGCAGTACAGCTATCCAGGACTTAGGCGTCTCAACATTGGGGGAAGCTCATCGATGGTCTATTGACGATTTAGGCATGACCCCGGGAACGCAGATCGTGGGTTCGGATTTCAGAGTTCACCTCATCCCTAACCATTAGTTATTCACGCCGGGCACCCAACGATGCGTGCTGTCGGTATTTTACTGCAAGGAAAATTTACATGTTTACTGGAATCATCGGCGCTATGGGTAGCGTCAAAAGCATAGAAACCACCAAAAACTCTCTCGGTGAAATTGAGTCAGCTGTGCTGACCATCCAAGCCGGAGACATCGTGAACGACCTTGAACACGGTGGTTCATTGGCAGTCAACGGTGTGTGTTTGACTGCCACACGAACCACCGAAATAGCTACCGGTGAATTCGTAGCTGATGTTATGGGTGAGACCTTACGCCGTACTAACCTAGGGTTGGTTACTCCCGGACAGCCCGTCAATTTAGAGCGATGCATGCCCGCCAATGGACGCTTCGATGGTCACGTTGTGCAGGGGCACGTGGATGGTCTGGGCACCGTTATTGGCGTGGAAGATCACGAATCATGGCGCACCGTGCGTATTCAAATACCTCGTGAACTTGCTGCGCACCTTACTGAAAAAGGCTCTATCACCGTCTCAGGCGCATCCCTAACCGTCACCGCAGTCTCGGCGCCCACAGCTGATCAGCAATGGTTTGAGGTAGGGCTTATCCCCGCAACTTTAGAAGCTACAAACCTTGGAGTTCTGACGGTTGGTGACACGGTCAACTTAGAAACCGATGCCCTGGCTAAATACGTTCAGCGCATTTTGGAAACCAACTCATATCTTCCATCATCAGCTACGAACAGTCCCGTAGAACAAAGCCAAGAACGCTCGGGTCTTGATACCGTCGAAGAAGCGATTACCGCTATCTCCGAAGGACGTGCCGTGGTGGTTGTTGACGACGAAGACCGTGAGAATGAAGGCGATATTATCTTCGCCGCCGAAAAAGCAACCCCGGAACTCATGGCATTTATGGTTCGATATACTACCGGGGTCGTCTGCGTACCAATGACGGGCGAGCGCGCAGATGCTCTTGAGCTACCGCCAATGGTCGAAAATAACGAAGACTTCAAACAAACCGCCTACACCGTCTCGTGTGACGCGCGCACAGGAATTTCCACGGGTGTTAGCGCTGCTGACCGCACTCGTACGGTGCAGGTCTTGGCTGATCCAGCATCCTCACCTTCTGACGTGACGCGCCCCGGTCACCTCTTCCCATTGCGTGCTGTTGATGGCGGTGTGCGTGAACGCAACGGCCATACCGAGGCGGCTGTTGAGCTGACCACGCTCGCGGGATTAAACGGTGTAGGTGTTATTGCTGAGCTCACTCACGATAACGGGCAGATGATGCGCTTTGACGCCTTGCGCACTTTCTCTACCGAACACAATCTACCGATGATTTCCATTGAGGCACTCATCGCTTACGTTGAAAAGTCCGCAGTATGAATTCGGATGAATTTGATGTTGAAGAGGTCAGAGGACGCTTAGGCGCAACAGCGGTAGAAGGAGCTTCGTGGAAAGTTGCTCCTGCTGAACTAGTGCCCGTTCCCAACGTTGATTTAGTAGACTCCACAGATCCCGTGGTTATTCCCACCCCGCACGGTAAATTCGCCATGCGAGCCTGGGCCTTCGCCGACGGTACGGAGCACCTCAGCGCAACGGCTCTGCCGGATGATTTTCCCGTTAGTGCAGGGGCGCAGATTAATATTTCTGATCTGATGCGGGGGAACGAACCTCATGCTGTGCGCGTTCATTCAGAGTGCGCAACGGGAGACCTGTTTGGCTCATTACGCTGTGATTGCGGTCCTCAGCTTGAGCAAGGACTAGATATCCTTCAAGAACTCGGCGGCACTATGCTCTATATTCGCAACCATGAAGGACGCGGTATAGGACTGACCAATAAGCTGCGTGCCTACGCTCTTCAAGATCTGGGTTTAGACACGGTGGATGCGAACCTAGCGTTGGGGCTTCCACACGAGGCTCGAGACTTTCGCCAAACCGCGGTGATTCTGAAAGAAATGGGACTAACCCATATTCGACTGGTGACTAATAACCCCTTGAAAAAAGAAGCACTCGAAAAATTGGGGATAACCGTTGACCGGCTTATTCCCGATGAAATCGAGCCTAACGCGTCCAACGAAAAATACTTAGCGACCAAACGAGACCGGATGAGTCACAAACTCTCATCTTTTTCTCACTAACAATTTTATTAACTACTGAAAGAAGGTACACCAATGAGCGGTGCAGGAGCGCCCCAGGCGAATTTCTCACGAAATGAAACTAAGAAGATTAAGCTGGCCATTGTCGCAGCGTCCTGGCATACGCAGATTATGGACGGTCTGCTGGACGGTGCAAAGCGTGCCGCCAAGGACGCCGGAATCAAGAAACCGACCGTTATTCGAGTCCCGGGAACCTTCGAGCTACCGGTTGCAGCGGCAAGTCTGGTTGAAGAATATGATGCCGTGGTGGCACTTGGCGTTGTAATCCGCGGTGGAACTCCGCATTTTGAGTATGTGTGTGAAGCCGCAACTCAGGGGCTGACCAAAGTGGCTGTAGAAAGCAAGACCCCGGTCGGTTTTGGGGTGTTGACCTGTGATAACGAACAGCAGGGTATCGACCGTGCTGGTCTACCTGGATCTCAAGAAGACAAGGGTTATGAGGCAACAGCGGCAGCTGTCGAAACCGTAGTTGCGCTACGAAACATCACATAAATACGTCAGTACTCGTGGGTGTATTCATAGGTCCTCGATAGAACTCCGGGCTTGCACGTCCTCGGTGGTGTGCAAGCCCGGATCTGTTTGATGTGGTATAACTCGGGAATGCCCGGTTGGGCAGATTATTGACCCTTCATGCTAGCCATTTGTGGCTTTCTATCTTTTGTCTCAAACTCTATATTCCATACTGCCACTTGTGATTTCTTGTCTATACAATGACTTCACTGCGTGAGATTTTTGTGAAAGGCATGGCACGTGTGGAGAAGAGAAGAGTAGGTTATAAACGTGAAAACATTCGATTCTTTATTTGCTGAACTGACAGAAAAAGCGCAAACACGCCCCGAGGGCTCAGGGACTGTCGCTGAGCTCGATTCTGGTGTGCACGGTATCGGTAAAAAGATTGTTGAAGAGGCTGCTGAAGTGTGGATGGCTGCAGAATTTCAGTCTGATGCGGAATTCGCTGAAGAAGCATCGCAGCTGATTTACCATCTGCAGGTCATGATGATAGTCAAGGGACTTACTCCCGAAGATATCTACAAGTACCTCTAAACTTTTAGGATTTTATTATGTTGCGCGTTGCTGTTCCCAATAAGGGATCGCTTTCTGAGGCGGCAACTCAGTTGCTTAAAGAAGCTGGTTATCTTCAGCGTCGTGATTCTCGTGAGCTCGCTATTGCTGATGAAGAAAACAGGGTTGAATTCTTTTATTTGCGTCCGCGGGATATCGCCGTGTATGTGGGTAAAGGAACGCTTGATGTTGGTATCACCGGTAGGGATTTGCTCATTGATTCAGAAGCTCCTGCTGAAGAAGTTTTTGGTCTAGATTTCGCCCGGTCAACCTTTCGATTTGCCGGCCCCGTTGGCGATTTTTCGACCATAGAAGACCTTGAAGGCAAAAGAATTGCTACCTCGTACTCAAAACTTGTTCGAGCATTTTTAGAGCAACGCGGAATCAACGCCACGGTCACTCGTTTGGACGGCGCTATTGAGTCCTCTATCCGTCTTGGCGTTGCCGATGCTATTGCCGATGTTGTAGAGACAGGTAATACCATGCGCGCAGCCGGTTTGGCTCCTTTTGGCGAGCCGCTCATGAAATCTGAGGCCTTGCTGATTAAGCGGGCTGATGTTGAAGAAACAGATGCGTTTGAAATTTTGCGTCGCCGCCTGCACGGTGTTTTGATTGCTCGCCAGTATGCGCTGGTTGATTATGATATTCGTGAGGATTTGCTGGATGCCGCGACTCAGTTGACTCCCGGTCTTGAAGCTCCGACGGTTTCGCCGCTGGGGCGTGAAGGTTGGGTTGCAGTGCGCTCAATGGTCAAACGCAGTGAGACCAATAAAGTCATGGACAACTTGTACGAGATTGGTGCTCGGGCAATTTTGGTATCGCCCATCCAAGCAGCTCGTTTGTAATGGGGTATCTGATGCCCGCGGTTCAGATTCGCGAGCATCACCGTATTGAGGGGTAAGTAAATGGGTGTGGCTGTTCGAATCATTCCTTGTTTAGACGTGGATGCTGGCCGCGTGGTCAAAGGCGTGAACTTTGAGGATTTACGTGATGCCGGTAATCCGGTGGAGCTCGCTCAGCGCTATAACCGTTGTGGCGCTGACGAACTGACGTTTCTTGATGTCACAGCGTCCTCATGTGATCGCGAGACAACATTTGAGGTGGTCGCGCGCACTGCTGAGGAAGTCTTTATCCCTTTGACAGTTGGGGGAGGCGTGCGAAGCGTGGAGGACGTTGCCCGGCTTCTGCGTACCGGTGCTGATAAGGCATCCATCAATACGGCAGCTATTACAAGACCTGATGTCATCAACGAAATTGTTGACCGCTTTGGCTCGCAGGTGTTGGTGCTTTCGGTTGACGCAAAACGTTCGCCGCACACAACATCTGGGTTCGAGGTAACTACCCACGGCGGACGCAAGTCCACCGGCATTGACGCTGTTGCTTGGGCACAGGAGGCAGAACAACGCGGTGTAGGCGAAATCCTGCTGAACTCTATTGATGCCGATGGCACCAAGGACGGCTTTGATCTTGAGATGATTCGCGCAGTACGTGCTGCCGTAAACATTCCGATTATCGCATCAGGCGGTGCCGGTAAACCTGAAGATTTCCCACCTGCAGTTGAAGCAGGAGCTAATGCGGTGCTTGCTGCATCCATTTTCCACTTCGGCTCAGAAGACATGATTGAGCAGTGTAAACAAGCCGTGCGCGATGCTGGCTATGAGGTGCGGTAGGCTCTTTCCGCTACGTTGATCCCCCCCCCCCCCCCCGGAAGCGCGTGAATTCCACGAGCATTCCGGGGGTTTGTCCTAGGAAAAATCTTTAATAATAGTGACCTAGGACACTGTTAGGGGTTATTATTGACGTAATTGTCTAGACAACTCAATGGTGAGGATTTAGATGTCAGAAAGAGCGCGTAGCGAAGAGTTCACTGCTGAATTATTGGCCGTAAATACACCGGGTGCTGGCAAAGATGCCATCAAATTAGTTTTGTGCACCGTTATTGGTGTGTTTATGTTTTTTGTTCCTATCGAGGTCAATGGGAAAAATAGTATACCCCTAGACCATCTCGTAGGTTGGTTGAAGACCTTGCTGGGGCCTGCTGTCGCGTGGCTCATGCTGGCCATCATAGTCTTCGGTACTATAAGACCTTTTTATACCGGAAGTTGGAAAGAAAGCCTTACAAAAACGGTCTTTGCTTTTCTTAATATTCTAGGTCTGGGTGTGTCGCTAATGATGGTTTTTGGTGCCCCAGCATGGCTTGCAGAGAAATCTATTGGCCCGTTTTTGTGGGACACCCTCGTTAGCTCGGTGGGAATGATAGTGCCGGTAGGGGCTATTTTCTTAGGGTTTCTTATTGGCTTTGGTCTAATGGAATTCGTTGGGGTATTTGTTCGCCCTATTATGAAACCCATTTGGAAAACACCTGGGCGATCCGCAGTTGATGCAGTTGCCAGCTTCGTCGGTAGCTACTCTCTAGGGCTTTTGCTAACCAATAGGGTCTATAAATCTGGTGGTTACACTGCGAAAGAAGCTGCGATTATTGCTGCCGGATTTTCCACAGTATCCGTAACCTTCATGGTGGTAGTAGCTCGCACGCTGGGTCTGATGGACCACTGGCTCTTGTATTTCTTTGTCTCTTTGATTGTTACTTTTGCCGTTACTGCTATTACCGTTCGCATCCCGCCGCTCTCACGCATCCCCGATGAATATTATCCGGGTGTTACGCCTTCCCCCGAGATATCAATTAGGTCAGATAAGTTCAAATACGCATGGGCTCAGGCTCGTGCCACGCTACGCAACTCACCATCAATCACTAAAACTATGTGGCTGAACTTAAAAGACGGCATCATTATGACGGCCAATATCTTGCCATCGATTATGTCCGTAGGCTTACTGGGGTTGTTAGCGGCTAAACATACCCCCATTTTTGACTGGATTGGTTGGCTGTTCTATCCCATTTTGAGGTTGGTTCGGGCGGATCAACCCCTTGAAACGGGTAAAGCTATCAGTTTAGGTTTGGTTGAAATGTTTTTGCCAGCCGGTGCGGTTAGCGATCAAGCTGAACTTGTTACCCGGTTCATTGTGGGTGTTACTTGTATTTCTGGGATTATCTTTCTCTCTGCGATGGTGCCCTCGATTATGGCAACTGATATTCCGTTGAAGTTTTGGCATCTGATTTTGATTTGGTTTGAACGGGTTATTCTTACCATTGTCATGACAGCTCCATTGGCATATCTTCTGTTGTAGAGGAGCAGTCAGTAAAAATCCCTCGAGTATTGGAAATTCCTTAACTAGAGGGATTTTTATACATGGAGTTATCGCATTAGGAGGTCTGTA
>JBHWPN010000111.1:0-2554 GCA_043424895.1 Rothia sp. (in: high G+C Gram-positive bacteria) | reverse complement strand
TCCATCTGTTCCGAAATATTTTCTCATTTAGTTTGTTGCTCCTTTCGATTTGCCTTGATGTGAAATGATTTTTGTCTATATCATATGAAGCATATGAAAAATACTTTCTTAATATTTCCGTTGTCATTTTCCGAACCGGTATTTGAATCCGAGACAACAAATTTTCAATAGATGACTTGTAGTAAACAATTGTTCTTTCTGAACATCAGACAATTCAAATGCAGATGTTACGGATACAACTCCAATATTTTTAAATTTTGCGATGATAATTTTTAATATTTTTTAGGCTGCAAAGATGTGGGATGGATTTCATTAAAAATGCGAGTGAATATTGAATGTTTTAGAGATCGTATTGCAGAAGGTATTTTGTAGTAAGAGGTGGAATCTTTGATAGAAACAGCTACAGCGAGCAGTCCCTCTCACCCGGTTCGCTTCGCTCACAGGGTGATTCACGCCAGTCCCGATGCCAGCTCGCTGCTCGCTGTTTCTATCCGCAGGCGTCATTGGGTAAAGCCTGTTAGAGGGGCGGAAGTTCCTGCTAGAACTGACCTGTTGCTGCCGCGTCCTCGCATCCGGCTTTCGGCATAAAAAATCGGGGACGTTTCACGTGAAACATCCCCGATTAATTGATGAATATAAAGGTTTAGCGAGCTACCTTAGAGCTCACTGCTGCGTCGGTCTGAGCCGGCTTAGTGCCAAGCTTTTGGTGGATGAACCATTGGAAGAGGCCCACGCAGATACCGCCGCCCACAATGTTGCCCAGGGTAACCGGGATGAGGTTAGCGAAGATGAAATTTGACCAGGTAAGTGCGGGGTTATCGCCGAGAATGATGCCGAAGGGGATCATAAACATGTTAGCTACGGAGTGCTCAAATCCAAGTGCTACGAAGGCGGTGATGGGGCCGATAACTGCAATGATTTTGTCGGTGGTGGTGCGTCCTGAGAATGCCATGAATACAGCGATGCAGACAAAGAAGTTGGCGCCGATACCGAGGACGAAAGCTTCCATCCAGGGGTAGCTCACCTTTGCTGCTGCGGTCTTGGTGATGATCTCGCCCCACGCGCCGCCGTTGCGGTCCTGTAGGCGTCCGAAATAGCAGAGTTCTACTACGAGCATCGCGCCTACGAAGTTGCCAACATAGGATAGTACCCAGTGGCGAATCCACTGACCCCAGGTGATGCGTCCGGCGAGTTTAGCGCTCAGGCTCATGGTGGTTGAGGTGAAGAGTTCTGCACCGGTGAGAACAACCATCATGAGGCCGACGGAGAAGGTCATGCCGCCGATAAGTTTGATGAGTCCGGCTGGAACATCAGCCGCTCCGAGTTGGGTATTGACGAAGAAAGCGAAACCCAAGGCGATGAGGCCGCCGCCGGGGAGTGCCAGAAGGAAAGTTTTGAGGGGTGATGTGGTCGCCTTAGCCTGCATGGCGGCGACGGTGCTCTCGACCATTTCGGGAGGCGTAGGTGTGTTGATAGGAGTGCTCATACGGTCACTCTAGCAAGAGAATAATTGGTGACTATGAGAACCCGTTTTATTAAGTTCGTGTCATCTGTGCAGGGTTTTGTGTGCGGTCTGCTGTGCGGATAATTTTCTCGGTCAAACGCATGAACTGTTGAAGATTCTTAATGGGGAGGGGCAGGGCGATGCAATGTATTTTGGACTGGATGCTTTTGGTATTGGGAATTGCTGTGATGGGACTGGCTCTGTGGGAAGGATTTAATTGGGATAGCTGGGTAGATGAAAACTCTGTTTCTGATTTTCCTACGTCGGAGCCGCTATTCTTATTATGTGGTTCCGGGTTTTTAATTTCTGTTCTATCAATTATTAAACTCATCAAAAACAGTTGACATTAAGTGAGTGGTATTTCCATTTCTCTTTCGAGTAATTTAATTCAAAACATTTCTTCGTGTTGGATTTTTCCGGTCAGGGTGAATCCAATTTTTTGATAAAACGAGATTGCGCGTGAATTTCCGTCTAATACCCACAATGTCACCTTTTTAAAGTTTTCCTGGGATAGCCGTGCTAAAGCGTCCTGCATGAGTGAAAAACCAATACCCTGCCCTACATCATCGGGATTAAGATAAAGCGCATAAATCTCACCGGTATTTTCAGAATTGTTTTCTCGGCACGCTCCGAAGGCACAGACACCCACTACTGAGCCAGCTTTATCTGCAACGTGCAACCAGTAATCCGCGGCATGTGTAGACCGCTCGATCAGTTCTTTCTGCTGTTTTTCGCGCTCAGAGACATCTAAGGACGCGAGAAAAGCGCGCGGGAGTAGCCCCTCGTAGGCAAAGCGCCAGCCGTCAACGAAGATGGTGGCTAGAGCTGACGCATCCTGCGGCTGAGCGGGGTGAATCAAAGCGGGCATGGGGCGTCCTTTCGTGGCCGATAGAGAACTGTGAGGCTTACTCATAAAGAGTAGTCTGACGAGCGCGTACAGCGCGTGACAAGCGCCGAGACTTGGCTGAGGCGTGTTTCCCCCGCACCTCCCGGCGTTTGTAAGAGCTGTAAAGACCTCTCAGAGGGGCTCAATACATAAAAACGCCCCGA
>JBHWPN010000110.1:0-11456 GCA_043424895.1 Rothia sp. (in: high G+C Gram-positive bacteria) | reverse complement strand
TAGTTCAACTATCGACCGGCTCTTCACGTCTAAAGTTTTAAAGCAAAGTTGTTTGCTCCGGGCCAGCCTCACCGTTTGCGCGTAGTTTCTCAATAGCGTTTTCGAAATCCTGCAGAGACTCAAAGGCTTGATAGACGCTTGCAAACCGCAGGTAAGCTACGGTGTCTAGGCGCGATAGAGGGTCGAGGATAGTCAAACCGACTTCGTGTGCATCTATCTCAGCAAGACCTTTAGCGCGGATAATTTCTTCGACTTCTTGCGCTAGCTTGGCAAGATCGTCCTCGCCTACCGGGCGTCCTTGGCACGCTTTGCGCACACCGTTGATAATCTTCTCGCGATTAAAAGGTTCAGTGACACCCGAACGTTTGATAACCGCGACAGAGGTGGTTTCAACCGTGGTGAAGCGGCGTCCGCACTCGGTACATTGACGACGCCTGCGAATAGCAGCACCGTCTTCGGTAGTGCGAGAATCAACCACACGCGAGTCGCTGTGGCGGCAGTAAGGGCAAAACACTAACGAGTTTCCTTAGAATAATTGATGTGTCTATTTCCCTATTCTAACGAGTTCGTACGGTAATTGCTTCTCCGTGTGCGGGGAGGTCTTCTGCGTGTGACAGGCTCACAATATCGTCCCCAATATCGGTAAGAGCCTCTTGGGAATACTCAATAAGCTGCACGATCTTCATGAACGTTGTGGTGTTGAGACCTGAAGCAAATGCTGCGGTACCGGCTGTGGGTAATACGTGGTTTGACCCGGCAGCGTAATCCCCCAAGGGAACCGGCGAGTACGGACCAATAAAGATAGCTCCGGCGTTGCGAATCTTTGAGGCAACTTGAGCCGCATTGCGGGTATGAATTTCAAGGTGCTCCGCGGCATAAGCGTTTGCGACCTGGATAGAGTGCTCTACTGAATCGGTCAAAATGATGCCGGACTGTTTGCCTTCAAGTGCGGTGCGCACACGTTGGCAGTGCTTTGTGCCAGCTGCTCGACTATCTATTTCTTCTTTCACTGAAGAAGCCAAAGCTTCGGAATGTGTAATCAGAACCGAGCCGGCGTTGGGATCATGTTCAGCTTGAGAAATGAGGTCTGCCGCCACGTAAGCAGGGTTCGCGTCCTCATCAGCAATCACAGCAATTTCAGTAGTCCCTGCCTCACCATCAGCCCCTACCACTCCTTGCAATGCGCGTTTTGCAAGCGCAACAAAGATATTTCCGGGGCCGGTGATGGTGTCTACACTTTCAAGGATTTCTTCGCCATCTTCAATACCGTACGCCATGGACGCCAGTGCCTGGGCACCACCGATAGCCCATACCTCAGTGATACCGAGCAGACCGGCTGCTCCCAAGATTGTGGGATGCGGTAGCCCACCAAACTCTTTTTGAGGAGGGGTGCACAGCACGATAGATTCCACGCCCGCTGCCTGGGCAGGAACAGTATTCATCACCACCGATGAAGGGTAGACTGCCAGCCCGCCGGGAACGTACAGGCCGACGCGTCGTACCGGCGTCCACCGGTTGACAAGGTGAGCTCCCGGTGCAACTTCAATCCGGGCGTCTTCAGGACGCTGAGCTGCGGCAAAAGCGCGAGTGCGCTCGATGGCTGTTTCAAGCCCACGCCGGACAGCGGGGTCAAGCTGCTTTACCGCATCATCAATTGTTTGTTGCGGAACCCGCAGTGCTCCCTGTTCAACGCCGTCAAACCGGGCGGAGAGCTCGCGTAAATACTCAGCCCCGCGTTCACGAACCGTTGAAATAATTTCGTTTACGGTTTGTTGCGCGTTGCCTACAAACTCCGCTGTTTGACGCGGGACAATCGAGCGCAACTCACTATAGCTATGCTGAGTGCCACGCAAATCGATAGTGCGAAGGATAACGGGTGAAAACTGCTGAGTAGTCATGTTCTTTAGTCTAGCCCTAAGAGTTTTCTGCTTACGAGCTGCGGTTCCACGAAGTGAAAAATAAAGCGACTTCTCACTGGGCTGCTCATATCTACCGGACGGGGCACGAGTCTATAGAAGATTCACTAGTAGCGTGGTGCAAGGGGTGACACAGGCGATATCCCGGGTTACATTTTAGGTATGCAGATTAATAAAGATTTAGAAAAGCAGTTCCAGAACCAGATTACTCTCGAATTTGAATCATCTTTGGTCTATCGTCAGTTGGCGATTGAAGCCGACGAGCAGGATCTTCCCGGCATTTCGGCATGGTTCAATGCGCAAGCCGAAGAAGAAACTGAACACGCCTTGAAGTTCATTAAGTTTCTCTCAGACCGTGACAATCACGCTAATATCGGCGTTATTCCCCAACACGAAGTAAAAACCGGTCTTACTCCCATAGAGATGTTCGAGGCGGCTTTAGCCCACGAACAGAAAGTCTCGGCGTCCATCCGCGATCTCTACCGCGAAAGCGATGCAGCAGGAGACCTTGAATCCCGTCCCCTGCTCAACTGGTTTATCGAAGAACAGATTGAAGAAGAGGCAACTGTCTCAGAAATTCTTGCCCACCTCAAGATGATTGGTGACGATGGATCAGGTCTCCTTCGTCTAGATCGCGATTTGGCGGCACGTCAGCCCGCTCTTGATGCTCCGGGTGAGTAAATACCAGATAAATCATTGAGAGGTCGGGGTTGAAGTTCTCATTTACCGTGAGCGTCAACCCCGACCCCTCAATTTTTTTATCAGCGTGATTGTGTCACCTGTTTGATCTCAGCTTTAATCTGCTCAGCTGATGCAGTGGGAGAACCGACTTCTACAAGCCCTGTCGGTGTAACGACAGCCAGAGTCGGGTAATGACTTACTCCTATGCTCAGAACTTCTCGCTGTTCGGTCTTTGCTTTCTCGCGATTCTCTTCAGTTGCGAGCACCTGAAGAACCCTTGCCGCATCAATGTTGAGCCTCTCTGCGGCATACCTATATGCAGCATCCTCAGACAAACTCAACCCACCTTGATAGAAGGCCTCTTGCAAAGCACCAACAGCCTCTACGCCGCGGTCTTCGCCAGCAACCGAACGTAATGCCATGAGACCGCGAGCGCCGTCGTCAGAGTCCATCACCGTTGAACCCTCTTTGAGTAGCTGTTGATAGGGCTCCCCAAAGCTCGCCCCTGTCAGCGCAGCGATACGGTCATTTGCCTGAGCAATGTACCCAAGATTATCAAGAGACACACTGCGCTCCCCGGAAAAGAGAGCACCGTGCTTGACCTGCATATTAATCTCTGGGTCTCGGGCAAGTTCGCGGGCGGTGGCACTAAACCCATAGCACCAACCGCAGTAGGTATCAGCTACATAGATGAGGTCATACATCAAACGCTACCCTTACTTGCCCTGGGCAGCAGACTCGTCGGCTGAAGCAACGGTAAAACGCTCCCCCGCGTGTGCCGGGTTTTCGAGTTCATCAATCGCAGCTACCGCAAAATCAGCGGAAGAGACAAAGCCACCGGCAGGAACATCTTTTTGCTGGTTGTATTCACCGGTGCGGACGCCGGGTGAAATGACGGGTGAAGGCGCAAGCATAGTCCACTGCAGTCCCTCACTGACGCGGTAAGCATCGAGCACCTTACCGAAAGTTTTGGCTTCGGGCAGGTACTCTTCGGGAAAGTCGGGGCTGTCGAAGAGCTGACCGTCACCGGCATTCAGCGCACCCGCGCCACCTACCACGAGAAAACGACCTTGTGGAGCCGCCTTAATCAGATCTTCATGAGCTTTCAGCACCGAAGAGTAGTCGCCGCGTCCTGCCACAGAAATCACGGTGGCGTCGCTGTTGTCGATAATCTCAGCTACAGCAGCGGTGTTAGAAAAATCTACGGCTGAGGTGTCGTTGAGCCCACGGCGTGTGTAGGATGCGACCTCGTGACCGCGGTTCTTTGCTTCTGCAACAATTTCTTGACCTACCATGCCGGTTGCACCAATAACTGAAATCTTCATAATTTTTCCGTTCCTGAGGGTTTGTACTTGGTTGAATAACTCAATAGTATGATTTAGTAACCAATTACCTCAAGGTAACTATTGGAAGATTTTCAAAAAACTTTTTGGAGCAGTACGTGCCATCTAGCACACCCCCTTTGCCGGCGAATGTCCTCAATCAGAATTGCCCTTCTCGGGCAGTGCTTCGTCACCTTACCGACCGGTGGACACCTCTTATCGTCACAGTTTTAGCATCCGGTGAACCGGTGCGGTTCAAAGACCTAAAATCTACAATCCAGGGAATCTCCCCTAAAGTCCTCACCGAAACGCTACGCTATATGGAACGCGATGGACTACTCAGCAGACAGGTCACCGCCAGCGTCCCTCCGCGCGTGGACTACCAGCTGACCGCTCTCGGACTGACAACTGTAGAACCACTGACAACCCTTCGTCTTTGGGCAGAAGAGCATTTGGCAGAGATTCAAGAACACCGGAAGCATTTCGACCGAACAACGCACCACTAACCCGAGCAAAAATCTCACCCATACGAATGAGCCTCGCTTACCCCTAGGGTGAGCGAGGCTCAATGATATTTACAAGCTAGTGGGTATCGCCGCGATGGCGCTAACCCAGCAACAGGTAATCCAAGGAAAATTTTCCGGCACCGGTAAAGAAAAGGACAAGTCCGGGCACGAAATAAAACAGTGAAGGCTCAAAGCTTAAACCACCAGCTTCACCCAACAGGCCCTGAGTAGGAATATTCACAGCCAGGATAATAAAGGCAAACATACATGCCAGCCACAAGCCCGACCATCGCGTAAAAATTCCCAGCGCCAAAGCAATACCCAAGAGAAGCTGACCTGCAACGACAAGAAAGCCGAAGAGCTCGGGGGCAAGCTCGCCTACGGGGGCAGTTCCCAAGAACTTGACGAACCCCTGGTATCCGTGAAGTTTATGCCAACCATGCAAGAAAATAGCAAGCGTTCCTAAACGCAGAACCAGCAGACCGAGGCTTCGAACGTTTTCATGATTGAAATAATCCAAGGTAACAATTCGCTTCCAGGTATTAGGCTTTGCACCTGAAGTTGCCACGTATGAGCTTGTTGCCATGCTTATCATTCCCTTATGAAACTATGTAGTTGGCGTATTTGATTACCTCTATTTTATAAATTCTTAAATTTTTTATTTAGTCACAAAACAACCTTATTAAGCTCACCCAATAAGTAATAAGTTTCAGAGTTTTACACAAAAATCCTAGTCATATGCCTCATCGGTCTATCCATAAATCATTTAATATATGGTTAGACCTTAAAAGTAATTTGCAGTTACTCCTATGTTAAGTAAGAGGTAGTTTGACCTAAAGGCTGTAGGCAGTGCAGAGCTCAGTAACGAATTTCTACCGACCAGAAACTAATTACCCCGTTGACTTCACGCGCTTATAAGTAAAGCCCGCAACCAGCTTGAACAAACTGGTCGCGGGCTGTACTAACCCTTCATCATTTTTTAGGCGGCATCCAAACAGGTGGGGCCGAAAAGCACCTTGAGATCACCGTAGAGCGCTGGGTTGGGTGTCACGCGAAGGTTAGGCGGGATTCGCATATGCACCTTTTTAGTGCGAGTAGAGAGCATGATGCGCACCTCCGACTCACCGCGGTGATTTTCCAGCACATCACGCAAAGCGGTAATCGAATCCTGTGTTGCCTTGTACTCCGGAATAAAAATCGTGACAGGCCCAGCTTTACCGTCTGCAGAAATTTCAGGTATCTGCATCTCCTGAGCAGAGATGGTCACCGATCCATCGTCCCTGCGCTGCAAGCGTCCTTTAATAGTGCAAATCTGATCTTCTACCAGCGCGTTGGAATACGGTCCGTACACCTTGCCGAAGAACATAATTTCAATCGAACCCGTTCGGTCTTCAAGCTCAATTCGTGCATAAGGGTTACCGCTAGCTTTTGCAATGCGGCGTGAGACCGATGTAATCATGCCGGCAACAGTCACAATCGAACCGTCACCGCGCGTTGAGTCTTCATCTAACAAAGACTGGACGGAAGCATCTGACAAAGCATCAAGCTGCTCTTCAAGACCGCGCAGCGGGTGGTCAGAGACATAAAGTCCCAGCATCTCGCGCTCAAAGTTGAGCTTGTCTTTCTTCTCCCACTCCGGAACATCGGGAATAGCAATCATCAGATCATCTGACGGGTCGTCCCCGCCCATTCCCATATCGCCAAAGAGGTCGAACTGGCCGGCGGCTTCTTGACGCTTCACCGAGACCGTCGCGTCAATTGCTTCTTCGTGAATCATCGACAGCGGGCGACGCGTATGCCCCAGATCGTCGAAAGCACCGGCTTTAATGAGCGAGTCAACGGTTCGCTTATTGCATACGACCGCCGGAACCTTCTTCAAGAAATCGTGGAAGGATTCGAAACGTCCCTTTTCCTCGCGGGTCTGAACCATTGCAGTGACAACGTTCGCACCCACGTTACGGATAGCACCCATACCAAAGCGGATGTCTTTACCGACAGGGGTAAAGTTCAAGGCTGACTCATTAACGTCAGGCGGCAACACCGTAATCTTCATGTGACGGCACTCATTAAGGTACAAAGCCAGTTTGTCCTTATCATCACCCACAGAGGTAAGCAACGCCGCCATGTACTCCTGAGGATAGTGAGCTTTCAGGTAAGCAGTCCAGTATGAAACCAGACCGTAGGCAGCAGTGTGTGCTTTGTTGAATGCGTAGTCAGAGAAGGGAAGCAAAATATCCCACAGAGCCTTAACAGCACCTTCTGAGAACCCGTTATCGAGCATGCCCTGGTGGAAGGTAGCGTACTGTTTATCCAGCTCTGCCTTTTTCTTCTTACCCATCGCACGGCGCAAAATATCTGCCTCGCCCAGAGAGTAACCAGCAACTTTCTGCGCGATAGCCATTACCTGCTCCTGATACACAATCAAGCCGTAGGTGGTGTCTAGGATCTCTGCCAATGGCTCTTCGAGCTCAGGGTGAATAGGCGTTACTTCCTGCAACCCGTTCTTACGCAAAGCGTAATTGGTGTGCGAGTTAGCACCCATGGGACCGGGTCGGTAGAGAGCCAAAACCGCCGAAATGTGTTCGAAGTGATCGGGCTGCATCAGTTTGAGCAACTGACGCATGGGACCGCCGTCGAGCTGGAACACGCCAAGGGTGTCGCCGCGCGCTAGAAGTTTGTAGGATTCAGCATCATCAATTTCTAGCGTTTCAAGATCAATTTCTTCGTTTCGGTTCATCTTAATGTTCTCAAGAGCATCCGAAATAATGGTGAGGTTTCGCAAGCCCAAGAAGTCCATCTTGATCAGTCCAAGACCCTCACAGGTGGGGTAATCGAACTGGGTGATGACCTGCCCGTCCTGTTCACGGCGCATAATCGGAATAACGTCAATCAAGTCATGGCTCGACATGATAACGCCCGCCGCGTGCACACCCCACTGGCGCTTGAGGCCCTCAAGACCTTTGGCGGTTTCAAAAACCTTGGCTGAATCCGGGTCAGTCTCGATTAGTTCGCGCAAATCACCGGCGTCCCCGTATCGCTTGTCATCGGGGTTGTAAACGTTAGCTAAGGCAATGTTCTTACCCATGATGTCTTCGGGCATCGCTTTGGTGAGGCGCTCACCGGTTGAGAACGGGTAGCCCAGCACACGGGAGGAGTCCTTAAGCGCCTGCTTAGCCTTAATGGTTCCGTAGGTAACGATCATCGCTACCTTGTCTTCGCCGTACTTTTCGGTCACATAGTGAATCACTTCAGAACGGCGGCGATCATCGAAGTCAACGTCGAAGTCGGGCATGGAGACGCGGTCGGGATTGAGAAAGCGCTCGAAAATCAGATCATGTTCAAGCGGGTTGAGGTCGGTAATACGCATAGCGTATGCGACCATAGAGCCCGCACCGGAACCACGCCCCGGGCCCACTCGAATGCCCTGGCTTTTCGCCCAGTTAATAAAGTCAGCAACCACGAGGAAGTAACCCGGGAATCCCATTTGCGAGATAATACCGACTTCGTATTCTGCCTGCTTACGCACCTCATCTGGTACCCCGTTGGGGAACCTGTAATGCAGACCTTTCTCAACTTCTTTAACGAACCAGGACTCCTCGTTCTCGCCCTCGGGCACTGGGAATCGCGGCATGTAGTTGGCTTTGGTGTTGAACTCTACGTTACAACGCTCAGCGATTTCAAGTGTGTTATCGCAGGCTTCGGGAAAGTCGCGGAAGAGATGGCGCATTTCTTCAGGCGACTTGAGGTAGAAGTCATCCGCATCGAATTTAAATCGCTTGGGATCTTGCAGGGTTGAGCCCGACTGCACGCACAACAGCGCAGCGTGGGCTTTGGCGTCCTCAGCGTGAGTGTAGTGAAGATCGTTAGTAGCTACCAGAGGCAGGTTGAGCTCTTTGGAGAGCTTGATAAGATCATTCATCACGTTCTTCTCAATAGTAAGACCGTGATCCATGATTTCGCAGTAGTAGTTTTCTTTACCGAAAATATCGCGGAAGTCGCTAGCTGCCTGCACAGCTTCTTTGTACTGTCCCAACCGCAGACGAGTCTGAACTTCACCCGAGGGGCAGCCGGTGGTTGCAATCAAGCCCTTGCCATAGGTTTGCAGGAGCTCGCGGTCCATACGCGGTTTATAAAAGTGACCTTCAAGGGAGGCTAAAGAGGATGCGCGAAACAGGTTGTGCATACCCTGCGTGTTTTCTGCCCACAGGGTCATATGGGTGTAGGCACCGCCACCGGAGACGTCGTCGCGGCCACCGTCAGCAAATTTGACGCGGGTGCGGTCCTGCCTAGCGGTACCGGGAGTGATATAAGCTTCAACGCCGATAATCGGTTTTACATCTGCTTGATTGGCTTTGTTCCAAAAATCGAACGCTCCAAAAAGAAAGCCGTGGTCGGTAGTGGCCAAAGAGTTCATACCGAGCTCTTTTGTGTGCTCAAAAAGGTCGGTCAGACGTGCTGCACCATCGAGCATCGAATACTCGGTGTGTACGTGAAGGTGGGTAAAGCCTTTACCGCTCACTGATTTCCTCTGATTCTTTTGGAGTGTGAATAAAGTTTTTTAGAAGTCGCCGTTGCGCAATGTCTGCACGGCGTAGTCAAGGTCTTGAGGATACGGGGACTCAAATTCAACATACTCCCCCGTACCCGGATGCGTAAAGCCCAGTTTGTGGGCGTGCAACCACTGACGAGTCAGACCGAGGTTTGCGCTCATCTTAGGATCAGACCCGTAGGTTAGATCACCCACACACGGATGCTTGAGCGCTGAGAAATGTACACGAATTTGGTGGGTTCGACCGGTCTCAAGATGAACTTCAATGAGTGAGGCAGGACCGAAAGCTTCAATGACCTCGTAATGGGTCACTGAGTCGCGTCCCCCCTCAATCACCGCGAACTTCCATTCATAGCCCGGGTGCCGACCGATCGGAGCGTCAATGGTACCTTTCAGAGGGTCAGGAATCCCCTGTACTAAGGCGTGGTAGACCTTTTCCACAGTGCGTTCTTTAAAGGCACGTTTCAACTCGGAATAAGCACTCTCGTTCTTAGCTACAACCATTAACCCGGAGGTACCAACGTCGAGACGGTGCACGATCCCCTGACGCTCTGCAGCTCCAGAGGTTGAAACGTTTATTCCCGCACCTAGCAACACACCTACAACGGTTGGACCGTGCCAGCCTTGCGAAGGATGCGCCGCAACCCCCGCAGGTTTATCGACAACAACGATGTCATCGTCTTGATACACGATGGAAAATCCATCGACGTACTCCGGTTGCACATCGGTAATATCACGAGGAGCAGGCGCATCAACCATCACGATATCTCCTTCGGCGACCTTCGCAGATTTTGTACTTTTGATGTCTTTGCCCCCGCGCTGGATCTGTACTTGACCATCTTTTGCCCACTCAGCGGCTACTGCACGAGGAACTTCGATGTGGGAGGAGACAAAAGCATCTAGCCGCGCACCAGCATCGTCAGAGCTGACTTCAAGACGCTGAGTAATCCGATCGTTCACGTTCTATTTCTTCCTCTCAGGTGTCTCCGATTTTTCGTAAGTCCCATCAAGCTTGAGACCAATTGTTGTCATGATGATAATTGCCGCCATCGCTACACAGATAGCGCTATCTGCAATATTGAAAATGGCAAAGTTGCCAACCGAAATAAAATCAACGACATGTCCCACCGCAAACCCAGGCGGACGGAACAAACGGTCTGTGAGGTTACCAAGAATCCCACCCAGCAGACCAGCTAAAGAAGTAATCCACCAGAGCGAACGTGCTCTTATCAAAGCCGTCACCACGATGACGGCTGCAACAGCCTGGATGAGCGTGAAGACCCAGGTATGACCTTCACCAAAAGAAAAAGCGGCTCCGGGATTAAGAATATAGAACCACCGAAAAATACCGGGAATAACATCGATACGCTGGCCTAGAGTCATCGTATGTTCGACAAACCACTTAGAACCCTGGTCCATTGCGTAGACCAGTGCACAAAGAGCCGCAGCGAGTATCCATTGAGAGCGAGTACTCACCGAACGACCGGTACGAACAGACACCTGTTCAGCGTTCACGTCACGCCACCCTTTCGCCAAACCGAATAACTTATCAAGCATACACGCGAGCTAGCTCTCTCCTCCATGAACTCAGCCACCACACTCATCACATAACAAAAGTGGCGGGTAAGACCTGTACTGTCTTTCCCACCACTTTTATTGAATATCAACCCGCCTTAGGCGGTATCAGATACTTACTGAGTATTCATTTTCTGAGCTTCGATATTCGGCGTTGAGTTAAGTTCTTGAAGATTAGCCTCCATGAACTCGCGCAATCCCTGACGGTACTGCTTTTCAAACGAGCGAAGACCTTCAACAGAATTCTCAAGCTGCTTCTTCGTCTGATCCAAATCTGCCAACATACGATTACGTTCGGTACGGGCGTCGGAAAGCATGGTATTTGCTTCTTTTCGAGCTTCACCGATCATACGTTCTTTCTCTGCCTTGCCAGCAGCCACATACTCATCGTGCACTTTTTGTGCCATAGCAAGCAAAGAGGTTGCATTGTCTGGCTGAGCCGTAGGAACAGATTCAGCTTCAGGCGCCGCAGTTTCAGATTCAACATTCTGAACTACGGTTTCAGAAGCATTCACAGGCAGTGAATCCTCAACGACTTCTGCCTCCAACACCTCCTTGTGAGAAGTTCGAGCCTGAGATAATTGAACCTCAGTTTCTTCGAGCTGTCGCCTGAGTGAAGCATTCTCAGCATTCAAGCGACGAAACTCTACCACTACTTCATCAAGAAAGTCATCGACTTCCTCCATGGAGTAGCCCTTGGTGTACTTCGTGAATTTGAACCCCTTGTTGATCACGTTTTCTGGCGTGAGAGCCACGAGTGAATCACCTCATAATTCGAATACAACCGCTTCACACGAAGCGGTCAGATGTTACCCCAAAACATCTCTAACGGAATTAGATTCTACAATCTTTTGAGCGCTCGACAACCCCAAACCAGCCGGAAAAGCCATACAGGTTTATTTACACG
>JBHWPN010000109.1:0-9098 GCA_043424895.1 Rothia sp. (in: high G+C Gram-positive bacteria) | reverse complement strand
CTGTGGATAACTCTAAAATCCGCGACATGTTGCGTCACAAATTAGTTGTTGAGCTCAGATGAAGAAGCCTTCAAGGTCTCTAACCACTGGCGCCGAGCATCCAGGGCTTCCTGAGCCTTCTTGATTTTTTGGGCGTTGCCGCCTGCCTGAGCTTTCTCGAGATCAGTTTCAAGACCGGCAATTGAATCTTCAAGCTGGGTAAGCATTGAATTTGCGCGTGCCTGCTTTTCAGGATCAGTTTTTGACCATTTAGCGTGTTCAGCGTTGTGAATCTCATCCTGAATTTTCTTGAGTTCACCTTCTACGCGGCGGACAGCATTACGCGGTACACGACCAGCAGCGTCCCAGCGATCAAGAATGGGTTCGAGTGCCGCTTTAGCAACCTTGACGTCTTTGACCGGAAGAATAGAACGGGCTTCTTCGAGAAGCTGTTCTTTGACAGTGAGGTTAGCTTCGTACTCTTTATCAAGTTCAGCATGTGCTGCGGTGCGAGCGTCAAAGAATTTGTCTTGAGCCGCGCGGAACTTTGCCCACAACGCATCATCTTCACGACGCGATGCACGAGGCGCTGCTTTCCAGCGGTCCATAAGAGTGCGGTATTTAGCAGTGGTTTCTGCCCAATCAGTGGATGAAGCCAAGGCTTCAGCTTCTTCGATGAGACCCTGCTTTACCTTTTTGGCTTTGGCGTTAGTGGCATCTAGCTCTGAAAAATGAGCACGACGAGCCTTGTCGAAAGAAGTTCGCGCTGCACGGAAGCGCTTCCACAGCTCGTCCTCGATTGCCTTAGGCAAGAAGAGTTCACGCTGAACTTTCTTCCAGTTTTCAAAAAGTTCGTTCATGCGGTTGGAGGAGTTCTTCCAGTGGATTTTATCCTCATCCTGAGCCGCAATTTTGTCAGCTTCAGCGACAATGGCTTCGCGTGCTTCAAGTGCTTGGGCGCGCTTTGCTTCAGATTCTTTAGCTTCTTCTTCAGCGCGTTCAGCGATTTTGCCGGTAAGGGTTGCCAGTCGCTCGGTAAGTTTGGTGTAGTCGCCTACCATGTCGCGCTTAGCAAGCTGACCAGCAAGTTGTTCCACTGCCTTTTGTGTATCAGCGGCAGGAGCCTTGTTCTCTACTCGTGATTCCAACAGTGCGACCTGCGCTTCAACGTTCTGGAACTTGCGAGCAAAGTAGGCAAGTGCTTCATCGGCCGTCTTTGCCTCGGGTACCTGGCCCACTACGAAGTCTTCACCTTCCACGATTACGAACACGTGGTTATCCTCGGATACGCGACCGAACTTGCGTGCTTCTTCGAGGTTGACGGTGGTATTGTCGTCGGATTTTTGAGTCACCGCTAAAACTTCTCTTTCGATTGGTGCGTCTAAAGCGCTTATGTACAACGGAACATCGTGAGTATACCTAAATTAAAAAACTTAGGTTTCACAACGTCCCTTCAGTCTACTGTTACCACGCATCATTCTGCATTATTACCCAGAGATTTTGCTGAGGAAATCCTATGGGTGCCCATACGTTAGATGTGACCAATCGTAAGAAGCCAATCCCTAGTGAAACATGGCAGTAGTTGGGGGAGTAGTGGTTTTTCAAGTAGTCTTAAAGTAACTGTGCGCGCCCTAAGTTAGTGGGCGAGCATGCATTGCTTATCATCGCCCGTTTTCAGGAGTTAAAATAATGGCCCGTAAGGCTTCACTTTCTGGTTTCCCAGAGCACTTGCCTCAAGAGCGTCTGGTTGAGAATTTTGTACTGGATACTTTGCGTGAAACCTTTGAGCTCCACGGTTTTTCTCCTATCGAAACCCGCAGTGTAGAAACCATCGATCAGCTCCTGCGCAAAGGGGAAATTGATAAAGAGGTTTATGCAATTTCTCGTCTGCAAGAGGATGATTCGCGCGGTAAGAAAGAAAAGCTGGCCCTTCACTTCGATCTCACTGTTCCATTTGCACGGTACGTGGTTGAAAATGCAGGTTACTTGAATTTTCCTTTCATGCGTTACCAGATCCAGAAGGTCTGGCGAGGGGAGCGTCCGCAAGAAGGTCGTGCCCGTGAGTTTACACAGGCTGACGTCGATGTTGTAGGCGATGGCGAGCTACCTTTCCGGTATGACATTGAACTTGCGTTGGTCATGGTTGATGCTCTTTCAAAGTTGCCGATTCCTGCCTTCAAATTACGTATCAATAACCGCAAGCTGTCCGAAGGTTTTTACAAGGGCATCGGTCTTGAAGACACTGCAGGGGTTCTGCGTTCCATCGATAAGATCGACAAGATTGGTCCGGACGCGGTTGCTCAACTCCTTAAGGATGAGCTGGGTGCTACTGATGACCAGGCTGAGGCCGCGATTGCACTTGCTCAGATTAAAACGGAAGACACTTCGTTTATTGAGCAGGTACGAGCACTTGGTGTGGAGCATGAACTTCTCAGTGAAGGTCTTGCAGAACTTGAAGAAGTTATTGCTGAAACTTCCAAGCGAGCTCCGGGGCGCGTCCTTGCTGATCTATCAATCGCACGAGGGCTGGACTACTACACCGGAACTGTTTACGAAACCGTGCTGGTTGGTCATGAACAGCTCGGTTCCATTTGCTCCGGCGGACGCTATGAGTCCCTGGCTTCCAATGGCAAGAAAACCTACCCCGGCGTAGGCCTTTCCATTGGCGTGACCCGTGTTGTTGCGCGTATTCTCTCACAGAATTTCGCTCAGGCTTCACGTATAGTTCCTTCAGCTGTATTTATCGCACTGACCAACGACGATATGTGGTCATCAGCTCAGGATGTTGCGGATGCGCTGCGTGCACGCGGTATTGCTTGCGAAGTATCTGCGAACGCAGCTAAATTCGGCAAACAGATTAAGTACGCTGAAAAGCGCGGTATTCCATTTGTTTGGTTCTTAAATGAAAAAGATGGCGCTATTGATCATCAAGTTAAGGACATTCGTAGCGGTGAGCAGGTAGATGCAGACCCGACTTCATGGAACCCTCCCGCTGAAGATCTAAAGGTCTCAGTATCTGCAGTTGAACAATAAATTTTGTTAAAGCTTTAGACTTTTATTAATTCATCGTGCCGCTACAACGGCACGCTAAAAACATAGTGAGCTAGTTACAGACTGGCACATACGAAAGGATTATGAGTGCTACGCACACATACCCTCGGCGAATTGACCGCCGAAAATATTGGTGAAACCGTTACTCTTGCAGGCTGGGTTGGCCGTCGTCGTGACCACGGTGGCGTGGCATTCGTTGATTTGCGTGACCGTGAAGGCGTTACCCAGGTTGTTTTCCATAACGAAGCTGATTTCGAGCATCTGCGTAACGAATACGTCCTCAAAGTAACCGGCGAAGTTTCAAAGCGCCCTGAAGGTAACGAGAACCCCAATCTTGTCACCGGCGAGATCGAAGTTATGGTCAAAGAGGTTGAGGTTCTCAACACCGCAGCTCCTTTGCCCTTCCAGATTGATGAACACGTTGAGGTGGGCGAAGAAGCCCGCCTGAAGTACCGCTACCTTGATTTGCGTCGTCCAGAACCTGCACGTTTGATGCGTCTGCGTTCAGATGCAAACCGCGCAGCACGCGAAGTATTGGCAGAGCAGAAGTTCACCGAGGTGGAGACCCCCACCCTGACTCGTTCAACCCCCGAAGGTGCGCGTGACTTCCTGGTACCGGCTCGTTTGGCTCCCGGTTCTTGGTACGCACTACCGCAGTCACCCCAGCTCTTCAAGCAGCTGTTGCAGGTTGGCGGTATTGAGAAGTACTACCAGATTGCTCGTTGCTACCGTGATGAAGACTTCCGTGCTGATCGTCAGCCTGAGTTTACCCAGCTCGATATCGAAGCATCATTTGTTGATCAAGAAGACATCATTGATCTTGGTGAGCGTATTGTTGAAGCTGTATGGAACCTTATTGATGTTAAGGTTCCACGCCCCATCGAGCGCATCACCTACAAAGACGCAATGGAGAAGTACGGCTCTGATAAGCCCGATCTTCGTTTTGGTCTTGAACTTACCGAGCTCACCGATTACTTTAAAAACACTACTTTCCGTGTCTTTAAAGCACCTTATGTTGGTGCAGTAGTTATGCCTGGCGGTGCTTCACAGGCACGTCGCACCTTGGACGCTTGGCAAGAGTGGGCAAAACAGCGCGGCGCTAAGGGCCTAGCTTACGTTTTGATTCAGGAAGATGGAGAGCTCACCGGTCCCGTTGCAAAGAACATCACCGACGCTGAGCGTGAAGGTCTGGCAGCGGCAACTGGCGCTAAGCCGGGTGACTGCATCTTCTTCGCTGCAGGTGACGCTAAGTCTTCACGCGCTTTGCTGGGTTCAGCTCGCGTGGAAATCGGTCACCGCACCGGGCTTATTAAGGACGGCGACTGGTCATTTGTATGGGTTGTAGATGCACCCATGTTCGAACCCGCTGCAGATGCAACTGCATCCGGCGATGTTGCTCTTGGTAACTCAGCGTGGACTGCAGTACACCATGCTTTTACTTCACCTAAGCCTGAATTCCTCGATACCTTTGATCAGAACCCCGGCGAAGCTTTAGCCTACGCATACGACATTGTATGTAACGGTAACGAAATCGGTGGCGGTTCTATTCGTATCCACCGTAAAGATATCCAGGAGCGCGTCTTTAGCGTCATGGGTATTGGTGAAGAAGAGGCTCGTGAAAAGTTTGGCTTCTTGCTCGATGCGTTCTCCTTTGGTGCGCCTCCCATGGGTGGCATCGCATTTGGCTGGGATCGTGTGCTCCAGCTAATTGGCGGTACTGATTCAATCCGCGACGTTATTGCCTTCCCCAAGACGGGTGGCGGTTACGACCCGCTGACAGCAGCACCTGCTCCCATTACTGCTCAGCAGCGTAAGGAAGCCGGCGTTGACTTCAAGCCTAAGAAGGATGAAAAGAAGGACGCCTAATGCGTGAGGCTATGCGGAAATAGAGCATAACCAATAATCCGAGATATTACGGGGGTTGTCTTCATTGAGTGAGGCTGCAATATTTTAGATTGCAGTTTTAGATTGAATGAAGGCAATCCCCGTTTTTATATCTTCGCCAAGTGTGAAAGCAGAATCCCTCAAAAGCATATAGATCTTCCGCACGGTAAATTTAGAGTTACAGGTAGTAGAGAGGATGGACTGACGGTGAGAGTTGTTGTACAACGTGTAAGCCATGCCCAGGTAGAAGTCGATGGCTCAGTAGTTGGAAAAGTGGAGGGTCCAGCTTTGCTTGCACTAGTGGGAATTACGCACGAAGATGGAGCAGCTGAAATCGAAAAACTAGCCGAGAAAACACTCAATCAGCGTATTTTTGATGGTGAAAGATCAGCTAGTGACATTGATGCTCCTGTACTGGCAGTCAGTCAATTCACTCTGTATGCAGATATGAAAAAGGGGCGCCGCCCCTCCTGGTCGAAGGCGGCTCCCGGCGCTGTGTCAGAACCTCTCTACAATCAATACGTTGAGAAGTTAAAAGAACTTGGTGCCCGTGTGGAAACCGGTCTATTCGGTGCAGATATGCAAGTATCGCTGACCAATGATGGGCCAGTAACTTTGATACTTGATTCTAAGGACCTCCTCTAATGGCAGATTTGTTTGACACTGTTTCATCGGATGACAATGGTTCGGAACCGGCCATAAAACGTGCTAAATCACCTTTAGCTGTACGGATGCGTCCTCGCGTCATTGATGAGATTGTCGGTCAAAAACATTTGTTGCGCCCAGGTTCACCTTTACGTGTTTTATCGGGAGAATCAGGACCCCATATTGCTGCGCAGTCAGTGATTCTATGGGGGCCTCCGGGTACTGGAAAAACGACTTTAGCTCATGTCATCGCCCGAGCGGGAGGGCGCAAGTTCGTCGAACTCTCCGCGATTACAGCCGGGGTTAAAGATGTACGCGCTGTCATGGAGCAGGCTCTGCAAGACAGGGATTTTCACGGCATTTCCACAGTCTTATTCCTTGATGAGATTCATCGATTTACTAAAGCACAGCAGGATGCGTTATTACCGGGTGTCGAAAACGGTTGGGTAGTTTTGATCGCGGCTACTACAGAAAATCCATCGTTTTCGGTAATTTCTCCCTTGCTCTCTCGTTCTGTTCTTCTCACTTTGACATCTTTAGAAGATGCCGACATCGCCGATCTTCTGGACCGTGCTGTAGCAGATACACGTGGTTTAGGTGGTTCGGTGATTTTGAGTGAGGAAGCTAAGGAGCATCTGGTACGCACTTCTTCAGGCGATGCGCGTAAAGCGTTGACTTCTTTGGAAGCAGCAGCTTCAGTGGCTCTGGGGGATTCGAAAGTTGATGACAATAATCTGCCTGAAATAAGCATCGAACACGCTTTGCAGGCTCTCAATCAAGCGGCTGTTCGGTATGACCGCAACGGGGATCAGCACTACGATGTCATAAGCGCTTTTATAAAATCTATCCGCGGATCCGATGTCGATGGAGCACTTCATTACCTCGCCCGAATGATTGAGGCGGGGGAGGACGCGCGGTTTATCGCGCGTCGTTTGGTGGTGCATGCGAGTGAAGATATTGGGATGGCTGATCCTACTGCTCTCACTGCTGCGGTGAATGCCGCCCAAGCTGTGCAACTCATCGGTATGCCAGAAGCACGTTTGAATCTTGCCCAGGCAACAATTCACTTAGCGACAGCACCAAAATCTAATGCTGTATACACCGCTATTAGTGCAGCACTGGCTGATGTAAAAGCAGGTGGATCAGGCCCTGTCCCTGTTCACCTACGAGATGGGCATTATCAAGGAGCTTCAGCGCTGGGTCATGGGAAGGGCTATGTATATCCTCATGACGTCACCCACGCAGTTGCTGCACAGCAATACTTGCCAGATAATTTGCAAGGCGTCGAGTACTACAAACCTACGCAGTATGGAGCTGAGCGTAATTTATTGGAGCGCTTGTCAAAAATTAAAGCTTTATTATTCCAAAAATGATTATTTACCCGATGTGGAGGCTAAGCTGCCGCACCAGCATGAGATTTCTTAAACCGGTTGGTAACATCAAGTTCAATTATAAATTTGAATTATTAAAGCCTGTTTTATACGGTAGAACCAGCTCTCAAAGGAAAAACACTATAGTGATTAATAATTTCAGAAATATGAATTTTCACATAGTGAAATTAACTGAAAATAGTAAGTTGCTCCTATAAAATATATTGGCAAGAAACCACTGTATTGGAGCGAAAATGCCTGAAACGATATCACGTAGAAATTTGACTAAAGGGGCGCTGTGGTCAGTTCCTGTAGTGACCGCTACTACCGCAATCCCCGCTTATGCTGCCTCAGTGTGTTCACCGGCTAGCCGTCAAAAAATAGATACAGCATTCAATCAAGCCCGTTCTATGTACCAGTGCAACGGGCAACCTGCGCAGCTGGAACTGAACCTTTACCAGCCGTTAGCTGCTTCAGATGGTTTTGCTTCTAACGTTGCAGTAAATGTAAAGAACATTTCTGGTTGCACCTTGAACTTCACTACCCAAAATCCTTTGCGTCTGACAGTGGCGGTACGCAATAATGTGTCGCTGGATAATTCTGGTCGGAGCCTCTCTACTCCTTCAACTTCACAGGGAACTATTACTAGTCAAGACTTTCCTGTTCGCAACCAGCCAGTTGGAACTGCTCAGAGGATAGTTAACTGGAGCTTCATCGGAAGTATTTCACCTAATCAGGAAAAAGATCTCGCGATCGGGTTCTTGGATGGCGCTTCGCCAGCAGGGCGTTGGAGTAACTACATCACAATTACCCCCGAGTTGGCATCAGGTGCGCCCACCTACGAATCGATAGGCCTGACTAATAGTGAATGTCTGGATTATTACAATCAGCAGTTAGCCCTGTGGAAACCTACGGTTAACTGGGTGACTCGTGGATCAAGAAATGGCACCCAGCCACTTGCGAGTGGAGCGACTGTGGATTCGAGAGTAATTGGTAACTACTCATCTGTTACTGGAACTCAGAGTGTCAACGGTATTTGGTAGTACTAGTCTTGGGGTTCTGATTTTGTGAAAATATTGCACTGACAGAGCTGATGAAATATTCAATGGGTGATCAAATTTCTCCAAACTAGTAATCAAAACCACGCAGTGTCACACTCAAGAGGTGGCTGACAATCCATATGGATTCCCTGTAGTGTTAAGAACTGGCTGGCAAGCCCGTTAAAACGCAGTGTAGGTATCAACCTAGACTGATCACCAACGGGTTGTAGTGAACAGTGCGGCTGCTGTGAACTCTCCGCCGTGCGAATACGTGCACGGATTATCTCGGAGGCCAGACCACTACAGATAAATGATGTTGCATGCACCGTTTTGTGCAATATCAACCGCTTGAAAGGCAAATATGGCTAAGCAGAATCGCACTCGCCGTACCGTACGTCACTCACGTGCCCTCGGCATTGCTCTGACTCCTAAGGCAGAAAAGTACTTCGAACGTCGTCCTTACGGTCCCGGTCAGCATGGTCGTGCGCGTAAGAAGGCTGACTCAAACTACGCAGTACAGCTGAAGGAAAAGCAGCGCCTACGCGCTCAGTACAACATCCGCGAAGCACAGATGCGTCGCGCATACGCTGAAGCAAAGCGCGTTGAGGGTCAGACCGGTAAGAACCTGGTTGAAATCCTCGAAAGCCGTCTTGACGCGCTTGTTTTGCGTTCAGGTTTTGCACGCACCATTGCACAGGCTCGTCAGCTCGTTGTTCACCGTCACATCATGGTTGACGGCGTTCGCGTTGACCGCCCGTCATTCCGCGTAAAGCCCGGTCAGCTGATTCACGTTCACCCCAAGTCAGAGAAGATGGCTCCGTTCCAGGTTGCAGCAACCGGTGCACACCAGGACGTTTTGCCCGACACTCCTGCTTACTTGAACGTTGAAATCGAGAAGCTGCACGCTAAGCTCGAGCGTTCACCCAAGCGTGAAGAAATCCCCGTAATCTGCGAAGAGCAGCTCGTGGTTGAATACTACTCACGCCTTGCATAATAGCTTGTTGGGTTGGGCGGTTTGCATCCTGTTGTGGGATGCAAACCGCTTTTCTTTTATTTAAACTGTGTTTTTCGCCCGTTCTGCCCCCGACAGCCTGCCTAAGCGGTGAAATCAAGCTCGGGGTACAGAGAC
>JBHWPN010000108.1:0-25442 GCA_043424895.1 Rothia sp. (in: high G+C Gram-positive bacteria) | reverse complement strand
GAGTAGTACGTTTTTTCGAATTTTGCTTCAACTAAATCTTCAATCTTAACCAGGTAAGTGAGAAAAATGACTGCCACTTTGAATGAATCGGCTACCCAGCCGACTGGCGGCGCTACCGGTCGTATTGCTCGAGTTATCGGGCCTGTGATCGACGTAGAATTCCCCGCCGGTCAGGTTCCGGACATCTACAATGCGCTCACCACCGACCTCGTCGTCAACGGTGAAACCCGCAAGATCACCTTCGAAACCGCACAGCACCTCGGTGACTCAATCGTTCGAGCGATTTCGCTGCAGGCAACTGACGGTCTCGTTCGTGGTCAGCACATCAAAGACACCGGTGCCCCGATTACCGTTCCCGTTGGTGACGCCGTTAAGGGCCACCTCTTCAACGTTCTCGGTGACGCACTGGATGTTTCAAACGATGAAATCAAGGCTGATACCTACTGGCCTATCCACCGCTCAGCTCCCGGCTTCGCTGAACTTGAAGGTTCAACCGAAATGCTGGAAACCGGTATTAAGTCCATCGACCTTCTAACCCCCTACATCAAGGGCGGTAAGATTGGTCTGTTTGGTGGCGCTGGCGTTGGTAAGACCGTTTTGATCCAGGAAATGATTACCCGCGTTGCTCGTAACTTCGGTGGTACCTCGGTATTCACCGGTGTGGGTGAGCGTACTCGTGAAGGTAACGACCTCTGGGTTGAAATGGAAGAAGCAGGTGTTCTCAAAGACACCGCACTTGTGTTCGGTCAGATGGATGAACCCCCTGGAACTCGTTTGCGCGTAGCGCTGACCGGTTTGACCATGGCGGAGTACTTCCGCGATGTTCAGAACCAGGACGTTCTGCTCTTCATCGACAACATCTTCCGCTTTACTCAGGCAGGTTCAGAGGTTTCAACCCTTCTTGGCCGTATGCCTTCAGCGGTGGGCTACCAGCCTAACCTTGCAGATGAAATGGGTCTGTTGCAGGAACGCATTACCTCAACTCGCGGTCACTCGATTACCTCGATGCAGGCTATTTACGTTCCCGCGGATGACTACACCGACCCGGCACCTGCAACCACCTTCGCGCACCTTGATGCGACTACCGAGCTCTCACGTGATATCGCGTCACGCGGTTTGTACCCCGCGATCGATCCCTTGACCTCGACCTCACGTATTCTTGACCCCCAGTACATTGGTCAGGAACACTATGACACCGCAATCAAGGTTCGTGCAATCCTTCAGGAAAACAAGGAACTTCAGGACATCATCGCGATTCTTGGTGTTGACGAGCTTTCTGAAGAACAGAAGGTTGTTGTTTCGCGTGCGCGTCGTATCGAGCAGTTCCTGTCACAGAACACCTACACTGCAAAGCAGTTCACCGGTGTTGAAGGTTCAACTGTTCCGCTCAAGGACACCATTGAGTCATTCCAGATGATCTGCAACGGCGATGTAGACCACATCCCCGAGCAGGCGTTCTTCAACATCGGCGGCATGGACGATGTTATGCGCCAGTACGAGGAACTCAAGGCACAGACTGGAGCTAAGTAATCATGGCGCTCAAGGTAGAGGTCGTATCCCGCGAATCAGTAGTGTGGGAAGGCGAAGCCAAGTATGTTCGAGCACGCACCCGTAACGGTGATATCGGCATCATGGCAGGCCATATTCCTACCTGCGCGCTGCTTGCTGACGACGGTGAACTTTTGATTGAACCCGTCAACGGTGAAAAAATGACTACTCGTTTGCACGAAGGTTTCTTGACCGTCTCAAACGACCGCGTCACCATTGCAGCTAAGCACGCTAAGATCTAATCTTAGATAGCTCTTATAAGGCACCCACTTTCTTTATTTGAAAGTGGGTGCCTTATCTTTTTGCGGTATTTTGCCACTAAACTCAGAACATGAGTTTTGATTTTCGTTTTCTAGAAGAACTACCGTTGGTTTCTGCTGAAAAGCAGACAGTTTTAGGCTTTCTCAAGTACCAACAACAAGTATTTTTTAATAAGCTTTCTGATAGCGATAACGTTCTGTTGAGTGATGAATTAATCAATCAAAGTGTGCACCCCTCAAAATTGACCCTCAAATCATTAATTTCGCATCTGTGGTGGGTTGAGGATTATTGGCGCGAAGAAAGAATCTTAGATATTCAGATGCCGCAATGGTCTCACCGGGACTTTACCAGTGATCCCGATGCGGAATTTAGCTGGGCTAGATCGCAGGAGACCTCAGCTTTAGTCTGGGCTGTAGGCTGCGTGTAATAAGACGCACGAATTCTTAGAAGTAAAGGACTGGGACGAGAAAATCGCTGCGCAACAGGGCGAAATTGTAAATATTCGCTGGGTTGCAGTGCACTTAGTGAAGGAGTGGGCACGCCATCTCGGTCATGCTGACTTTTTGCGCGAAGCTATCGACGGTTCTGTTGGAGATGAACACTAGATATCAGTCTCAGGGCTAGACGCCCTCATAAGACTCTACTGGTTTCAACGAACGCTTAGAAAAGACGTGCCTCTACATCATCAACGCCGCGCATGGCATCGTAGTCAAGAGATACACAGCGGATACCGCGATCTTCGGCAAGAGTACGTGCCTGAGGTTTGATGCGCTGGGCAGCGAAGATTCCTTTGACAGGTCGCAAGAGGGGATCGCGGTTAAGAAGTTCCAGGTAGCGCGTGAGCTGCTCTACGCCGTCAATATCACCAACGCGTTTGAGTTCCACTGCAACTGTCGCGCCATTTACGTCTCGCGCAAGAATGTCCACCGGGCCGATAGCGGTAGGGTACTCGCGTCGAACCAACTTGTGTCCAGCACCGAGCACGTCTATCTGCTCCGCTAGAAGACGCTGCAAATCAGCTTCCACGCCATCTTTAATCAGGCCGGGGTCAATGCCAAGTTCGTGGGCAGAATCGTGTTCTTTATCGTAGATACGAATAATCAGACGATCATCGGTTTTAGCCGCTTGAACAGTCCATAATTCTTGAACCTCCGCATCGAGGTCTTCTGCGATGGTAGTACCTTCAAATTCTTTGCGGGGTGCGATATGCAAACGTGCAGGGGGACTCATCCAGTTGAGAGGCTTATATGAGCCACCATCGGAGTGGATGAGCACGGAACCGTCATTCTTCACCATAAGCAAACGCTTGGCACGCGGCAAATGGGCGCGAAGGCGACCTTCATAATCTACTGAGCAAGTTGCAATTACTAAACGCACCGTACAACCTTAGCGCATAGAATATGAGGTTGCTATACAGGCACTACCGGCAAGCGCGTGAGATGCATAATGCCGAACAGCTAGTAAGTATGGAAAAATGAGGGATATGGGCAAGAAAAACAACCGAGCGCGAACCCCCTCGAACTTGAGCAAGTGGCAGAAACCGCGTCCGACCTACGGACGCGATATTTCGCGGATTCTTGACCCAATCCCGCACATCGAATCAGCAGCAGACGGGGACTGGTTTGTAGCCTACATTGCCGCTGTCAACGCTCTTAAAACCTATAAATGCCCGGGGTGTCACAGGGATATCAAACCCGGGGTTGCCCATATTGTGGCGTGGCAAGATGACCATATGTTCGGACGCGAACGCGCGATTGAAGAACGCCGCCACTGGCACCAAAAATGTTGGCAGACTCGCCGCCCTTTTTAATCAGCATCCTAAAATTTCATAGCAACGGGGTGAGACTTAGCATTTGCGTAGTCTCACCCCGTTTGTCATCGGGTTATTTTTTATCTTGAACCGGAATAAATACTTCTCGAACCAAAATCAACAGTGAAGCTGCGACCGGAATCGCGATGAGCGCGCCAAGCACACCCCATAAGGCTCCGCCTGCAGCAACAGCAATAATCGCTAAACCACCGGGAACCGCGACAGCTTTCGACATGATACGCGGTGAAATGAGATAAGCCTCAAGCTGCAAGTAAATGAGGTGGCAAATCGCAAAGACCAGCGCAGTCTTCCAACTCACCAACAAACAAAGTGTTGACACAAGGATCAGAGCTGAAATAGGCCCTACTAAAGGAATGAACGTCAGAATTAGAACAAACAGAGCGAGCAATAGCGGAAATGGTGCCCCGATAATGAGCATGACAATGAGCGCATACGTAGCATTGAGGAATGCAACCAGCGCCTGACCAGCCACATACTGGCCTACTGAGTGGGTAATTTTCTCTGTCAAATCTCGCACCCGGGGACGTTTGGACGCCGGTGCTAGACGAACACCCCAATTTTTAATGATGGGCAGAGACGCTAAGAAGTAGATAGAAAGAATGAGCACCACAATCGTGCCGGTAGTTAGCTCCGCCAAAGTAGTGCCAGCTGTGACCAACCCGTTGAAAAAACCGCTGACGGTGGAAGAGTCCTGCGTCAGGTGCGAAAAAGCTTCCTGTACTTCGTTATCAACCGATGTACGAATATTGAACTGACTGTCTAAGTTCTTGAAAAAATCTGAGTTTAAAAAGTCCTCGAAAGCAGCGGGAAAACTGTTGATAAACGAAACTGCCTGACGACCGATCATCGGGATAACAACGGTAAAAAATGCAACCGCTACCCCGACAAAAGCGAGGATCACGGCAGTGACACCGGCTCCACGCGGAAGACCCCACGACTCAAATTTACGCACCGCTGGATCGAGCCCGAGTGCTATAAATACGGCTACAGTTATCCACCCACCCAATGCCCCGATATTCATGAGGACGTAGAAAACTAAGAGGGCGAACCCCACGCCGGCGGTAGCCCAAAACCCGAAATAAAGCGGGTTAGCAATGGTACTGGAAGAAGAATAATCAGCCGACGCTTTGGGACGCGACCACGGTACCTGCTCTGTGGTATCGGTAGAAGGTTCATTCAGCACAGGCTCATCAAGTGAATCAACAAAGCGAGGCTCAGGAGCCCTAGTTGCAGCAGCGCGTTGCTCTTGCCCACGTTTGAAAGTACTGTGGAGCATCCGCTGTGCTTGAGTAAAAAGGCGTTTATCTGACATGAACCTGAACTTTTCTAAACAGTGCGTAGAGTAAATCTAAAGTTATTCTAATTCAGCCAGTGGCGTGACAATCACAGCCTAGAAATTATTCCCTCTTACAATGACAGTAAGAAGAGAAAGATTTTAGGAGTAAGTCACGTGAGTAACCCCGGTATTCCAACACCTGCAGAAGAAAACATCCCCGCATCCGTACGCGGAGCGATGGATCTTTCTCAGGTTGCAGCTTCAAACACAGCTTCCTCAGAGTCTCAGAATCCCTCACAGACAGAGCCTAGCTGGCGTTTTGATGTTGAGAGCCCCGAAGACTTTCAGAAATACGTTCAGCTCTCTAGTCAGGGCGCAGTAATCTTTGTGATGTGGGCAGACCACTCACCAGCGTCCAAAGAAACTTTGGCGACTTTGGAGCGGATTATTAATACCGCAGGCGGCAATCTATTGCTTGCGGCCGTCGATACCAACAAGCACCCCGAAATTGGCCAGGCGTTCCAAATTCAAGGAGTTCCGGCTGCAGTTGCAGTGATTAACGGCCAGCCTGCTCCCATGTTCAACTCCCAGGTTACCGAAGAGCAGATGCTACAAGTGCTACAGCAGGTACTGCAGGTAGCAGCTCAACAACAACTGCCCGGTGGCTTTGCTCCTCATGCGGGAGAGGATGCTGAGAAGCCCCTACCTCCTTTGCACCAAAAAGCAGTTGATGCGATTGATGCCGGTGATTATGAGGGCGCCCGATCAGCGTACCAGCAGGCTCTCAACGAAAACCCCGGTGATAAGGACGCGAAGATTGGGCTTGCGCAAGTTGGTTTGCTGGAACGTGTGAGCGGTCTAGACCTAGCAGAAGAGCGACAAAAAGCCGCAGCTGATTCCACCGACGTTCAAGCAGCACTCAACGTGGCAGACCTCGATGTAACCGGGGGACACGTAGAAGATGCTTTCAACCGTTTGATTACTCTTTTCAAGACAGTGGATGCAGACACCAAGAACGTGGTTCGTCAGCGCCTTCTTGACTTGTTCGAGGTAGTAGGAGCAACTGATCCACGAGTTACTAAGGCTCGCGCAGATCTGATGATGGCTATTTTCTAATTCTGTAGATTCGCATACTGCAAAAGGTGGGGTTTTTTGTATCAACCCCACCTTTTTGCTCTGTATTTAGTCCCTAAGAATGAGGTGCGCATCACCGGATTTCTACTAGGGTGGAACTATGACACAACCACATCATCAAGCTGGTTCTTTTGCCCCTCATGCGCAGGCCGACATTGAATCTGCAGAACCACGGAACGTTTACCCCTCTGACCATCGTGTAGAGCCTCCTGCCCCCGCTGAATCGGCTCCTGTACAACCGTCTGCGGTACCTGCCGGTGAAGCCGCTCTTGAAATCAACGGGCTGGTTAAGGTTTTTGATGACAAAGTAGCGGTGAACGGAATTAATCTTCGAGTACCTCGCGGCTCTTTCTACGGACTGGTAGGACGCAACGGAGCGGGTAAGACCACTACTTTATCCATGGCCACCGGCTTGCTTCGCCCCACGGAAGGCGTAGTTCGAATTGCAGGAGTAGACGTGTGGTCACAGCCGCTAGAGGCAAAACGCAAGGTAGGAGTGCTGCCCGATGGCGTGTATCTTTTTGACCGGCTAACGGGGGAGCAGCTCATCACGTACGCCGGCAGATTGCACGGATTGGATGAGCAAACCGTTGCCACCCGTACCGCCGATCTGTTGCAAGCCATGGATCTACAGGACGCCGCCGGACGCATCGTTGCAGACTATTCAGCAGGTATGACTAAGAAGGTTGCTTTGGCAGCAGCGATGATCCACGCACCCTCCCTGTTAGTTCTTGATGAGCCTTTTGAAGCGGTTGATCCGGTATCAGCATCAAACATTCAGGATATTCTCAAAGCGTTTGTTGCCCGCGGGGGAACCGTCATTTTGTCATCACACGTCATGGATCTTGTACAACGACTGTGCGATCATGTGGCGATTATGAACGAGGGACGTTTGCTAGCTGCTGGAACAGTCAATGAAGTACGCGATGGAATGAGCTTGGAAGATCGCTTTATCTCTCTCGTAGGCGGACGTCATGAAGGCGGAGAGGGGCTGTCGTGGTTGCAGTCCTCGTAAAGCTCAAGTGGGCTTATTTCAAAGCTGGTTTTCGTAAAAACCCGTGGGCATGGGTAGGCATTATTTTTGGTGGTCTCTATGCTATTGGCGGGTTAGTCGGTTTTTCATTTCTAGCTCTGTCCATAGCGGATAACCCCAATTTCGTTTTTAACTTCCTGACCGTTGCCGGTGCCATTATTAGTCTTTTGTGGTGGGTTATTCCGCTGGTTGCCTCCGGTGTGGATGCGACGTTGGATCCCGACAGATTAGTGCCCTACCCAATCCGCACTAAAGATCTTCAGCTCGGTCAGTTTTTGGGAGCTTTTATAGGCCTGCCCGGAATCGTCACCCTCTTGTTCATGCTTGCGATGGTGTTGAGTCTTGTGCACTCCCCGTTGGTAATCCTTGGTTTCATCGTGGCGTTTTTCCTCGCATGTTTGACAACCATTGCTGTCTCACGATTTATCACCGTGTTAAGTGTGCGTCTTCGTTCCAATCGCCGCTCATCGCAATTTATGAGTACGGTAGCTTTCTTACTTTTGATCGCTGCAGGTCCCATCCTTGGATTTGCGAGTTCGGGTTTATTGAACGTGTGGGAGCAAGCACCCTGGATTGTTGATGCCCTAAGCTTCACACCGCTTGCCTCTTTCTGGGCTATCCCGGCATATATGTTGCTAGGACGCTGGACGAGCGTTCTTATCTGCCTGTTGTTGTCGCTTCTTTATGCGGCCGGTGCGTGGATGCTGTGGAGACACCAGCTTTCAAAGACCATGCGAAATGTAGGGGCGTATTCCGGCACCGTTGCAGGTAAAACTAAAGAATCTGGCAATCTTGGATTGATCGGTAAGTTCCCCGCCACAGCCCGCGGTGCAATTGCCGCCCGAACTGTTCTCACGATTCTTAAAGATCCCAGGGCTAGCCTGATGGTAATCATGGTTCCGGCTTTTTATATCATTTTTACAATCATGAGTTCGGGTATCTATATCAACGGTGAGCGCGGTGGAACGAACTTCTTCATGATTGTCTTTTTGCCAGCGATGGCAGGTTACCTTTTTGCTTACCTCGTTTCCTACGACAACTCAGCATTTTCTATGCACGTTTTGGCACCCCTACGCGGTATCGACGACCGAGTAGGACGCGCTGCCGGTGTTCTGATAGTGATGCTACCTATGGTCGTGCTGGGCACCGTGCTCACCACAGTGGTCAGCGGAGCATACGCATCGTTACCCATCGTGTTCGGATTATCGCTGATGATGCTTTTCAACGGAATCGGACTGGGTGCCTACATCGATATGCTGATCTCAATACCTACGCCACCGCCGGGTACTAGCCCGTGGAAGACCCAGCGCAACCCTGACGGAATCGCAAAAAGCTTTGCGCAAATGGGCTACATGATTATTTTGCTTCTGACCAGCATTCCAGGACTTATATTCTGGGGAATTCAAACGCTGACGGACAATATTTTGTGGGGGTGGATCGGAGCTGTTGTTTGCTTAGCTCTTGGCTGTGCAAGCCTGGTCATCGGTATTCGTGTTGGAGCACGTCGATACGATGCGAAAGCAGCTGAAACACTGCAACGCGTTAGCAGAAGCGCGTAAAACAAGTAGCTGACTGAAAGCACAGTTGTGCACTAGAATAGAAAACCATTCATTGATAATTCAAGGAGCGCACAGATGTCATCAATTCCCGGTGATAAAGATCCATTCGCGCCCACCACATCGGGTGGCACGGCTGTTCTAGAACGCGAAGAGACCCAGGCGGCTGAGCCCGGTGATCACGAACGTTTTTCTCACTATGTCCGTAAAGAAAAGATCATGGAATCTGCGTTGACAGGCGAGCCTGTTCGCGCACTCTGCGGCAAGATCTGGACTCCCGGTCGAGATCCCGAAAAATTCCCGGTTTGCCCTCAATGTAAAGAGGTTTACGAGGGATTAGCGCCTGGCAAGGACGACGAGAACTAGAAAAAAGTGGGTGTCTACCGTTTGAGTAGGCACCCACTTTACGTGAGAGGGTAGTGGGATCAACCGGAAAATTTTGGGCCGGTGGATGTTAGGTATACGGTCACAGGTTCATAAGCTGTGCGTCAATGTGATTATTTAGCTACCCGACTCACTGTGCTTTTACATCTGTGCGCGGCTAGAATCTTAAAGCTTGGCTTTGCACCGGGTTGCTACCGGATGTTCCCACAACACTCGTCGATGGAGGATTTTATGAGCGCTCATGAACAGCCCACACTATTTGGTGCAGGAGCAGATCTTCCTCCGGCTTTTCCCGAACGTGCCGCCTGGGGTACCGCGCCGAAGTTGCGCGCTTGGCAGCAAGAGGCAATGGAAAAATACTTTGCCACAAACCCGCGAGACTTCATGGCTGTAGCGACCCCCGGTGCAGGTAAAACCACGTTTGCGTTGACTGTTGCTAAAGAGCTTTTTAACCGCGGCACGATTAACCGCATGACCGTTGTAGCACCTACCGACCACCTTAAGCGTCAGTGGGCAGATGCCGCCGCCCGCGTCGGCATTTCAATCGACCCAAACTTTAAAAATTCAGACGGCTCACACGGTCGCGAGTACCAGGGCGTTGCTCTTACCTACGCACAGGTTGCTAATAAGCCGTTGTTGCATCGCGCTCGCACTGAAAACGGTAGGACGCTTGTGATTATGGATGAGATCCACCATGCCGGCGATGCACTGAGCTGGGGCGATGGGCTTCGAGAAGCCTTTGAACCTGCCTATCGCCGTCTAGCACTTACAGGTACGCCTTTTCGCTCAGATACCTCTGCGATTCCTTTTGTGCAGTATGAGGAAGATAAAGACGGTATTCGCCGGTCAAAATCGGATTATTCCTACGGTTACGGGCCGGCACTGAAAGATCATGTTGTGCGTCCTGTTATCTTCATGGCTTACTCGGGGCAGATGCGTTGGCGCACCAGTGCCGGGGAAGAGATGGCAGCAAACTTAGGCGAGGGATTTACAAAGGACGTAACAGCCCAGGCATGGCGCACAGCCCTTGACCCGCAAGGCCAGTGGATTCCCACCGTTTTATCGGCTGCGGATAAGCGCCTGAGTGAGGTACGCAAAACGGTGCCTGATGCCGGTGCGCTAATTATTGCCTCTGATCACGCCGATGCAAAGGCGTATGCGGCACAGCTTCAAGCAATCACGGGAGAGAAGCCTGCTCTGATTCTCTCTGATGATAAAGAAGCCTCCAACAACATCGATAAGTTTTCCGAAGGCACATCGCGCTGGATGGTTGCTGTTCGCATGGTATCTGAAGGCGTAGACGTCCCGCGTCTTGCCGTTGGTGTCTACGCGACTTCAACATCAACTCCGCTATTCTTCGCCCAGGCAATCGGGCGTTTTGTGCGCGCCCGTAAACGCGGCGAAACCGCGTCTGTATTCCTGCCCTCTGTGCCGCAGTTGATGATGCTGGCAAACGAGATGGAAGAAGAACGCGACCACGCTCTTGACCGCAAATCGCCTGCAGATGAGATGCCGCAAGACCCACTCAACGAAGGTCTCGATGACCACCTGATTGATGAAGCAAACAAAGAAGAAGTGGCATCCGACCAGCTCACCCGCGGTAAATTCGAGGCTATCGGTTCACAGGCGTCTTTCCACGGGGTTCTCTTTGACGGTTCAGAATTTTCAATGGGCGGCATGGATGAGCATACCGATGAAGACCAAGACTTCTTGGGCATTCCGGGGCTTCTGGACGCTGATCAGGTGGGTACTTTGCTGCGCGCTCGCCAGCAAGAATATGCCTCCAAGCATCCTTCATCGGCGCGAGCACAAGAGCCTAGCGTCGTTGACCATAGGCAACTCAAAAATTTACGTAATCAGTTAGCGAAAAATGTTTCGGCATGGGCCGCAAAAACAGGCAAGCCGCACGGTTCAATTCATAATGAACTGCGTCGTATTTGTGGTGGACCAGCAGTGCCTCAAGCCAATGCGGAACAACTGCAAGCGCGGTTAGACAAGCTACAGGATTGGTTCTTAGGGCGAAAGTAGAAACTGGACGCGAAAAGGGCGAGGACTCAGATATTAAGCAGAATATCCGAGCCCTCGCCTTTACCGTTAGAAACCTAGAGAACCTCTACGGTCTCAATTCCGGCGTCCTCAAAATCTTCAAGTGCCGTTTCAAAGCCCTCGTCAGAGACAGGTGCGGTGAGGTCAGTGAGGACGCGAGTTTCATAACCCGCGTCCATCGCATCCAGGGCAGTAGCTCGAACACAGAAATCGGTTGCGATACCCACAACATCCACGTCAGTGATCTCTTGTTCCTGTAACCAATCATCCAGCGACACCTTGGGGGTATCCTGGGCAACCGGGGCGTTCGCATCGCGTTCACCGGTCATCACGGTATCCTCCGGAGCCAATAACCCCTCAAACCCTGAGTAGGCTGCTTCAAACTCACCCTTGCGAAAGTATGCAGTGATGTAATCGGTATCTAAATCGGGGTGAAGTTCGGCCCCAAAGCTTTCTGCCTTGCAGTGAACGGGCCAAGAGTTCTTGTAATCAGGGGTATCGCTAAAATGCGAACCCGGGTCTACATGCCAGTCCTGGGTTGCGACAATTGCCTCATAGTCGGTGTGGTGGTTTTCCACGTACTCGCTGATAAGGGCTGCGACTTCAGCCCCGGACTCGGTTGCAAGCGAGCCACCCTCGCAAAAATCGTTTTGAACGTCAACAATAATAAGTGCCTTGGGCATAGTAATCCTTAGACTAGTTGGTCTGTTCTTTGACAATAAATTCGCTGGGAATGACGGGCTCGCCGGCAGACAGCCTTGAAGCATTACGCGGCAATTCACGTATCGACTGGGCATGTCGGGTGGATGCGGCGCGAGCCCCTTCTGCACCGGTGAATCCGGGCTGCAACTTGCCATTTACGACGAAGTCAACCAGAAGTTCACGATCGTTTGAATCTGTAGGTGCAGTGACATCAACCCCGATAAGTTCGGCGGTTGCTATCCCGGATTCATTGATGCGACGAACGGCGTTTTTGCGCCCGCCTACGGATGCTTTGTTCTTCGATGCCTTAGCTACGGGCTCCATTACACCATCGCTATTTTCACGAGCAACAATTTTGTAGACCATTGAAGAAGTCGGAGCTCCTGAACCTGTCACCAACTTGGTACCCACACCGTATGAGTCAACGGGGGCAGCCGCAAGAGATGCGATAGCGTATTCATCGAGATCGCTGGTAACAGTAATCTTGGTTTTCTTGTTGCCCAAGGAATCTAGAAGTTCTCGAACCCACATTGCCTGAGCAACAAGGTCACCGGAATCTAGGCGGACTGCGCCAAGCTTATCGCCTGCGAGTTCTACCGCCAGGCGCACAGCTTTTTCAACATCATAAGTGTCAACCAACAATGTGGTGTCGAGCCCTAAGGATTCTAACTGGGCGCGGAAGGCATCTTCTTCTGAATCGTGAAGCAATGTAAAAGCGTGGGCACTGGTACCTATCGTGTGCAGACCGTACCGCAGGCCAGCTTCTAGATTGGAGGTTGAGGTAAATCCCGCGATGACTGCGGCACGCGCTGCTGCGACAGCCGCTTCTTCGTGAGCGCGTCGTGAACCCATTTCTAGACAAGGACGGGTGCCTGCAGAAATACTCATACGGGAGGCCGCTGAGGCAACCGCTGAGTCATAGTTCAAAATGGACAAAAGATAGGTTTCGAGAATGACAGCCTCGGCGAACATTCCTTCAATCTGCAATACGGGGGAGTGCGGGAAGAAAACTTCGCCCTCTGCGTACCCAAAGATATTGCCGGAGAACTTAAAATTGCGCAGGTACTCAATGGTTTCTTCATTGACGATTTTGCGCTGGGCAAGAAAATCGAGCTCTCGCTCTGAGAACTTAAAGTTTTGAAGTCCTTCGAGAAAACGCCCGGTGCCGGCAACGACGCCGTAACGGCGTCCTGCAGGAAGAGAACGGGTAAAGACTTCGAACACACACTTACGGTGTGCAGCGCCCGATTGCAGGGCAGCTTGCAACATGGTGAGTTCGTAGTGATCTGTCATTAATGCTGTTGATAAAGCCACAAAAACATTTTAGAGGTTTTGGCTCTGCAACTGCTATATAGTGCGAGAAATGTTCGTTAGGAGCATGACCTACCAGACCGGTAGATGTACTGGGGGAGCAACTTTGGCTAGGAGATAAATCTGCCTACTCTTGCCCATACCGGCAGGTAGTTTAGGATAGAGAAGTTAGCGCACATAGTGACATGGTGTACCTAAGTGCTGTGGAAAGGATTGACTGTGGCTTGTTCTACCCCGGTTCTGTCAGTGGCAGAACCTGAGGCGATGACGCTTCCGTCTATAGATTCTCAAGAATCTGTGGCACCTGATACCCCCTGGAAAGTGATTGTGTGGAACGATCCCGTCAATCTCATGAGCTATGTGACCTATGTGTTCCGTTCGCATTTTGGCTTTAGTGCAGAAAAAGCGAAAAAGCTAATGCTTGCTGTGCACGAAGAAGGAAAAGCTGTGGTTTTTGTTGGTTCCCGCGAAGAAGCGGAGCAGCACACCTCAGCTATGCACCGCTGGGGGCTATGGGCAACGTTCGAAAGAGTTCAGGAGAGCTAAATGGCTGAAGGTTTTAGAAGAACCCCTGCGGGTTATGTAGCTCATTTCGATCCAGAAGAGATCAAGCTTCTCACCAAGTTATTTGACGATGTGGCGCTGACTCTAGAACCCGAAGAATCCCACGGTGCAGACGAGTTCGAGCGCATGCTTGGGATTAAAACTGATGCGCGCCCACCGTCTGATGATGCAGTGTTGCGCATGCTTCCCATTGCCAGCGATGATCCTGAAGTTGCAGATGAGTTCCGCAAATTTACTGAGCTCAATTTGCGCGAACAAAAAATGTCAGCTTTGGCTTTGGCATCGATGGATGTTCAAAACCAGCGGGTTGTGCTGGATGAAGAACATGCGCATGCTTGGGCGAGCGCTCTTAACGACGTGCGTTTGACACTCGGCGCCCGCCTCAATTTGGCAACTGATGAAGATTCTGCGCGCATCGAACGTCTGTATTCCGACCCCGAATCAGTTGAAGATATTGAAGGTTACATGGGGTTGTTGTACAACTTCACCACCTGGTTGCAGGATACCCTCATGACAGCGATGCTCGAGTCATTAGAAGATTAGGTTCTTATCGCTGGATGCGATGCTTACACCTTTCACGTAATAATTGGGTATAAATGCTGTAAATACGCGTGATAACGCCCTCATTTACCTGTTAAGTATTTTCTACTACAGCATTCTCAAGAGCATAGGACTACTGTTCGAAAGTAATTATGAATTCAACTGATATACCGCACACCGTACCCTCCGTATGGGGGTCTCAGGTGCCCGCGCATCCTACTCCTTCAGCTCCTATTGGAATCTTTGATTCTGGTGTTGGCGGTTTGACGGTAGCGCGCGCGATTATGGATCAGTTGCCCCACGAACAAATTATCTATGTGGGAGATACCGCTCACGGACCGTATGGTCCTTTGAAGATTGCAGAAGTGCGGGCTCATGCTTTACGAATTATGGATGAGCTTGTTGATTCGGGTGTCAAGCTGTTGGTAATTGCCTGTAACACGGCATCCGCCGCAGTTCTTCGCGATGCCCGTGAACGCTACACGCGCACTTACGGTATTCCGGTTGTTGAGGTTATTCAGCCCGCTGCTCGCCGTGCAGTAGCCGCCACGCGTAACCGCAAGGTTGGTGTTATTGCAACCGAAGCTACGGTTACTTCGCGAGCCTACGAAGATACCTTTGCTATTGCTAGCGATATTAAAATTCTTTCGGTGCCTTGCCCTCGATTTGTAGAGTTCGTTGAAAAGGGCATCACTACCGGACCTGAGCTTCTTGAAACCGCGCAGGAGTATTTACAACCCCTGAAGGATGCCGGGGTCGACACTGTTGTTTTGGGGTGCACACATTACCCGCTGTTAACCGGTGTCATTTCTTACATCATGGGAGATGACGTTACCCTCGTTTCTTCATCTGAAGAATCCGCAAAAGATGTTTTCAAAGCCTTGGTTCAGCACGGTATGGAAAGAAATTCAGATCTTGACACGCATCACGAATTTTTGGCAACGGGCGAAACAGATACTTTCCAGCGTCTAGCTCACCGTTTTCTTGGTCCCGAAGTCGCGACTGTTCGACACACCAACTCAGTAGCTGAGCGTTATCCCACAGGATCACTTGCTGTTGTGCCTGCTGCTGCCCACACACCCACTATCACCATCGACTCATCCGTAGACGCATCTCACGGATAATCGAGTATCTTCACTGATAAGGAAGCTCCATGCGTTTGACTGTTATCGGCAATTCGGGTTCTTTTCCAGGCCCGGATTCACCTGCATCTTGCTACATGGTTTCGGCAACGGATTCAGCTGGTAAAACCTGGCGCATTATTCTCGATATGGGCAATGGTGCCCTTGGAGTTTTGCAACGTCATGTCAACCTTGAAGATATTGATGCAATTTTGGTCTCGCATCTGCACCCGGATCACTGCATTGATCTCTCGGGTGTTCACGTGGCTGTGAAGTGGGATCCGCGGGGGTGGAGCAAAGGCCCCATTCCCTTGTATGGTCCCTCTGATTTACACGATTACTTGCGTCATTCTCACGGGCAGTACGATGAAATTGGTATGAGCACCGAATTCGATTTTCATAGTTGGATGCACCATGAAACTGTGAAGATTGGTCCATTGACCATTACTCCTTTCGAGGTTTTGCATCCCACTAAAGAGCCGTACGCGTTGCGCATTGAATGCGATGTTGATGATAACCACACGGTGCTGACCTACTCGGGCGATACTGATTATTGTGCCGGTGTGGTTGAAGCCGCTCACAACGCTGATTTGTTCTTGTGCGAGGCTGCCTACCAAGAAGGACGCGACGACGCACTGCGCGGTATCCATCTGACAGGCAAGCGAGCCGGAGAGATCGCACGGGAGGCGAAAGCTCGTAACCTTTTGCTCACCCACCTGCCGGTGTGGAACGACCCCCAAGAGATTCTGGCAGAAGCTCGTAGCGTCTTTGAGGGGTCAGTGGAGCTTGCCGAGGTTTCTGCTAGTTATGAGGTACAACCCCCTCGTGTCTCAGAACTGCACCCGCCGACCACAACCCTCAACGTTATTCAGCGTCTTTCATTACAATTTTCTATCCAATTTTTGATCAGCTTTAGGAGAAAAACTTGAGCGAAACAACTGTAACTCGTGCCGACGGACGAGCCAACGATCAGCTGCGCGAGGTAAAGATTACTCGCGGCTGGTCACAGAACGCTGAAGGCTCAGCTCTTATTGAATTCGGCAATACTCGTGTGCTGTGCACCGCCTCATTTACCGAAGGCGTGCCTCGCTGGCTGAAGGGGCAAGGCACCGGCTGGGTAACCGCTGAGTACGCAATGTTACCGCGAGCAACCGGTACGCGTTCATCACGCGAGTCAGTTAAAGGAAAAATCGGTGGTCGCACCCATGAGATTTCCCGCTTAATTGGTCGCTCCCTGCGTGCCATTATTGATACGAAGGCTCTGGGAGAGAACACCATCGTCTTGGATTGTGACGTATTGCAGGCAGATGGTGGCACCCGCACCGCAGCTATTACGGGTGCTTACGTGGCGCTCGCAGAAGCAATCCAGTGGGCGAAGAACGAGAAAATTTTGCCCAAGAACGCTAAAGCACTCACCGGATCAGTGGCTGCAATATCGGTGGGCATTATCGACGGTGTGCCTATGCTTGATCTTCCTTACGTTGAGGACGTTCGTGCTGAGACCGATATGAATGTAGTTGTCACCGGTGACGGCAAATTCGTTGAGGTACAAGGAACTGCCGAGGCCGCCCCCTTTGATCGAGACGAGCTCAATTCACTGCTTGATCTTGCTTTAGTGGGCACCCAAGAACTAACCCGCATCCAAAACGAAACGTTAGAGAGCTAAGTCGTGCAAGGCAGCGTCGTATTAGCAACCCATAACCAGGGTAAACTTCGTGAACTTCGTGAGATTCTGAGAGATCAAATCGATGGTTTAGATGTTGATACCCAAGTAGTAAGCGCCGCCGACGTAGATGTTCCGGATGTCGTAGAAGACGGCGTGACCTTTGCCGAGAACTCTTTGCTCAAGGCACAGGCGGCCGCGCGTCATACAGGTCTGATTGCGGTGGCTGATGACTCAGGGCTGTCTGTTGATGTACTCCACGGCGCGCCCGGGATCTTCTCGGCCCGCTGGGCCGGGAAGCACGGTGACGATACCGCGAATCTCAATCTTCTACTAGCTCAGCTCGTAGATATCTCAGATGAGCACCGTGGTGCACGATTTGTATGTGCTGCGTCTATGGCTACCCCCGCTGGAGAAACTAAAGTTGAACACGGTGAACTGCCGGGGACTTTGTTACGCGAACCTCGCGGTGAGGGCGGCTTTGGCTACGATCCTATCCTCGCACCCACTGCACTGACCGGCGATCTAGCAGGTAAGTCTTGTGCCGAGATCGGTGCAGAGATTAAAAACTCTATGAGCCATCGAGCTGAAGCTTTTAAGGCCTTGATTCCGCATCTTCGTCAAGCTCTTGAGGTAGAGTAACACCTATCACAGATAGAGCATTGAAAAGGGTGAAATAACCAATGGTCGCGCACCTGGAGCAAATGAGGTCTATGGCCGTGGTTAAAGCGGTCATGACTCAGGCCGGCGTCAACGTTGCTCTTGATCGGTGGGACGTTCGTCATTCGGGTTCTGCACATATCATCATCAACATGAGCAACCAATTGAGCGTGAGGGTAGCAAAGACCGAAAAAACAGCGTTTATGGTGGCGCGTCGTACCGAGATTCTCAGGCGTCTGCCCACCGCACTACCCTACGAAGTGCCGCGTCCTATTACTCGCGTCATCACTCGAAACGGTCATACAGCTGTTGGCACCACCTGGATTAAAGGCGAACCTCGTAAACCGGGACCAGCGCCTGAAAAAGCACTCGCTACGTTAGTGAATAGTCTTAAAAAGATTGATACCACAGGGTGGGAACCCTATCTCGATGACCCTCATGCTCACTGGGGCGGTACTGACTGGGTGCATACGTTGAGATATGATGTTGTTCCGTTGTTGCTCAAAACCAATCAAAAAATTGCTCAAGCTGTGATTGATGACGTACTTGCACTCGAGCCCGTAGAACCTTGCCTTGTGCACGGGGATCTTGCCGGTCACAACATTTTGTGGCAGGGCGATCGATTAGCCGGCGTTATTGACTGGGATCATGCCACCCTAGCAGACCCTGCATTTGACCTTGCTGCCTTAGGCAACTGGTACGGGTGGGAGAGCCTGAAGAAAGCTGCTACCCCTCAAGAAATTGAACGCGCCAAGATTATCTCACGCCTTCTCGCATTGCAGGCAGTGGCATACACCGTGCACAGTGGAATGGGTGGGGCAATATTGCGGCTAGCTGTTGAACGCGCTGATAACTGGCTCATGGATCATAAAGAAGAGATTATGGGGCAGTAAGTCTCTTATTTTTGAAAAATTTATTTTTCCTAGACTTCTGCCCGTGTTCCCCGCAATGGGAATTCGTCTGAACAATCGCCTAAAATCCGGTACAAGGTTTATTCTTATACCGGCTTTAGCTTCTTAAACAAGACCTAGTTGTTTGCGCCAGTTCTTTGATACGAGGTTCGCTGCTTCCTGGGCTGGTGTAGATACGTTGAATGTAGACAAAGTTGCCTCGGGATACGCTGCCCCTAGCAAGATAGCAACCAACTGAAAGAGTACCTGGCGATCGTTGCCCGTCAGTGCAGAATCAATCTCTGAAACATCCGAGAGAAATTCATTGAAAACATTTTCTCGATCTGGGCTTTCAACAGTTTTTCGTTCAGCGTGTAAAAGCAGGTAAACAGCTGCCGCCAGCATCTCATAGGCAGTGTTCGCGTCCTGGAATTTTTGACGCATGTGTTCAAGCGTGAGGGGTTCATTGCGATCTGCAAGCGCTTGGTCAATAAGAGCTAGAACTGAGGTTGCTTGTGCGGCGAAGTCAGCCTCAGAATAATTAGCCAGCCAATCGCGAACTTCTCTCACCGCAAATTCCACCGGAGCATCAGAAGTTGCAGATGCCATGGAACGAACTAACAACGCCACACACATCACTGAGAGAATGGTACGAGAATCGCCGTGGGTCAACGCACACGTGTGGGAACTAAGTTTAGTAATCGTTGAATAATCTTCAACCGGCAACAATCCAAAAGCGGTGCTCCATATCAGGACGTTAGGAGAATTGACGTGTCTGACCGAGGATTTCGATATCAGCTGCATTTGCCCGGTATTTAGAATGTCCACTACCGTCTGCTCAGCGTGATTACTTGATTCCATCAGCGACAACTTATCGATGGGACGATCGAGGGCAAAGGGAACCTCTTCAGACACAGGTGCCCCTGTGGTTCGTAACCAACGAGTAAAAGCGAGCCAGATGCAAGCAAGTTCATCTGCTACGACGCCTTCGTTGTTCCATTCAAGCACCTCGCTAATTCCATCTACGGTGTACAGCAACAGCTGCGAATGGGCGGGTGCTGTAGTGCTACCTGCAGGGGGAGTTGCAAGAGCACCGGAGAGTACCGCATCGAAAGTGGCGGTATAGCGTGGGTTAGTGGCATCGGGTGCTAGAAAACGATCAGTCATGCTTTTATCTTACCGGGGTAAATCTACCGGCATCCAGGTCATATAGAACTGTGCACCTTCGCTTTTGACCTATGCTCAGTACACTGGAATCATGCGTATTCTTCACACCTCTGACTGGCATCTAGGCAGAACCTTTCACGGTGCGTCCTTGCACGAACTATGCCAACAATTTGTACAAGAGCTGGTTCAACTTGTCTCTACCGAACAGATTGATGCGGTGCTAATCAGCGGGGATGTCTACGATCAAGCCCAGCCCCGCCCCGATACAGTTTCACTGTTCTCACACGCACTGAGTTCAATAGTGGATGCTGGTGCTGCCGTTATTGCCACGAGTGGCAATCATGACTCAGCGCTTCGACTAGGTTTCGCATCGGATCTATTGCGTAAAGCTGAGGTGTATTTTCTAACGGATGCTAGCAAACTGGCTGAACCCGTGCGGCTAGAAAAAGACGGGGTCACGGTGGCGGTCTTCGGTATCCCTTATCTTGAACCGCGTGCATTCGCTAGTCGGTGGGATGTCGCCGCGCAACACACCGAGGTTTTGAATCATGCCATGCAAAAGGTGGGGGAGCATCTGGCGGCACACTCGTATACAGCGAGCGTAGTTATGGCGCACTGTTTTGCCTCATCAGCCCACCTGCCTGAGGTTTCTGATTCTGAGCGCAACATCAGTGTTGGCGGTCTTGAGGCCGTACCAGCATCGGTTTTCGAAACCGTTGATTATGCAGCATTAGGGCATTTACACGGCAAGCAAAAAGTAACAGAAAAGGTGCGGTATTCGGGTTCTCCGCTTGCCTATTCGTTCTCTGAAGCCAACCATAAAAAGGGGGCGTGGATTATTGATATTGACGCCAGCGGCATCAGTGCGATTCGTGAACATACATGGCACACCAAACTTGAACTCATCCGTCTTAGAGGCACCCTTGAAGAAGTACTCAGCAGTCCTGAGGCAATCCTGTCACCGGATGCCATGTTCAGTATCACTCTCACTGATTCCAAGCGTCCACCCCACGCCCTTGAAAAGCTAAAAGAGTCCTTTGCCAATGTCTCGGAGCTCTACTTTGAACCCGAAGGAGCAGAGCAATCACAACGGGTGGGCCCTCACAGAATTTCTCCCAGCAAACCCATCGATGAGGTCTGCGACGATTTTTTTGAATATGTGCTGGGCAACGAACTCACACCGACCGAACACACTTACCTGCACCAGGTACTTGCACACGTTGAAAGCGAGAGTGTTTCGCGATGATAATTCACCAACTCACCTTGAACGCCTACGGACCTTTCGCCGGTAGGGAGACCCTGAATTTTGATGCCTTAAACGACGCGGGACTCTTTCTACTCAACGGACCAACAGGTGCCGGTAAATCCTCTATTCTCGATGCGCTGTGCTATGCGCTGTACGGAACCACCTCAACCGGGCGACCCGATTTGCGCTCGCATTTTGCTGCTGAGCATGAGATCCCCTGGGTAGAGCTAGAATGCACAATCAGTGGCGTACGCTATCGGATTTATCGCAGTCCCGAGTGGATGCGTCCTTCGACTCGCTCAAAATACGGCGCGGTCAAGCAACAAGCAAAAACCCAGTTGGATCGCTGGGAGAACGGGAGTTGGGTATCAGTCTCAAGTCGAAATGATGAAGCCGGTGCCTACATCGAACAAACGATTGGTCTAAAACGTGAACAGTTTGTTCAGGTCATTCTTCTACCGCAGGGAGAGTTCGCGAAATTCCTGAACTCCAGTTCTTCAGAGCGTGAAGGTCTGCTGAAAAAGTTATTTGGTTCTCACGAATACGAGCATATTCAAACTGAACTCATGGCGCGTGCTTTGGAGGCGAAAAATCGAGCTGAATCATCCTTGCGCCAGTTAGAAGAATTAGACGGGCAGCTTGAGGATGCTTTTTCTCAGGCGCGCATTGCCGAAGCCCAGGAATTTCTAGAATCACAGGTCTCTGCCGGTGCCTATGACTCTGGGGAACCAGAGGGGCTACCTGTAGAGGAACACACTGTAGATAGAGAATTCACCGAAGATGATGAAGACCAACCTGCTTTTGTGGCGAAATACGACACCTATGTGCGAAAGCTCGCGCAAACTCTCAGCGAACTCTTGACTGTGCGCAACGAACTTGACCAGCAATTACCGCAGGCTCGAGACAATCAACAACAATTAACTAAACGTGCGCACGATTGGGATACCTACCACCGACTACTCTTGCGCAAAGAGGAACTTACTAGTCAAAGCGAACACATACAGCACCTCAAGGTTCTCGCTCACCGTGCTGAACAAGCAGCAGAAATCCAGGCATATATTGAAGCGGTTACTGTCGCACAGAAGGATGCTGATCTGGCTGTAGAAAGCCAAAAACGCGCGCGTGTCGCGGTATCGGAAAGGCTTCTGAAGATTACAGACGCCGCACAAGCGCAGCATCCTGAATCCGCCTTAAGAACAACATCTGTCGATGAACTAGACGAACAAGCATTACAGCTGCCACTGTCTGAACTTGAGGACTTGGTGATAGCTGAGAAACAACGAGAAACCGTACAGCGGAACCTCGCACAGACAATTCAAGAGATAGAACGTTTGCGGGAACAATGCCAACAAGAAGAAGACGAGCTCAAAAAAGCTCACGTTCGCCGCGACAAAATTATCCAGGAACTCGATTCTCACCAAGATACAGCGATTGAGTTAGAACGCGCCCGTACAGCCGAAAAGACCTCTGCACATATTGTCAAGCTCTCGAAGTCACTTGGGCGCGCTATACAACAGCGCGAGTTACGAGAAACTGCTCTCAAAGACGCAGAGTATGCCCGCCAAAACCAGGCACAGATTGCCGAACAACTGCAACACAATAGGTATGCTCAAGCGGCTTTCACATTAGCCCAGCAACTTCAAGAGGCACATCCTTGCCCTGTCTGCGGATCTCATGAACACCCGCGTCCTGCTACCGTTACCGGTGGTGAACAGGTAGTAGAACAACAGGATATCGATGCCGCATTAGATAAACGACATCAGGCTGAAGAAGCTGCTCAAAAGGCTTACAACGCGGTTGCCGAAAGCACCGCAGAAGTTCAGTCTCTGGTTGAACAAGGTGCAATAGAAGTGGACGTTGCCCAGAAGCAATATCAATCGCATCAACACCAAGTAGCTGAGCTGAATAAGAAAACTCTGCATATTCAAGAGTTGAGGGCTCAGCGTGAACACCTTGATCAACTTGCTCATACCCGTACCCAAACAATTCAAAAACTCACTCACCAGCTCAAGACATTAGAAGGTACTGCACAAGCACACGAAAGTAGAGAGAAAGAACTTGGCGACCAGCTCCGCGGAAAAGCTCAAGAGCACGCTACCTTTGTGGACAGACTCGCACATCTTAGGATGCTGAGTAAAGAGATTATTGGTTTCCATAACACTAGCCAGGTAGCACAGAACGCACTCACCCGGGCCCGAACCACCCAACAAACACTGGTAGGGGCTATCGAAAAATCGGTATTGGACAGCATCGAAGAGGTAAAAGCCGCCTACGTTACGCCTCAAGAACGCAACCACATGCGTACTGAGATTCAAACTTACGAATCAGCATGGTCGCACCTATCGGGGCAACTAGATACCGATGCCCTGCGCAGTATTGCACAAGCCGTGGAAAACAATGAAAACCGACCCGCTAGCGATGAAATCGATGCAGCATCGCGTCGGGTTGAAACCCTCGAGACAGCTAAAGAGACCTCTGTTTCGCTAAGCTCAGCCTTGAACGGAACCCAACAAAGGTTGGAACGTATTCATCAGCGATATAACCAACAAATGAAAGCATCTCAAAGCATCGTTCAATCCGCTCAAACCTGGCGTCATCTTGCTGATACTGCAAACGGTACGGATGCCGATAACCAACTCAAAATGACGCTGACTACCTACGTGCTGGCTGCCCAACTGCAGGATGTCGCAACCAGCGCGTCGTTACATCTAAACGCCATGACCCACGGACGCTACACACTTGAGTACAGCACCGAACGCGAGAAAGGACGCGGCGCTAAAAAATCTGGTCTGGGAATTGTCGTAAAGGACGCTTGGCACGATAAGGTACGCCCCACCAAGTCTCTTTCTGGAGGCGAGACTTTCATGGCATCACTTGCGTTAGCCTTAGGACTGGCAGAGGTCGTTCAGCATCGAAACGGCGGAATCTCAATCGACACCCTATTTGTTGATGAAGGCTTCGGCTCTCTGGATGATTCCACTCTCGAAGAAGTGATGGGAACTCTCGATTCACTGCGCGAAAATGGTAGGGTTATCGGGCTGATTAGCCACGTTTCAGAAATGAAGAACCGCATCACCACTCAGGTGCAGGTGCGTCGTTCGCCGGAGGGATCCCACATTGTCGCCCCTTAGAAAAACCATAGTCCCCAAAAAAATTGAGACAAATCCACCCGTGAGAAACCGGTGGAAGTACTCCGTGCAGTACACCATCAGCCGCTTACAAGTGATTGTACGAACCCTTGGCGTACAATTTTTGCTGTTTGTGGTGCTGATGAGACTAGCCCCGTCCGTGTTGTCCCTCTCCCTTCTCATTCTCATGGCATCAGAAACTGGCGAAGTAAGACTGGGCGGGTACGCAGCTGGCATTGCGGCTCTAGCTTTTGCCATGATGATGCCTCTCTACAGCGCTATCGCCCGCCGATTTGGACATACCCCTGTCTTGGTTACCACCGGCATCCTCAACATCCCGATTATGGCAATCTTGCTGTGGCAATTTCTCCAATTCAGTAACAAAGCTTTTCAGCAAGGCATCGTAGGAGTATTGGCGGCTGCGGCGCTTGCCGGTGCGACCACTCCGCCCATGGCAGCGATGATGCGTTCATACTGGAGTCGAGAATACGCCACCAGTAAAGATCGCAAGATGCTTAATTCTGCTATTGCTTTAGAATCCATGCTTGAGGTTTTAGCTCTGCCACTTGCTGCGGTACTCACCGGGGCGATCTCTCTATTCGCCAGTCCGCTGTACGCAGTGTTGGCGTTGATCGTTATCAATATGCTCGGTGTTCTTTTTGCAATCTCACGCATTAACAAGCCGTTGTTCACACCCATGAACACTTCGCGTTTAGGAAAATTTGATGATGAAGCAGTGCACGGTGATCATCGTGGGTTTATTTGGCTACCGTTACTAGGAGCTGTGTGCATCGGCACTATTATCGGGGCTACTCAGTCATCCATAGCCGCTTATACTCTCAATGCTGATGATGTTGAAACTGTTGGGTTCTACATTGGCGCGATGGGCTTATCCAGTGCCACAGTGGGTGCGTTGCTTCTTGCCGGACGCGTGCGAATCACCGGTTGGCAGTCTTGGCTTTTGAGCGCGATTGCTCTGATTGCTCTTACCATGATGCTATCGGTACCTGTAACGAATTTTGGTGTTGCTCTGGCTCTTGTAGCTTTGGGCGCTGGTATCGGAGCCGCTACAGTGTGCATGGAGTCAGTCACAACAGCAATTTCAGCCCGTGGTTATCTTGAACTGGCTCTCACTTTTTCACATTCAACGCTAACGGCAGGTTTAGCCATCGGTCTCGTCTGGGGCGCTCTGGTAGGGGAAGACTTCGGCTTTCAAGCCGCAATGTTAATTCCGCTGATCGCCGCCACCGTTTTCTTTATGGTGGGCCACTTTTACGGTTACTTGTGGCGACGCGCTTATGAGGTCAATCTCCGAAACTTTGTATAAGTATTTCAAAGGAAGTGAGCCTACGATAAAGGGGTGGATGCTGGTTACAGAGGG
>JBHWPN010000107.1:0-12837 GCA_043424895.1 Rothia sp. (in: high G+C Gram-positive bacteria) | reverse complement strand
CTGTCCTTGTGCTGCTAACAATGAAATATATATTAATCGTGTACGTTCAGGGTGTCACCGGGGCCGAACTCGGGCACGTCGGTGCGAAGTGACTTGTTGTCAATGAAGTCAAGAGTCTGCATTGAGTTATCTCCATGAGTTATCTGCCGCAGGTCAAATAAACTCATACATGCGACGGCACAATGTCTGAGTCAAAACGAGATGTTTTGAAGACTGATGTTGCACCGAAGAGGTTTTCTACTTACCCCCTGTATTTGACAGTGAGGTAAGGTTCTTGCGTGTTGTGGTCGCTCATCCCCCTACGGCAGGGGCGTACCCACACAAGAACACAATCTAAAATTATGGCATATCTTAGGGGGTTTAGCTACAATTTTATGTCGCTGTAAGAGCCACTTTCATGATGCGTTCATCACGCACTCGCGGCTCCAACACTATTTTTTAGAATCTTCACGAAGGCTTTGAGACTTCCTGGCAGCGTCCTGCGCTTTACGCTCATGAGCGATACGCCGTGCTTCTTTCTCAGCTTTGTTACGCTGAGCTCTGAGATCATTGAGAAGTTTGCGGTCTTTTTTATCCCAATGCGTTTCAGGGTAAGACTCAATCATGTCAAACCGTCGTGAGAATGTTCGTTCAATCTGCTGATCACGACGCCAACGAGCAATCCCAGCATGGTTACCTGATAACAGCACAGCAGGGACCTCTCGTTCTCGCCAGATTGCCGGTTTAGTGTAGACCGGGTACTCCAGCAACCCACCGGTATGGGACTCCTCGTCTAAGGACTCAGGATTACCCATTGCTCCGGGGAGTAAACGAGTGATTGCTTCTATCATCGCCATAACGGCGACTTCTCCCCCGTACAAAACATAATCGCCCAAAGATACAGGCATCACTCGAAAATGATCTTGTGCCCAGTCAAGTACGCGTTCGTCAATGCCTTCATAGCGAGCGGGGGCAAAGACTATATGTTTTTCGTGCTCTGCTAGATCATATGCCATTGCTTGGTTAAACACCTTGCCAGCCGGTGATGGCACAATGAGCAAAGGACGCGCGTGATCGGGACTTGCAGTAGTAGCTGAAGTTTGCTGCGCCAGTGCAGAAGACTCCAAAATATTATCCAGCGCCAAACCCCACGGCTCAGCTTTCATCACCATACCGGCACCTCCCCCATAGGGAGTATCATCAACCGTTTTATGGCGATCAAACGCAAAATCTCGTAGATTATGCAGGTTCAGCTCTACTAGACCTGACTGTTGCGCTTTCCCAAGCAATGACAGACGCAAAGGTTCTAGGTATTCGGGGAAAATAGTGACAACATCGTAGCGCACTTAGGCGTCCTCGCCCTCAGATCCCTCAGCCATTTCAAGCAACCCTGCCGGAGGATCAATCAGTACAAAGCCTTCATCCAAATCGATTTCAGGAACGAGTTCTTCAACCATCGGAATCATAACTTTCTCGCCGTTGGAGGCTAGTTCGAAAAAAAGAAGATCCTGGGTGGGCATCGTTTGCAAACCGGTAACCTTACCGAGAGCGTCCCCGCTCGGTAGCTCCCCTTCGGGAACTTCTGAAAGTAGGTAGACCGGCAAATCAACCACATCGTGTTCGTAAAAGCTGCTCTCATCCTCATCCAAACTGGAATCAAACTCAAGATATGAATTGCGCAAAACCTCAGCGTCATTGCGGGTTGTGATTTCCTCGAACTTCACCACAAGAATCTTCTTGTTCCATCGAGAAGATGCAACGGTCAGCTCGCCACCAGGCACTAATTTTCCGACTGACGACTGTGCCTCAAAATCCTGGATGCTCAGCACTTCACCGGCGGCAAAACGCGCCTCAGGATTATCGGTGAACAGCTGTACGGTCACTTCACCGCGAATACCGTGGGGCTTTCCAATACGAGCAACCAAAACGTACACAGAAAATCTCCTTCAAGTTTGCGCCATCTACCTTCATCATTGTAGCGCTCGATCATTTTCACCGAAAATAGACAAAGGAAAAGGTGGGTTTCGGTGTAATACCGAAACCCACCTTAATAAAGCTAATCTTGTTAGCGTCGGCGGTCTGTGTCAATGACATCCACGCGAACGTGGTCACCGCCGGAGATGGCGTTAACAACAGTGCGCACACTATTAGCAGTACGCCCCTGACGCCCAATCGCGCGACCTAAGTCTTCGGGGTTTACGCGAACCTCAAGGGTTTCACCGCGGCGAGTGCTACGGGCGCGAACCTCAACGTCATCGGGGTTGTCAACGATTCCCCGAACCAAGTGTTCGAGAGCATCAGCCAACATCTTATTCAGCTGCTTCCTCTGAAGCTGCTTCTTCAGCAGCCTCTTCTGCGGGTGCTTCCTCAGCCTTAGCTTCTTCCTTAGGAGTGATAGCCTCGGGAAGGATTACTGAACCCTTTTCAGGAACAACGAATTCAGGCTTAGCGTCAACGGGCTTGACAGTGTTCTCTGCCTTTTCACCCTTAGATGCCTGAAGATCACCGGTCAGCTTGAGCAATGCTGCAACCTGCTCGGTGGGCTGAGCGCCAACGCTGAGCCAGTACTGTGCACGCTCTGAGTCGATCTCGATGCGTGAAGGGTTCTCGGTCGGGTGGTACAGACCGATTTCTTCGATAGCCTTGCCATCACGCTTGGTGCGTGAGTCAGCTACAACTACGCGGTAGCGAGGATCGCGGATTTTACCAAAACGCTTCAGACGAATTTTAACAGCCACTGTAGTGGACTCTCCTGTTTCATATAAATGGTCGAATTCTTGTCTCACGCTCCCGTGGGGCGGGCCGATAAACAAAAATTCTGTGGACACAATGAACGCTCGGTGAGAGGGGCCGAGCGCACTGGGTACGCATAGTAGTATGCCAGAGAATAAGGTCTTAATCTAGATAGACGCGGGAAATCGATAGTGTGAAATACGCGATTTTTGGTCGGTTTAAGTAATAAAAACCATAAGGGACCTCTCGCCCTTCAAACATCTAGGATTTTTGAAGGACAAGAGACCCCTCCCGCGCATACTTATTGCCCAAAGAACTTTCGTAAGTATTTCTTCGCGTCCTTTGCAGCTTTTCCTTTTGCTTGACTTGCTCTTTGATGCGCTTTAGCACCCCACAGCGTGGAATCCAGAACTTTTCTCAGGGACTTTCCCGGAGCTTCATTCGCCATATCACCCAAGTACTTAGTCAGCATCTTGTCGTTAGCTCGATCATCATACGCGTCCTGCTCAACCCGAAGTTTCTGTAGCCGGTTAAAGGTACGAGCCACAATCAACTCAGTGAGCCCGGCGCTAGCTAAAGCAACAGAAGCGAAAGAAGTACCGCGTGCCGGGTTACCCTGTGCACGACGACGCGCCGTAATAAACGCAAGGACGCCAGATGCCCCGATTTGCATGGCACCGTCAACTGTGAATATCCACGGTCGCTCCATAGCTGCTCTACGCGCCGAGGCAAGTGCAGAATCCCCGCTCGGGTACGACGTGACGGATTCAGCAATAGCTTTCATAGTCGACATATCGGGTGCGAAACTCTTATACCCGGTGAAAGTTGAAATATCTGCTCGACCTTCTGCGACCTTAGCTAAATCATCGGTATGCCCCAACAGCTGGAGTACTGACTCCATACCAAGATCAGACTCGTAGTTCTCTACATAATTCCGAAGACGTTTAGACGTGGAATCATCAAGGCCGTATACCCAGGTAAGATTATCGATCTCATCGTTCATACGCACAAAGTTCAAAGGCTCCGGTAACATCCCGGGTAGTAACCACAAGGAATCTAAAGCCTGTGAACGTTGCGGTACATGACGGGTTAGCACCTTAGGCACACCCCACACCAAATCAATGACGACCCCGCTGTGGGTATCATCACCGGGAGATCCCACTACTTTTTGCATCCACTGACCCCACGTCCCCTCATCAAATTCGTCCATTGCAACGGGTTCAGAGTTACCGGGGAATATGAATGAGAGATGGTGAGAATTTTCCGTGGCTGCTGCGACTACACTGGTTCGCTGCAGATGCGACACCAAGGACAAAACAGAAATAGCGTCGCTGGTAACTAACGTCCAACCGTGATCTGTAGGGGCGGCTTCAATCGGGTTAAGTAGAGCTACCTGACCAATATGAAGAGCGAGCTCGCCCATTTCGATTTCAATCAGCGCTGAGACCTTCGCATCTGCATTCAAGGTCAGTTCTTCACCGATTTCAGTGACCGGGGCCGACACTGTATAGGATTCCTGATCAGCGCAAATTCCACCGCGCGTTGGCAGTTTCTCCATAAGCTCGGCGGCGAACACCTCAAAGGAAGAACCTAAGGCAAAATCGCCCTTTTCATCAACTTCAACTGTTAATAAGTCATCGTTAGATTCGGTGCATAAAACGTAAACCTCAACATGCCCCTTGTCGGCTTCGTAAACCATCAGCTGAGGCATATCGACGCTGGCTAGCAACAGTTCTTTGACAACATCGTCGCTGGTAGCCTCCGTAATACGACGTTCGATTTCTTGATCGAGACGTTCGTCTTCAGAAAGTTCAGCCGGTTCATTTTCTGAGGCGGGTTCGATTTCATCGCTATCAGTACCAGAATGCGCCCCCTCTTGGGCTTTCGCACCTGAAGCGGTCTCGTCTTGCTGTTCAAATTTTTCATCTAATAAAGCTGATAGCTCATCAACGTTTTTGGTTTCACACAGCTTTTCAAAAAGCTCCGCGGTCAAATCCACATGATCCAGCTTTTGGATATCAGACTCGCTTGGGAGTCCTTGGGCGCTTTTGAGCGCACTAATCATCTGCTGAATTTCTTGACGAATCATATCAGCAGGATTTTGGGTATCTTCTACAACTTCTTCTACTAGTTCATACCCCAGCGGACCAAAGTCCAAACTTATACGCGCCCATGAAGTCTCGAACTGCCCCTGGGGGAAATTGGGGTCAAAGTTACGATCAGACATGTTGTATGTTCAATTCCTTTTCAAAAGCCTCAGCGGTTGTTAGGCAACCTGGTCGGACGCAACCTCTACTACTTCACCGGTTTCTAAGGCTCGGTAGCAAGCGCTCAAACGCGTTGCAAACTCGCGTCCAAAGTACGATTCTAAATCGGATTCTGCCACCCACTGATACTCAGTAAGCTCTTCTTCTTGTAGCGTGATAGTGGCATGAGAGTCGATAACGCCGCCATCGTAAATGTAATACGTGGAATCGCCCCAAATCCCCATCTGCAAACCGTGGAAAATCAGAAGTACGCGTCCTTCAGGAAGAGACAAACCAACTTCTTCTTCAACTTCTCTGAAGCAACCTGTTTTAGGGGACTCGCCCTCTTCAACTGTACCGCCGGGCAGCGTCCAACCATCTTTATAGTTAGGCTTAACCGCAAGAAGCCTATTGTGCTGATCTCTAATCAAAGCAGCAGCGGCAAGTCTACGTGTTGGTAACGTCGCGATAAACTTCACGAGTTCCTCGTGGGACAGATATGAACTCATAACCACTCCTTGCCTAAAGAAAATTGAGGGCATAATACTAGCAACATGATGCTATCGCTCCCCCAACAAAAGCTACCTACCAATGTACCTATACTCTCAAGCAGACTCTAGTTAAGACACCCTAGCTTTCTCATAGCGCAATTGAGTCAGGTCTTTAAAGCTAGGCCAGATCTCTAAAGCTAGCAATTTTTTCGACAAACCCAGTTACAAAAATACGGTGGCGGTAACCGAAATAGTCACCGCCACCGAAAAAACAATCTCGAATATGTGATTAGTTACCGAGGAACTTTTCAAAGCCCTTAGGCAGGTTCATATCGCTCATATCGAAGTCTTGGTTTTGCTGTTGACCGAACGAAGACCCACGAACTGCTTGAGCTTTCTGCTGTGCAGCTTGCTCCTGCTGAGCACGCTTAGCGGGATTACCCGAGCCTTTCTTCTTTTTATTGTTCTTGGAATTCTTCTTCTTAGAGCCACCGGCCGATGCCATACCGGGCATCTGCATACCACCGGGCATACCGGGCATCTGGCCGTTCGCAAGCTTTTTCATCATCTTCTGAGCCTGTGCAAAGCGCTCCATCAGCTGGTTCACCTCTGAAACGGTCACACCCGAACCGCGTGCGATGCGGGCACGACGAGAGCCATTGATGATCTTGGGAGCAACACGCTCGTGAGGAGTCATCGAACGCACAATTGCTTCAACGCGGTCAATTTCTTTTTCATCAAATTGTTCAAGCTGCTGACGCATCTGCGCGGCACCGGGCATCATCATGAGCAATTTCTTCATGGAGCCCATCTTGCGAATCTGCTGCATCTGAGCCAAGAAGTCCTCGAACGTGAAATCTTCACGATCTGCGAACTTCTGCGCCATACGGTCGGCTTCAGCTTTATCCCAGGTCTGCTCAGCCTGCTCGATGAGCGAGAGAACATCACCCATATCCAGGATGCGTGATGCCATACGATCCGGGTGGAACTGTTCGAAATCTGTAACGTTCTCGCCGGTGGAAGCAAACATAATGGGCTTGCCAGTTACCGATGCGACAGACAGCGCCGCACCACCGCGAGCATCACCATCGAGCTTGGAAAGTACAACGCCTGTGAAGTCCACGCCCTCGTTGAAGGCGTTAGCGGTATTGACCGCGTCCTGACCAATCATCGCGTCGATAACGAACAACACTTCATTGGGGTTGATGGCATCGCGAATATCGCGAGCCTGCTGCATCAGCTCAGCGTCAACACCCAAACGGCCTGCTGTATCGACAATTACTACGTCGTGTAGCTTTGCTCGTGCCTCAGCAACACCGTCGCGGGCAACCTGTACGGGATCGCCTGTGACTTCTTCAAATTCACTGTTAACGCCGGGATGAGGAGCGAACACAGGAACACCTGCGCGTGAGCCCACCACCTGCAGCTGGTTAACCGCGTTAGGACGCTGAAGGTCTGATGCAACCAGCATGGGAGTGTGCCCCTGCTTTTTCAACCAGTGTGAGAGCTTACCCGCCAAGGTGGTCTTACCAGCACCTTGCAAACCTGCAAGCATGATGATGGTGGGGCCAGTTTTAGCCATATTGATACGGCGGGTCTGGCCACCCAGAATATTCTGAAGTTCCTCATTGACGATTTTGACAATCTGCTGTGAGGGGTTCAGAGCCTCTGAAACTTCAGCACCGAGTGCACGTTCTTTAACGTGAGCAGTGAACTCGCGAACAACCGGCACTGCAACGTCAGCATCGAGCAGGGCACGGCGAATTTCGCGTACGGTAGCGTCGATATCCGCTTCTGACAGGCGGCCCTTACCACGAAGGTTCTGAAAAGTTGCGGATAACCGGTCTGAGAGTGAATTGAACACGAGTCGTGATCTACTTTCATCGATGGATAATGGGGTCTACGCCCGCATGTACATAAGTCAACTTCTAACAATATCGCATGAGCTTGTAGCATGCGAGAAGAGCCAGGTTAAGTCATCAATCAAACTGTTGCAAAAGCACAGCCAAGATAGGAACCACCACGAACAAGTCAAGCGGTGCGCGGTCAATAATAGAACGCCTTAAAGTTCGATTTCCAACAAAATCGGGGTGTGATCCTGGCGGGTTCCTGAATCAATCATCTCTGATTTGAGTACTTTATCCGCCACTCGGTTAGAAACCAACCAGTAATCAATGCGCCAACCAGTGTTGTTAATTTTTGAGGTACGCGAGCGCTGCGCCCACCAGGTGTATGCGCCGGTAATATCTCCGTGCAGATAACGGAAGGTATCAGTGAATCCCTGGTCCAGAAGGTAGGTAAAACCATCGCGTTCTTCAACCGTGAATCCCGGTGATCGGACGTTTGATTTGGGGTTGGCGAGGTCAATTTCAGTATGCGCTACGTTAAAATCACCGGTTGCTAGCACCGGCTTGTTGCGGTCAAGTGTTGAGAGGTATGCCGCGTACTGTCGGTCCCAAATCTGACGGTCTGCTAGACGCTTGAGACCATCGGAGGCATTGGGGGTATAAACCTGGGTGACGTAGAAATCCTCAAATTCGAGGGTGATCATGCGCCCCTCGGAATCCATGGTGGTGGGGCTGTCAATCTTGGGGTAGGTAACCGTGGGCGTATGTTCTGGCTTGTAGAGGAACATCGTACCGGCATACCCCTTACGAGCCGGTTCATCAGATGAAACCCACGCAATGCTGTACTCGGGAAAATATGTTTCTAGGACTTGAACGTGCTTTGCTGTGGGCCCTTTAATAGAGAGTTTTGTTTCTTGGAGAGCGATGACATCGGGATCGTAGGATGCAATAGTGCCTAAAACCTCACGTGAAAGCAGTGCTCGCGCTGAATCACTGGTCAAAGCGGCGTTCAATGAGTCGATATTCCAAGAGATAAGTTTCATGTGAACCATTGTACGGCGGTACCAAGATCTATACCGTCAGCTAACAAAATACGGGGGCAAGGGCACTCAGATTCTTAGCGATTCTTGCCCATTCTCTCTCTTTTCCCCCCCCCAGGTTGCGCTAACTTTTGCTGACATTAAACAAACGGACGCGGGCACTTTCGTACCCGCGTCCGTTATTTATCGTCAACACCTATCGATCTAGTCGATGAGTGCGTCCACAAAACTCTCAGCATCGAAGGGAGCCAAATCATCGGGTCCTTCTCCCAAGCCAACTAGCTTGACGGGAACGCCAAGAGTCTCTTGGATCGCCACCACAATGCCGCCCTTAGCAGTGCCGTCCAATTTAGTGAGCACGATACCGGTGATATCTACAACCTCGGCGAAAACCTTAGCCTGCACCATACCGTTTTGACCGGTGGTTGCATCAATAACCAAAAGAACTTCGGTTACGGGTGCTTCTTTTTCAACTACGCGCTTGATTTTACCCAGCTGATCCATCAGACCAGCCTTATTCTGCAGTCGTCCTGCGGTATCAATCATCACGGTATCTACGCCGCGTTGCTTGCCTTCCTTGATAGCTTCAAAAGCTACGGACGCGGGGTCGGCGCCGTCCTTTTCGCTACGGATAGTTTCAACGCCAACGCGGTTGCCCCAGGTCTGCAACTGATCTGCCGCTGCTGCACGGAAAGTGTCAGCAGCGCCCAGCAAGAGCTTCTTATCCTCTGCAACCATTACACGTGCCAACTTGCCAACGGTGGTGGTTTTGCCCACGCCGTTAACACCAACCACCAGCACGACACCGGGATTACCATCGGCACCATCAAGTTTGAGAGAGCGATCAAGATCAGGGTTGACAATCTTTACCAGCTCTTCGCGCAACATCTGTTTTACGTGAGCGGGGTTATCAGTCCCCTCAACACGTACGCGAGACTGCAAAGCCTCCACAAGACGCATGGACGGTTCAGAACCAAGGTCTGCCATGAGCAAAGTTTCTTCAACTTCGTCCCATACATCTTGATCAATTCTGTCGCGAGAGAGCAAGGCGAGCAGACCCTTGCCCAACATATTGTTAGAGCGAGACAGACGCTCACGCAGTCGAACTAGACGCCCAGCCACCGGAGCAGGTGAATCTGCCGAAGGCTTATCGACAGCAGGGTCATTAGCATCTCGGGTGCTTGAATAGCCGCCCGGAGGTGCTTTAGGACCGCGCATCAGCACAGCCGCCAAACCTACCAGAACAGCGACGCCAAGCACGATGTACAAAATAAGCGTCAAAGTATCATTCATATTCTCTAGCTTGCCACAAATTATTTTGCGTGTGCGGCTTTTATAGTTCGGTAGCACTGCAAATTGAAATCACACCCGGTCACAACCACCGGTGCTTTACTTTAGGAATATTTTTTACATACTTGAACGTTAGAGCACACAAGATACATCCCTTTTTCACAGATTGAAACTATGCCAGGCTTTGAACCAGATCCCACCACGGACGTCATGAAATCGATTGCCCCCGAAACCGGTATTCTGCCGGTCATTAAATCCGAAGAATCTAAACCAGCTGTTAAAAAGCCAAAGGTACCCGAGCAGATCAAGGTCATGATTGTGGCCTCATTCCTCATAGCTCTCGGATTCGGTCTGATTGCACCGGTGCTCCCCCGCTACGCCACAAGTTTTAACGTGGGTACAGCAATCGCCGGTGTGGTGATTTCAATTTTTGCTTTTACTCGGCTTCTTTTTGCTCCGAGTGCCGGCAAACTTATTGAAAAATTTACCGAGCGTCCCGTTTATATCGCCGGGCTTCTGATCGTAGCGGTTGGTTCATTAGCAACTGCCTTTGCACCTAATATTTGGTCCTTGTTGGCCGCCCGCGCCTTTGGTGGTGTAGGTTCAGTCATGTTTTCGGTCTCAGCTATGGGGTTGTTGGTTCGTCTTTCACCGCCAACTATCAGAGGACGCGTGAGCGGCTACTACGCAACGTCATTTTTGCTGGGAAATATTTTAGGGCCTGTTGCCGGTGCACTTGCTACCCCCTTAGGAATGCGGGTGCCATTCGTCGTCTATGCAGTTTTGCTTTTTGCTGCTTCGGCTGTACTGTTCTTCCGTCTCAAAGACACGGGCATGACCAATACCATGATGCAAGCGCAGGTCAACCCTCCGCTGACATTCCGCAATGCCCTGAAGTTCAGCAACTACCGCGCAGCGCTGGTAGGAAACTTCGCTGTAGGTTGGGTAGCTTTGGGCATTCGTGTCTCGCTCATTCCACTAGCGGCTATTTCGGTGATGATGCTGGTTGCTGATCAAGGTGCAAACATTGATAATCAGGCCGCGTTCCTCGCTGGCTTTGCAATGGCTGCCTATGCAGTTGGCAATGCAGTGGCGCAGAATATTGCCGGCAAGTTCAGCGATCATGCTGGACGCCGTCCCTTTGTCTTTTCAGGTCTGCTCATTGCCGGCATCAGCACTATTTTCTTTGGTTTCGCCTCTCACCCGGTATGGTTTGTGGCGCTGTCTGTCATCACGGGTATCGGCACCGGAATTTTAGCGCCGGCTATGCAAGCGTCTATCGCCGATATTATTGGCAACAAACGCTCGGGCGGTACAGCACTTGCTTCTTCTCAAATGTTCACCGATGTTGGACAGATTCTTGGTCCGATTCTGGCAGGTGCTATCGCAGACGCCGCTGGCTTCGGGTGGGCGTTTGGTCTCTCTGGCATCTTGATGGTTCTGGCATCAATTCTATGGTTGCCGACCTTACGTCCGAGTTTTCCTGCTGAATTGGCAGATTCCGATTACACCGGTCGCTAACGACTAAGATTCAAACTATTAATAAAAATCTCCCCTCACAGATATTGAGGGGAGATTTTTTATTTTCTCAGCTAATTTTCCTAGCCCAGCAGTTCTCGAAGCTGGTCTACTTTTTGGCTGACGACGTTGCTGACTCCATCTTTCATCGCAATGCCATAGAGCGTATCTGCTGACTCCATAGTACGAGTTTTATGGGTTATCACAATGAGCTGAGACTGCGTAGAAAGCTCAGCTAATACTTCAAGCAATCGCGAGAGGTTGCGGTCATCAAGAGCCGCTTCAACTTCATCCAGCACATAGAAGGGTGCCGGACGCGCCATAAAAATCGCGATAAGCAGGGCAAGAGAAGCCAGCGAGCGCTCGCCCCCAGATAGCAAAGATAAGCGTTTAACCTTTTTACCTGCAGGGCGTGCGTGGACCTCGATGCCGGTATCGAGCAGATTCCCGGCGTCGGTGAGCACTAGCGTCCCTTCACCCCCTGGGAATAATCTGGGAAAGATTGCCTCGTAATTGCTTTTTACTTCGGTAAATACAGCGCCGAAGAGGTCTGCGATGTGGGTATTGACGTCCATCATGATGGCACGCAAGTCAGACCGCGAAGCTTTGAGGTCGGTCAGCTGATCGCTCATGAAGCGGTAACGCTGACTTAGAGCCTCGTATTCTTCTAGTGCCAACGGATTGACCGCGCCGAGCTCTTGAAGTTGTCGACGGAGTTTTTCCGTCGTCAGCAGTGTTTGTTCGCTGTCGAAGTTTTCCAGGCTCTCGTGATGCTTGTGCATCACGTCAAGGGCAGACTGTCCAGAGATATCGAAAGCCTTGTGGTCGAGATCCTCAAATTTGGTTTCGAGTCGAGCCCGCTGCACTTTGTACTCAGAAATCTCGGTCGCCAAGGCAGAGAGCTTTGCCAGTCGAATATTTCTTTCCGATGCTTCTTGGGTATCTTCTTCTACACGGTGGGCTATTTTTCTCTGGTATTCCGAGTAAGTGGTTTCTTCGAAAGAGCGAGCGCTGTGAATTGCTTCCAGTAACTTAGATGCTTTTTCTTGTGTGGTTCCAGCTCTGTCTGCCTTGGCTGATTTTTGCTGTTGCTGGTCTAAAGCCTCTAGGTAGTCGGTGGTAGCCCGGTCGAATTCTTTCCTCGCTTGGGCAAGGTCGACAAACATACGCTGAAGGTTTTTGAAGGATGCTTGAGCGCGGCTTTCCGCTAAATCCAGGGCGGTTTGTGCGCGGTAAGCACGCTGCTGCGCATTTTTCTCAGCTGTTTCTAGTGGTTCAATATCAATATTTTTGGGCTGGTTGTCTTTCAGCGTTGAAAGCGTAGTTTCTAGTTCTTGTTGCTCCTTAGACGCGCGTTGCTGAGCGACCTCTACGAGGTGGTGGTGGCGTTTGAGTTGCTGATCGATGGTAGAAAGGCGAGATTCTAAGGCAGCCCCCTCCCGTTGAAGTGTTTCAACAGTAGAATGCGCAGCACCTACCCGGTGAAGAATGTCTTTTTCTTGACTTCGGGCAGTGGAAAAGTTTTCCTCTGCGTCTTTGAGCTCTTCTGTGATCTGAAGAAGCTGAATCTGAGTGTTTTCAAGGTGAGCAGTAATATTCTCGAAGTCTTTATGGAGTTGTACTGCCGAGCCTGAGGCTGCCGGGTAAATAATAGACCAGCTACTGACGCGTATGCCTTCTCGCGTGATTAGTC
>JBHWPN010000106.1:0-2716 GCA_043424895.1 Rothia sp. (in: high G+C Gram-positive bacteria) | reverse complement strand
GTGTGCCCGCACCATTTTTTTCGATGCGGGCACACGACGTTCCACAACCACAAAGACATACACTGCCCCGCACCAGAGGTTTCATGGCTAAGAAACAACTCACCGAAGAAGACCTACGCGAACGCTCCCAGCGAGTACACGCACTGCCTAACGTGCACCCGCTTCACCAAGCAGAGCCTTCTCATACACGCTTCTTCACCTCGCTCACAGACGTCAAACTGCGAACCACCAAAGAAAGCGAATGGGGCATCTACATCGCAGAATCCTCCAAAGTCATCCGCCGGGCACTTGCCGCAGGACACACACCACACTCCTTCCTCATGAGCGAAAAATGGGCAGACGATTTACTAGATATCCTTCAAACCCACCCACACATCCCCGCCTACGTAGGAACAGAAGAAGAACTAGAAGCCGTCACCGGCTTTCACCTACACCGCGGCGCGCTCGCCGCAATGCAACGCCCAGCCCCCCAGCCCCTCAAAGAACTACTCGCCAACGCCAAACGAGTTGCAATCCTAGAAGATATCGTCGACCACACCAACGTCGGAGCAATCTTCCGGTCAGCCGCCGCACTAGATATCGATGCAGTACTCGTCACCCCGCGATGCGCCGACCCACTCTACCGCCGATCCATCCGCGTCTCTATGGGAACAGTTTTTCAAGTACCCTGGGTACGATTGAACGCTTGGCCAGATGCTCTCCACGAACTTCACGAATTAGGGTTTACTACTGCTGCCTTAGCTTTACAGGATGATTCCTTGTCCTTGAGCGAACTCAGCGCTCGCAAGGATGAAAAGCTAGCCTTGATCCTGGGTACCGAGGGGCACGGACTGTCCCGTCAAACACTAGCTGCCACACAACACACCGTCATGATTCCAATGTCGCACGGGGTCGACTCTCTGAATGTGGCCGCCGCCAGCGCCGTTGCTTTTTGGGAGACTCGCCCTCAGTAGCTTGAGTCCGTCTCCGGTAGCGGGGGAGCGCTCGTGATTAAACGAACATCATAGTCAAGCACTTTTACTACTTACCTGCACCTAGAAATTCAGTTGGATGCTAAGCTAGTGAATTGGCTGTGCAAACAGCGATAAGATCTGTTACCCAACAGCATCGGATCCCATTACGAAAGTACCGTGCCTGGCAAAATCCAGGCAAGTAAAGAAGGTAACACTATGAAGGCTGAAATCCACCCGGATTACCATCCCGTAATTTTCCGCGACCTCGCATCGGGCGAGGCTTTCCTCACCCAGTCAACTCGCACTTCAGAGAAGACCGAAAAGTGGGAAGACGGCAACGAGTACCCGCTGGTAGAAGTTGAAATCTCATCAGCTTCACACCCGTTCTACACCGGTAAGCAGCGCATCATGGACTCCGCTGGCCGTGTTGAGCGCTTCAACGCTCGCTTCAAGAACTTCGGCAAGGCTTAATCTTTTAGCCCTGTTATTTCGAACACCCCGGAACTTTTTAGAAAAGTTTCGGGGTGTTTTTTATTTACCTTGAGTACAATCAGAATAAATTTGTTGTCGCCTGTTCCGGTGACAGTCGGTGAGATGACGGGATAAAGAATGTCGGTTCAGACCCCAGCCCCGCGCAAGAAAAAGACAGGCCGTAATATCCTGCTCGTCATTCTTGCGCTCATACTTGTAGCAGCAGTAGGTGTTGGCGCTTATGTGTACAGCATCGGTAGCGCATGGAATAACAACACGCAAAAAATTGAAAGTTCAGAATCAGCTTTCCCCAATGAAGACGGCTCGCTACCTACCGATCAGCTAGATGCTTTCAAAAAGAACATGGCTGAAAATGGTCAGGCAAACAAGGACGCTACTATCACGAATGATAGCGGTAAAGATCTTTCATCTGATGTCGACAAGAACGGCAACGGAATCTTGGATGCTGATGAAAACGGCGAGAAAGAGCACAAGCGTCCTGCTGAAACCGGTGCTACTAACATCTTGCTGATGGGTTCTGACTCTCGTGCGGGAACAGCTGAATCAGCAACCGTAACTGGTCAGCGAGCTGACTCGCTGATGCTTCTACACGTGCCCAAGGACGGCTCGAACGCTTATCTGATTTCGATTATGCGTGATACCTGGGTGAATATTCCTGGCTATGGTCCGGCAAAGATTAATGCTGCTCTGGATCACGGTGGTGTTGCATTGCAGGTGAGCGCTATCGAACAGTTGCTAGATACCCGTATTGACCATATTGCCGAGGTTGATTTTGAGGGCTTTAAGGGTCTTGTGGATTCCATGAACGGTGTAACTGTAGATGTACCGCTTTCCTTTGAAGGCGACGGTTACACTTATACTGCCGGTCCGCAGAAGATGAATGGTGATGAAGCACTGACATTCGTTCGTCAGCGTTACCAGTTCTCAGATGGAGATTACCAGCGTGTGCGTAACCAGCGTGCGTTCATTCAAGGTGTTTTCAACACTCTTAAATCCCGCGGTGTACTCAATAATGCCACCGAGTTTAAGAGCATGGTAACTACCATGGCTCCCTACCTGACGGTGGACGAGGGACTGGACGCTGGATCAATCGTTTCCATCGCATCCCCTATGCTAGCTAACCCCAACTTTGGTCTGAAGATGATGACCTTGCCTAACGCAGGTACGGGCTGGTCGTCAGATGGACAGTCCATTGTGGTTGTTGATCTGAAAGCTAATCAGGAACTCTCAGATGCCTTGAAGAATGAAACCATGGACAATTATGTAGCTAC
>JBHWPN010000105.1:0-3905 GCA_043424895.1 Rothia sp. (in: high G+C Gram-positive bacteria) | reverse complement strand
TGCCCGCGACCTAGTACTCAACACGGCGCGTATTCTCTGGGACGGACGACGCGAGTTCGACCCAGACCTGCCGCTCAACGAGTTCGGGGTCGACGTCACCGAAATCCGTGGGGAGTCAATCGCACTGTTCTCCCCGGACGTCACCCGACACACCTCAGAAACCCTGGTACCCGGCCGCGCTATCGAACTCTCTAGCCAACTTCAGGCGTGGATGATTCTCGAAGCAGCAGCACGAATTGCATAGATTGCTTGAGCCTCCCGCCAGCGTGCGCATATATCTGCCAGCTGGCATCGGGTCTGGTGTGAATCGCTTCCGAACGCCCCGCGCGAGTGAAGCGAGAGGGACTGCTGGCAGATATATGCGCATGCTGGGTTCCCTCTCCTGTCCTTAATCCAATGAGTCCACTTTTGAAAGACCTCATGACTTCTATACCCCGTACCATCACGCCCCTTGAACGTCAGTCGGTGGCTCGCACTTTCCGCTCACCCAAGCTGCTATTTATTGAGGTTCTGGCCGGTCTTGTTACCTCTTTGGCGCTGATTCCCGAGGCGCTGGCCTTTGCGGTCGTTGCCGGGGTTGACCCTAAAGTCGGTCTGTTCACCTCCGTTGTTCTAGCGATGACTATTGCTATCACCGGTGGACGTCCTGCCATGATCTCTGGCGCAGCTGGCTCCACTGCCCTTGTGATTGCCCCGCTGGTTGCCAGTCACGGCATCAACTACCTGGTAGCAACCGTGTTACTAGCAGGCGTCCTGCAGATTGTTTTGGCTCTCTTAGGCGTTGCCAAACTGATGCGCTTTATTCCGCGTCAGGTCATGGTGGGGTTTGTGAATGCGCTGGCGATTCTCATTTTTTCATCGCAGCTACCGCAGCTCATCGGCGTGCCCTGGCTGGTGTACCCCATGGTGGCTGTGGGTGTGCTGCTGGTCTTTGGTCTGCCCAAAATTTCCACCGCTATTCCCGCGCCGCTGATCGTCATTGTGGTGCTCACGCTCTTTGCTGTACTTGCCGGGGCCAAAGTTCCCACTGTGGGTGATTACGGTGAGTTGCCGTCCTCGCTACCTGCCCTGTTCTTCCCCGCTATTCCGTTCAACGGTCAGACACTCGCAATTATCGCCCCTTATGCGCTGGGCATGGCGTTCGTGGGTCTGGTGGAATCACTGATGACTGCCAAACTCGTTGATGACATCACCGACACTCACTCCAATAAAACCCGCGAATCGTGGGGTCTTGGTCTAGCCAACCTTGCAGCCGGTGCCTTTGGCGGTATGGGTGGATGTGCCATGATTGGGCAAACTATGATTAACGTCAACGGGGCACGCGGTCGCACCCGAATCTCCACGTTCTTTGCGGGTTTCTTTATATTGATACTCTCGCTGGTTCTTGGGGATATTGTGGCAATGATTCCCATGGCTGCATTAGTTGCAATCATGCTCTTTGTTTCGCTCACGACTTTTGACTGGCATTCGGTGATGCCCTCGACGCTACGCACGATGCCGCGTTCTGAAACTCTCGTCATGTTGGTCACGGTGGTTCTCACGGTACTTACCGACAACCTGGCAATTGGTGTGGGTGCAGGCGTACTCATCGCCATGGTTCTCTTTGCCCGCCGCGTCGCCCGATTTGTGACGGTAGAACGCACTGTTTCTCCAAGCCAGGACGCGGTTACCTACCGCGTAGACGGTGAACTATTTTTCGCATCCTCTAATGATCTTTACACGCTTTTTGACTATGCAAATGATCCTTCGCATGTAGAGATTGATATGCGCAATTCGCATGTTTGGGATGCGTCTACGGTCTCAGCGCTCGATAGCATTACGACTAAATATGCCAAGCTCGGCAAGACGGTTCATGTGGTCGGTCTAAACGCTGACTCGCACCAGCTTCACGGACGCTTGACCGGCACACTGTAAGACAAAAGTAGGTGGCGGGGTACGCATCCCCAAACTTTTTCCCACTCTTGCTTACCGCCTCAGGCATACAAGCGTAGGGTAAAAGCATGTCTAGTTTTAATCCGTACCTGGTTACCGCCGCAGGCACCTTAGCCTGCGCCGTGGCAGGATCCGTGGCATCAGACCCCAATAGCCTTTATTACAAGAGCCTCAAGAAACCCAGTTGGAACCCTCCCAATCAGCTATTTCCTATTGCGTGGACTACCCTGTATGCAGATCTTGCGGTAGCAAGCGGTTATACGCTTTCACAGCTAAAAAAACGCGGTCACACGAATGATGCTCGCGCCTACTCGCTGGCTCTGGCAACCAATCTTACGCTCAACGCATCCTGGAGTTTTACCTTCTTTCGCTCCAAGAGCATGGGGTTAGCCGCCCTTCACGCTGGAGCACTGGCTGTTAGTTCAGCAGACCTAGTACGACGCACGGGGCAAGTGAATACACCCGCTGCCATTGCTCTGACCCCATACGCAGGGTGGACAGGGTTCGCTACTGCCCTCTCAACAAAATTCTGGCAACTCAATAAATAACATTTATACGAAAAAAGGGGCTGACAGGAAATAGTTTCCTGTCAGCCCCTTTCGCTAAGTGTCTAGCTTATGCACCGCGTCGACGTGAGAACACAACAGCTACGGTTCCCAAGCCAAGCAAGGCCAGTCCACCGGCGAAGATACCATAGGCGTTGATGCCGGTATGAGCCAGGGAATCGTACGAAGCTGCATAATAGTAAGTATCTTCTGAGGTATCAGAAGGAGCAGCATTGACCGAGTAGGTAGTTGGCTGTGCGTAGTCAGCAGAACCAGAAGTAGTAGAAGAGTCCACCCAGGTAACGTTTTCTGAGGTGTAACCGGCATCAGAGGTGCCAGCTTCATTCACGTAATCAGGGCGAGTTTCGCAAGCAACACCGTCGCGGTCGCTATCTAGCGAGACACCGTAGCCGTAGTCAGATGAAGTGATGGGACCACCGGTAGCATCCCAGACTGCTGCACAGTTCTCGTAGATAAATTCGGTGGACGCAGGGTCAGCAGCAGGCTGAACCTCAGGCTGCACAGGGGTTACGGGCGCAGCTACCGGAGCAACGCTCTCAACGGGCGCAACCGGGGCGGGAGCAGGCGCCTGTGATTCAACGGGAGCAACCGGCGCAGGAGTCTCTACAGGTGCAGGAGTTTGCTCGGGAACCGGGGTTTGCTCGGGGGCTGGCGTCTCTACCGGGGCGGGAGTCTGCTCAGGTGCTGGGGTTTCTTCTGGAGCCGGAGTAACCTCGGGGGCCGGGGTCTGCTCAGGAGCCGGGGTTACCTCAGGGGCAGGTTCTTGGGCAGCAGCTTCTACCGTGATTTCGGTGCCAAGTACCGGGACAGCGTCAATAATCGCACCGTCCTGCACGTACAGCGGGGTAAAGGTCAAAGATGCGGTGCCTGGCTCAACGGCAGTGATATTGCCGAGTTCATCTACAGTAAGCACGGCATCATCAGAGGACGTCCAGTAACCGGCGATAGTAACACCGTTTTGCTGAGTAACCTCAGCTACAGCCGACGGTGCAAGAATTTGAACGGCCTGTTCATCCCCCACAGTCATTGTGGTGTTTTCAACGCCGATACTCGCATCGTCAATCTTTCCTGCACCAATAGTGAAGAATCCGCTGGGTGTACCGTCCTGCGCAACGTTTGAATCCGCTGTGGTTATCAAATAACCATCAGCAAGGTCGTAAGTTGCCTGCTTGATAGCAATAACTTTGGGATCGGACGCGGTGTCCTGCGGCGCGGCGAAAGCGGGGGTGAAAAGTGAACCGGCTGCTAGTGCGATAGTTGCTGATGAGACAGTGGCTACCTTGAGAAAACGGGATGAAGCCATTGGGGACTCCTAGAGAGTGTGAATGTAAGAGGTAACTTACAAGGGTATGTATGCATCACCAATATTACTGATTGGTACAGAATAAATTATGGAAAATTAACACG
>JBHWPN010000104.1:0-2848 GCA_043424895.1 Rothia sp. (in: high G+C Gram-positive bacteria) | reverse complement strand
CGGTAGGCTGCCAGGGTCTGTTCGTGAACAGCGGGGGCACCTGTTGCCTGGGTAGCACCCTCAATGATGTCGCGGTTATGATCCCACTTGATGTAAACGATATTTGGGTTATCGGTGAGAACTTTTACAATCTGATCGCGTACGTGCTCATAGGCCTCGGGAATAGTCAGGTTCATGACCTGCTGGTGGCGTCCTTCAACCGGCAAACGCTTAGTATTAGGCGCCATCAACCACTCCGGATGCGCCCGAGCCACATCAGAATCGGGGTTCACCATCTCGGGCTCAAACCACAGACCGAACTCCATACCCAAAGAATTAACGTGCTCAATAATCGGCGCAAGACCGTTGGGCCATACGTCCTTGGAGACCACCCAGTCACCCAAGCCTGAGAAATCATCTCGGCGAGAACCGAACCAGCCATCATCGAGCACAAAGCGTTCGATACCCAGCTCAGCGGCCTCGTAGGCAAGTGCCTTTAGCTTTTCAAGATCGTGGTTAAAATAGACAGCCTCCCACACGTTCAAGGTGACGGGGCGGGTGCGCTGCGGGTGACTATCGAGCGCTCGCACCCAGCGATGCACGCGGCGCATCTGATCGTCTTGACCCTCCCCATAGAGAGCAAAAATCCAGGGGCTTTCGTAGCTTTCACCCGAATTTAGAATTGCCTCACCGGGGTGCAGAAGTTCTGAACCACCGATTACTTTAACTCCGGTGTACATACGCTCAGCCCACATGCGGTGGTTGCCAGAAAAGGCGGTGTGGACACCCCACACCTGACCTTGTGAGAAGTTGAAACCCTGAGTGCCTGCAGAAAGCACGAATGCTGAATCAGCCCCTGTGCGGCCTTTGCGGTTTTCACGAACATGGGTGCCCACGGTGAAATCACGACGCTGCGGTGCTCGTTCTTTAGTCCAGTGGCCCGCAAAGTCCATAATCTCGGTGGCATTGTTAGGAACGGGGAAGACAACGCCAAGCTCGCGTACTTCGTAGGAATCATCACCCGTATTAGTAAGTTCAGCGCGTGCGCGGAAAATTCCCGACTCAAAACCTTCAAGAATCAAGGTCAGTGAAAGGTTCTCATCAGCATCTTCGAGGGAGAATGTAGCGGTGCCTGCGCTGAGTTCAACCAGTTCACCGTTTTCTGATGAAACTGCGCCTTGAATATCGGTCTGAGTCAGAGTGAACTTGGGCGTCCATCCCGCACCGTTGGTGCGTCCGCCTACCAGACCAAACCGACCCTGGTAACCGCCCTCATGGGTAGCAAGTACATCAAGACGCGGTGGAACGTCTTGATCGTTGGGGGTGCGGTGCTGCTTGACGCCTTCGGTAAGCAGGAAGGCTTCGGTGGCTGAAATTTCCCCTAGATCTTCACCCCAGTGCACAACCGCAGGAACTTTCGAATCGAGAGTTTCAAGCAAAAGCGAGACTCCATCGGTGCGAAAGTGAATAAAGTGTGGCGTGGTGTTCATGGGGCGGCACTCCCTAACATCTGAGTGAGTTTTGGCGACAAAAATAAGTTTGAAATTGTTTGAAAACGTGTGTTCTGTTCAGTATACATTCCGTAGGTCACATTTAGATAGGTGAAACGGTAGAAATATATGTTCGAGATGCGGGAAATTTAACAGGTTAGAAATGCTTAAATGTGCCGTTTTGCGCTAATAATTACGTGAAATTCGGGTAAACCTCCCCAAAAACAAACTCTAAATGTTCGAAAATGTGTGTATTATTTGAGTAAGATTCCGCGACCAGAAAAGGGTTCACATGCTCGCTCAACAGCGTCACAACGCCATCATGGCGCAAGTCCACGCTAAGGGGACGGTTCAGGTTCAAGATCTTGCAGAGTCACTCGATGTTTCAACCATGACCATCCGCCGCGATTTAGCTGAACTCGATGAGCAAGGCATGCTCACCCGCGTCCACGGCGGCGCCACCCTTACAACCTCAGCGCACGAACCCCAGTTTGCCGAAAAAATGGCAATCAACGCGGACGCGAAAACGGCGATTGCGCGAGCAGCCACTCAGCTGGCGCACAGCTCGCAATCCATCGGCATCGCAGGAGGCTCCACCTGCACCAAAATCGCCCAAGAAATCACTGCGCAGCCCACGCTTACCGAGCTCACGGTAGTCACCAACTCGCTTCCTGTCCTCAACATTTTTCACGCCGACCTTAAACCCGGTGTGAAAACCCTGTTGATAGGCGGCGAACGCACACCATCCGACGCCTTTGTTGGACCTATCGCCGATGCCGCCCTCAGCACCCTATCCACTGACATCCTCTTTATCGGGGCGCACGGGGCAGATCATCACGGACTTTCAACACCCAACTTGCACGAAGGACGCACCAACCAGGTATTTATGCACTCTGCCCGCGAAGTCGTCGCTGTCTTCGATGCCACCAAGTGGAGCGTAACGGGGCTGATGCGATTTGCGCAGTGGCGCGATATCGACACCGTTATCACAAGCAATACCATCACCGACGAGCAGCACAGCGTGCTCACCGACAACGTCAACAAGGTAGTAATAGCATGAGCAACCACCCCGTACAGATTACCCGCGGCACCCTAGCCGATGGCCGCGAAATTCTGTTTTTCGATGACTCAGAACCCTATGTTTCCGGCAAAAAAGTACGCAAAATTAAAGACCCGCGTCCGCTAGAGCCGCGCGAGCTACCGCCCATAGAAGCTGCTTCTATTCGCCGCGATCCTTTGACCGGCGAGTCCGTTGCCATTGCCGCCCACCGCAACAACCGCACCTTCATGCCACCTGCCGATGAAGACCCACTGGCACCCGCCGGCCGCGGTAGCGTACCGGGTGAAATCCCCGAAGAAACCTACGATGTAGCCGTCTT
>JBHWPN010000103.1:0-17390 GCA_043424895.1 Rothia sp. (in: high G+C Gram-positive bacteria) | reverse complement strand
CGCTAAATATCAGGGCATAAAAGGGTAAACAAGGGCAAAATGTGAGCAATACACCGCTCAAAGTTTGCCCAAGATTACAGAAAACACTGTTATACCTTGTACTCTATTATGAGAACGTTTAACGACCGTTGATAGTTGTACGTTGAAAAATGTACGTATCAACGGTTGTTTGTTTGAGCGTCTATACCGGTATAACGCACCCGGGTAGCTACCGGAGATTCTTGGTTCTCAAGAAGATTTGGCCGGGTATCTAGCAAATAAGTGAGGTGAATCCAATGGGTTCAGTTATCAAGAAGCGCCGCAAGCGTATGTCAAAGAAGAAGCACCGTAAGCTTCTTCGCAAGACTCGCCACCAGCGTCGCAACAAGTAGTTAATACTTGCTTCATCGGGCTCCGCATCCTTGAAATTTTTAAGGATGCGGGGCCTGTTTTGCAAAAGAGTCTCTTGCCTTTGCTACGAAGGCTTTATAGATTTTTGAAAGAAGGACTGTTTCTATGACTGCTGCATCAGATATTTCGCTTGAGCTTTTGACCCGCCCCGGTTGTCACCTGTGCGAGGACGCGCGCGCTACTGTGAGTCGTGTTGCCGGCGAATTTGGGGTGGGATTTGATGAGATTAACATCGAGGAGCATCCTGAGCTTGAAAAACAGCACGCGGTAGAAATACCTGTCCTCAAAATCAACGGCCGCGTCCACGATTTTTGGCAGATTAATCCCAAGCGTCTTTCAAAGACCTTGGCGAAATTGACTGCTTAGGTTTTTACGCACGCTTGCGCGAAGGAGCGAGAATTATGAGTGCAAATATTACTGTTCATTTGATGCGCCACGGCGAGGTTCATAACCCCGAGCGTATTGTGTATGGACGCTTGCCGAACTACCATCTGTCTGAGAAAGGTCAGCAGATGGTGCGTATGAGCGCTGAAGAATTTAAGCGCCGTGCCGATGCTGGCTCGCGCTTTGTGTATTTGGCGTGCTCACCGTTGACTCGTACCCAAGAATCGGCAGCTCCTATTACTGAGCTTTTAGGACTTGAAGCGCACCATGATCCTCGCGTCATTGAGGCTGATAATTACTTTGAAGGTTTGCACGTTGATGCTAAAGAGCTAGCAACGAACCCTCGCCATTGGAAGCACCTTATTAACCCGTTGCGTCCTTCGTGGGGCGAGCCCTACCAGGAGCAAGTAGATCGTATGGTTGGGGCAGTTCGCGATACTGCGCGCCGCGCTTATGAACTAGGGGGAGAGGGGACCGAGGCAATTATTGTCTCTCACCAGTTGCCTATCTGGCTGACCCGTCTGAGTGTTGAAGGTAAGCCGTACCCGCATGATCCCCGAACCCGTCAGTGTAATCTGGCCTCCATTACTAGCTTTCACTTTGATGCTATTGATGGCAGTCAGCGCCCAACTTTGACTTACTCTGAGCCAGCTGCACCTCTATATTCAGGTGTTATTCAGCTCCCCGGGTCATAATAGAAAATATTTGCGCTTGAAACTAAAGCGCACGTAGATGCCCACCACATATTTCCACGAAAGAAGCGATATGAACCTCATGCGTAAAACCGTTACACGCCGTCAGGGACTTTCACTTTCGCTCGCTACAGCAGGACTAATGCTTGCGGGTTGCTCCAGTGAAAACGATGCGCTGGCGGATCAGGCGAATGCCGGCGATAACAAGGGTTACATTGCTGGTGATGGTTCTGTTACTGAGTGGAAAAAAGAAGAACGCGAGGCACCGGTAGAGTTCACCGGCGATCTTTTTGACGGTGGTACTCTTAGCGCTTCTGACTTGCGAGGAAAGCCCGCAATGCTGAACTTCTGGTATGCCGGGTGTGCACCGTGCCGTGCCGAGGCTCCGCATCTGAACGAGTTACACGATAAGTTCGGCAAAGATATTGCCTTTTGGGGTGTGAACGTTCGCGATGAAGCCGGTACCGCCGAGGCCTTTGAACGCAACTTCAAGATTCCTTATAAGTCTATGAAGGACGCCAGCGGCAAAGTCTTGCTTGCATTGAGTAAGACGGTTCCCGCGCAGGCTGTGCCTACCACTTTGTTATTGGATAAAGAAGGACGCGTTGCGGCTCGTGTGCTCGGCGAAATCGATTCTTCTATTGTGAAAACAATGATGCAGGATTTGCTCGGTGAGTAGCTTCGGTAGCATCATTTTTGATGGGTCATTGTGGGTGGCTCTGCCGTTAGCTGCCCTCGCAGGTCTGGTCTCTTTTGCTTCCCCGTGCGTCCTGCCTTTGGTGCCTGGTTACTTGGGGTATGTGGCAGGGCTCAGCGGCACAGATGACCGTCGCCGTACATGGCGGGTCTTTGCCGGGATTGGCCTGTTTATTCTTGGGTTTTCGCTGATTTTCGTACTGATGTCAGCGGTGCTTGCTCAACTGGGAACAGCAGCATGGTTGCGCGGTCAGACGTGGGTCAATGTAGTGCTGGGGTTGCTCGTTATTCTAATGGGCTTAGTATTTATGGGGCGTTTTTCTTTCTTTCAGACTGAACGCAAAATTCACCGTAAACCCCCAGCAGGGCTATGGGGCGCTCCTTTCTTAGGCATTACCTTTGGGCTTGGTTGGGCCCCCTGCATTGGGCCGACATTCGCTGCGGTACAAACGCTCGTTTATACATCGGGCGCGGGAAACACCAAAGCTATGGCGCTTACCCTGGCATATTGTTTGGGATTAGGTATCCCTTTTATGCTTGTTGCTCTGGGGCTAAGTCGCGGTGTGAACACTATGGGCTGGGCTAAACGCCATCGTTTGGCTTTGCAACGAGCCGGCGGAGTCATGCTCATGGTGATTGGTTTTCTCATCGCAACCGGCATTTGGACTAAATTTATCTCGTGGACGCAGGCAGTGATGCCGGTTTATGAACTCCCCATCTAGCCTTCGTAAGGAAAGCATGTCATCTGAAAAGCAGTCTGCTCCCGCACTTGGTGTTGTGGGGATGCTTCGCTGGGCGTGGACTCAGCTGACCAAAATGAACACCGCAATGTTCTTGTTGCTGATGGTTGCAATTGCTGCGGTGCCCGGTTCTATCTACCCTCAGCGCATCCAGGACACTGCGAAAGTCACCGACTATATTGACGCGCATCCGACATGGGGTCCTATTGCCGATAAGCTCCAACTATTCGATGTGTTCTCATCCGTGTGGTTTTCAGCAATTTATTTGTTGCTGTTTATATCCCTCATTGGCTGTGTGCTACCTCGTGCTACTAAGCACTTCAAAGCTTTAAAAGCAGCTCCTGCGCGTACTCCAAAATCACTATCGCGTCTGCCTCAGTACCGTAGCATTACCCTACCTGCCAGTACTCAGAACCTTCCGATGACACAGGTTATTGAGGACGCTGCGGAGATTCTGAAAAAACGCGGTTATCGTGTGGAAATAAGGAACGAGAATACAAGCGTTTCTGTGGGAGCTGAGCGCGGTTACCTGCGTGAAGTCGGTAATATCCTCTTTCACACCGCGATGATTGGCGTTCTCATCGGTGTTGCTATTGGTTCACTGTTTGGCTATTCGGGTCAGAAAATCATGGTTGAAGGCGATACTTTCGTCAATTCTTTGATTAGCTACGACATGTTCTCACCCGGTACTAATTACAAGCAGGATTGGCTTAAGCCCTATTCGGCGACCCTAGAAAAAATGGACGTCACCTATGACCGTCAAAAAAATAGCCCAACCTACGGAAAAGACATTGATTACTCAGCTCAGGTGAAGGTAGATCCACAAAACGGAGAAGCACCTTACACTCAAGAGCTGAAAGTAAATAAGCCGATTCGCGTGAATGGCGCTAGCCTTTACATGATTGGTAATGGTTATGCCCCTGTTATCAAGGTAGAGGACGGCGAGGGAAATATCGCATACGAAGGCCCAGTTGTTTCTCTCTTTGCGGGAGACCCTAACTACACGTCTTCGGTTATCCTCAAGGTGCCCGATTCGGAACCTGATCAGCTTGCTTTTGTAGGCATGTTCCTGCCTACCGGCGTACAACAAGAAGGAGCTCCGCCGTATTCAGCAGACCCGGCGCCGGCGAATCCCATGCTGGTGCTCCAAAGCTATACAGGTGATCTTGGTTTAGATAATGGTGTGCCGCAAAACGTGTATGTAGTAGATACCGAGAAAATGACGCCGCTCAACACCATGGCAATGGGCAACGGTATCGTGCTTGATACTAAAAATACTCAGGCACAATTGCCAGATGGTAAGGGCACTATTACATTTGAGGGTCTTAAGCGTTATGTTGGTATGGACATTCACTACGATCCAGGCAAACCTATCGTGCTGGTTTCGGCCATCCTTGCTTTCCTCGGACTAATCATCTCGCTGTATGTCCCGCGCCGTCGCGTGTGGGTGCGTGCGTATGAGGGCGCTGACGGTCTAAAGATCGAATATGCCCTTCTTGCCCGCGGCGAGGATCCCCGCCTCATTGATGAGGCAGACAAGCTCACAGAGCTCTTTGCCCATAAGTGGGATTTAGAGTTCGTAGAACAATAATTGATTAATAATCTGAAATGAGTAGCAGTGGAAATTAATGAAACTCTCGCCCAATGGAGCGAGATTCTCATGGTGGTTGCTGGTTTTGCCTACACTTTTGCTTTTCTCGCGTTCACGTGGGATTTGGCGGTAAATTCTCGCGCTACCGCACAGGCCGAAGAAAATACTGTCCAGGACCGAGAACTTGTGGGTGCTGGCTCCCGGACGCGTGCCGCTAGTTCAGCTCGTGTTGCTGGCGTTGAACAGGGTACCGGTGCTCGTGGTGCGGGGTATAAAGCCTCGGCAATGGCAAAAATTAATGAGCACGTTGCTGATTCCGATATGCGTTATGACGGACCGCGTCGTCCAGCTGCTCGCATCGGCGTAGCTCTGATGGCTGTGGCAGCGATAATTCACGCCGGTGGTGTGCTATCGCGCGGTTTTGCTGCACATCGTGTGCCCTGGGGCAACATGTACGAGTTCCTAACGACCGGCGCATTTTTGGTTGCTGTTATTTTCTTGCTGGTGCTAGCTTTCCGCGATATTCGCTTTGTGGGAACTATTGTCTCTGGTTTGGCGACACTGATGATGACGGTTGCATCCGTGGTTTACCCAACACCAGTAGGTCATTTGGTGCCTGCCTTGCAGTCCTACTGGCTGGTTATTCACGTATCAATCGCGGTTCTAGCATCCGCTATTTTTACCATTACGTTCTCCATGGCGATTCTGCAGCTCATCCAAGATCGTCGTGAGCGCATGATTCTTGAAGAAGGAAAGACCGGCTGGGCGTTTATGCGTCTGGTGCCGAGTGCACAGACTTTGGAGAACTTTGCCTTCCGCCTTAACGCTGTCGGTTTTGTCATGTGGACTTTTACCCTTGCAGCCGGTGCTATCTGGGCTGAGGTAGCGTGGGGACGCTATTGGGGCTGGGATACCAAAGAGGTATGGACCTTCATTATTTGGGTAGTTTATGCCGCTTACTTGCACGCGCGTGCTACCCGCGGTTGGACCGGTACTCGATCAGCGTGGTTGTCTATTGTGGGTTACCTCTGCGTGATCTTTAACTTCTCTGTGGTTAACGTGTTCTTCTCGGGTCTGCACTCATACTCGGGTCTCTAAAAAGCTACTACTTGGAGTGTTCTTAAGGTGGGAGTCGATGATATCGACTCCCACCTTTTGTGCTTGCGACGTGGGCAAATTCCTGCTGTACTAAAAATACAGGAGTGTTTCTTGGCTGAGCGTACAAGATTCAGTAGGGAACGGATAACAAAGGAGTCACCATGAGCCGCGCAACTACACCTGCACAGATTGTCCATCGAGAGTTTGAACGTCAAGGCGCTAGTACAGCCGACCGCGCGTGGGCAGACACTGCTATGTCGCAGTTCTTTCTAACTGACGGTGTGCGGTTTAGCGCCGGTGTAAATGCTCTGAACAATGTTGCACATGAGATCGGTGAAACCGGCCGTAGTGCGCAGGAGCTGCACGGCGATGCGACTGCTTGGGCTCACGCTCAGGTGCAACGGTGGCAAGAAGCTGGCACAGATGCTTTTGTAAGCCCGGCCACCGACGTTACCTTACGCAACTTTTTCATCTACGGGGCAGTGGCATCGTGCGTTATCGCGCTGTTTTTTATTCCGGGCATCTGGCTGAGCGGAAGCACCAGCGAGCATATCTCGTTTTTGATAGCTCCTGTGATGATGGGTTTTATCACCGTGGCTTTTACACTGGTATTTCAGTACCTGAACGTTAGACGTGGTTTCGGAGTAGCGGTAGCGGCTGCGGCGGGGATCATCGGTCTGGGCGCGGTTTTGACTGCACTGACTTTCTCCCAACTACAAAAGCTCACCGCGGTTACGGCCTCTGTATGGTGGATGCTGGTGGTAGCGATAGCGTGCGCGGTTCTTGCGTGGGCCCTCAGCCGGGTTCTGCCTGATAGCCAGCATCAACGGGAACTCGCATTGATATCTAGCTCTGTTGAAACGGATGCAACTCACTTAGAGCCGGCTGAAAAATCTTCTTTTTTTGATCCTGACGATGTCCATGCTTGGGAGACCCTATTCGTAGGTGAACTTCGTAGCTCAGGGCGCTTTACCGAAACCAACATCCAGCAAGAAGTCTCTCGTAAGCGCGATGAAAGTGAAGAACTCGGCCAGCATCCCTACGAACTTTTTGGACACCCCGTGGCATATGCACGTTCGCTACATGGCCGCCCGAATCTGAAGCGCAAAAGACTGGGCATATTCTTTAGCGGGATAAGTGTGTTGTGGGCAGCTCTTCTGGTGTATATCGGAGTGAGCAACGGATGGGATTGGACAGTTCCGACGTTGTATATCTACGTAGCTCTGGTGGCATTGAGTGCCTGGCGGGCGGTAGATTACCTGCGTAAGTAACAAAAACTCTAACTGGACAGGTACTTCTGTGGGCTATTGTGTCAAATTGCCCACTTTTAGGTGGGCAATAAGTAGGCTTATGCTCCATAATATATAGTGCAGGTATAGGATATTACCTTGTAGTAACCACACTGGAAGTTTCCCCTGAAAATACTTCCGACTATTGTCCAAGGAGCAGCGAGCTAGCGCTATGCCTATCTATTTTCATGATACTTTGCAAGCTGCTTTGCACGATGTTCGGGACGATGAACGCTCCTCGGAATGGTTGCACAATGCCTATCTTCGACTTGTTTCTCGCAACGTTAAAAATATCAATATTGGACACACACTGCGCGGAACAATTGAAGAAATCCGTATCAAAAACACGGCTCCGCATGACCTCTATGGAGATCCCGATGACTGGGCAGATAACACTGCTATCCGTCTCAAACAAAACGGCAATAGAGCATTTGACCGGCAACCAGATAACCTCTATACACCCATCTTTTGGGGTCTTCTGATTACCGCCACTTTTACTCTGTGCATTGCGCTAAGAGACACTGTGCGCGGGTACACTACAGACTATCTATGGTGGATGCTCTCGCCTCTGTTCTTAGGATCCGTCGCAACTTCAACATATATGGCGTACATAGCTGTATTGCGGCGCGCGGGGTTCGCGAAAGCGTGTGTGACTATTATTCCCTCTATGCTAGTCATCTATGTGGCGTGGTGGATAAGCATCAACCCCTACGGTGTTCTTTCCATCTCCGTCTCTACAAGTTGGCATGCTATCGCTATTTTCATCTATTTTGCGCTGGCTGCAATCGTCTACTGGCGGCGCAACGAATTACGCGAACAAGAAGCTGACCTAGACTTCGTTATTTCCCCAGAAGAGTGGGAAGAAGAATTTATTTCTACTCTCTATGAACGAGGTTCACTAGGCGACCGCGGTGCTAAAAAACATATCGACCAAGTACATCAAAAAATTGAGCGTACCGGTGAAAGCCCCATTGACCTATGGGGCAACCCCGTTTCTTATGCACGCGCACTTAATCGCAACCCATCCCTACCTATTCTTCGTCAGGTTATATTGCTGAGCATTTTGACCCTGCATTGCGCTATTTATGCCTATGTCGTTCACCAATTCAGTAAAGGACAATTAGCAAAAGTTGCTTCGGGACCGACAACTATAGCGTTCCTACTGCTATGTGCGCTGGCCATAGTGACTGGGTATCGAGCGTTCATCTGGTGGAGAACTAGAAAGCGTCCGCATACACACTCCCTTGACGGAATTGAATACTTCTTTTAAAAACACAAGCCTTATCTGGAGACCCCCCATCTTCTGGATCTAACCCTGCAAAGCCCCCAATGCATACCAAATTTTTTAGTACTCTTTTACGCGAACTGGAAACTGCCAGCGCGCATCCTGAGCCGGATTACTACTGGCTTCAAGCTGCAGCGCACGATATGTTCAGCAGCCAAGTCAAAAATATTTATATCGAAAACGAATTTCGGAACTTACTCTATGAGATTCAGACAACGGGCAAGAGCTTAGAAGACTTGCATGGGGATCCCCATATATGGGCGCGTAACGTAGTCACGGATCTTCGAACGTATGGGCGCCGCGCTTTCGATAAACTCTCTGACGGCTTCTATTTACCGCTCACAATAGGGGCAGCATTAACTGCTGCGCTCAGTGTACTTTTCACAGTATTGGATCTTCTTGAAGGATTCGATGCAGCTGTTATTTCCTGGGCTATTATTCCCCTTTACACCGGGGTGATAGTTACCAGTGCGTACATTGCGTATATTGCTATTTTGCGTCGGTTTGGTTTCAAAGCTGCTTTGGTCGTTTTTCTACCTGTTATGTTCGCCGTTTATGTCTTGAACGAAGCTAGTAAGAAGGATGGGGGAATATTCGATATTGGTATTTTAACTACTATGCATTCCTTCTCAATCTTTGCCTGCGGAATCGTCAGTTTTTGGGCGTATCGGAATTATGAAGACAATAAAATGTGGGATTTTTCGAGTAGCAACCACATAACAGTAGAGCAATGGGAAGATCGATTTATCTCTACCCTTTATGATCGGGCGCTGTTTTCAGATAAAGAAACCAAGATAATCGTCAACAAGACCTTAGATATTATCGAAGAATCTGATGAAACCCCTATGCGTATGTGGGGAAACCCTATCTCCTATGCTCGTTCGTTGAGCCAAAGTACTTCTCGCGCTATAGGACGACAGGTCTTTTTCATCGCGATAGCCACCCTACTTCTCATTGGCTATGGGATGTGGGTTTTGATCAGTTCCCAGGCCACGCAGGGGCCTCAGATTGTTGTGAGCATTATGATTGCTGTCTTAGTGAGCTTACTTTTAAGTCGTATTAAGCAGATGCAAAGGGAAAGAGCTGAAGAGAAACGACGCAAAATTCAAGAAGCACAAAGCAATACTCAGGGGCTTTTGTTAGCTAAGCGTTAGAGAAAATTGTTAGATAAAAAAGAACCCGCCTCATAGGCGGGTTCTTTTTTATCTAGGATGCCTGGTTATTAGCATCAGGGTTGTCTGTGGGGTCTTCATCTGCGGAAGGTGAAGTGCCAGATCCCGGGGCATGAGGGGATTTATTCCGGTCTTGGGGGAGCGAAGAATTCTTGGGTGAGTTCTCCTGAGCTTTAGGATAACGCTTTTCAATGCGTTGATTCTGTTCTGAGGCGCGCTGTCGCTTGGCTTTAGCGTCCAAGAAGCGTAAGTATTCTTCGTCATCATCAGGTGCCTTGGACGCTTGTGCGCCGGGGGCACCTTTTGAGCTGGGAAGACCGCGTCCTGAGGTGCGCAGGCGTCCTACAAAGAGCCAAAGAAGAGCGCCGATAACAGGAAAGAGAAGAATAATTGCTAGCCAGGTGGGTTTCGGCAGGGATCGCACTTGCGTTGTAGATGTTCGCACGCAGTCAATAAGCGCATAAATAATAATGCCGATCAACGCGGCACCTGCACCGATAATCAAAATAGCTCTACCCATACCATCAAGTGTGGCATACACGGCACGTCGTGAAAACTGTAAAACCGCTAAACTGATAAACGTGAATCTTCTCAAATACTCTTTGCTACGTTTTGCCATCATGCTGGTGGTTTTTGCTCTGTGCATGTTTCTTAAAATCGGTCTGGTGTTCTCAGCCGTCTTCGCGGTGATTATCGCCCTGGCAGCGTGCTACCTGGGATTCCCGCGCTTGCACGTTGCAGCGGGAGAAGACATGGCACGTTTGTTCAAGCGTAAGAAGAGCTCAACCAAGCGTTCAGAAGAAGAAACAAACCGAGAAATCGAAGACGCGTATGTGGATTCAAAACTCTCTCAGGACTAAGTTTTAGCGCTAAATAGGTGCATACAAAAAGGTCGCTTCCACTGATTGTAGGAGCGACCTTTTGACGTTTATCCAAATCGTTAGCCGATGGAGTAGGGATCTACGACGGGATCGGCAAAGAGATCGTAGGTTCCTAAGTAGATAGCAATAGCGACCAAGATGCTAAAAATTAGCGCGATAAAACCCGCCTGCTTGAGCACTGGAATTAAGGCTGGGCCCGTGGCACCAGAGAGAACCACAATGCAAGAGTGCACAATGGGAGCAATGAGGATAAACACCAGCATGTACCAGGGGTTTTGCGGCACCAAAAATAGCACAAGGGCGAGGGCAATAATGACCTCTGCCGCGTAGGTGAGGCGAGAATTTCTGTCGCCCAAACGCACCGCCAGCGTCAGCTTGTTCGCGTCAATATCAGTGGGAATATCGCGCACATTGTTAGCCATCAATAGCGCACAAGAAATCAGTCCCAGCGAGATGGCGAAGATAATACCTGCAAGCGTCAGATGCGCTGCCTGGGTATATAAAGTCCCCAAGGTAGCAACCAGACCAAAGTAGATAAAGACGAAGACATCGCCCAAACCCATATATCCGTAAGGACGCTTGCCGCCCGTATAACCCCAGGCAGCGAAGACGCTGGAAGCACCGATTGCTAAGAACCACCACTGGTTAGACAAAATAACCAGCCATAGGCCCGCCAGCATCGCTAAACCAAAGCAGAGAAAAGCCGCCATTTTGACGGACTTAGGGGACGCTACACCCGAACCCACCAGACGCAACGGACCAACACGAACCTCATCGGTGCCTTTAATTCCGTCAGAATAATCGTTGGCGTAGTTCACGCCCACCTGAAAGAAAAAAGCCACCAAAAAAGCCAGGAAAGCGCGCGCTATATCAAATTTGCCAATCTCATAGGCTGCGGCAGATCCCGCAATGATAGGGGCAACTGCAAGAGGCAGCGTGCGTAGTCGCGCCCCTTCAATCCATTGAGCCGGTGTTGCCACTAAGCACGTCCTTCCTGAGCAAAAACTTTACGGGTATACCAAAGTTTTAGCTTACACCGTTGCCACATTGAACGAGGTAGCGTGCAGGGGCAGGAAAGCGTGATATCGCGCTAATTTGAGTGTTCTGCGCGGGACTATTCTGCCTGGGTTGCCAGCTGAGCGAGCATCTGATGAATGGCACGCCGATTAGGTTTACCTGTGGACGCTGTGGGAAAGCGATCTTGGACGCTGATAACTTTTGGTGCAGCCGGTTTACCGAGCTCTGCCGCTACGAAACCGGCAAGCTCCTGTGCGCTTGGAGTTTCCGAACCAGGGGAAAGCGTCACCATTGTCGCCACCATCTGCCCCCATTTGAGGTGGGGGACCCCAGCCACGATTGCCTCACGTACCGCTGGGTGCTCTTCAAGCCGTTCGGTAACTTTTCGCGCTGAAACTTTGATGCCACCGGTAATAAGGACGTCGTCGGCGCGTCCTTCGATGGTAAGTACACCGTCTACCAAGCCCCCTCGATCATCAGTGCAATACCAGCGGTTGCCCTGGGGGTCTTTGAAGAAGCTGACGGAGGTTTTTTCTTCATCGTTGAGATAACCGTTCGCTAGGGTTGCGCCACCGAGCCACACGCGTCCAACCCCGTGTTCATCGGGTTCTTGAATTTCGATGCGAATGCCATCGAGGGGGCGGGCGTTATAGACGCATCCGCCGGCGGTTTCGGCACTGCCGTAGGTGGTAACAACGTTGATTTTCAAGTTTTTGCACTGCTCGAGAAGTTGCGCGGACGCCGGTGCTCCGCCGAGCAAAATCGCCGTAAAGCTTTGGAGCTCGGCGAGCACCTGCTTGTTCTGCGAGTCAAGAAGCGTGTGTAGCTGAGCCGGAACGAGCGAGAGCATGCGCGCACAGGGTTGCATACGCTGGGCTGTGGTGAGGAAGTCTTCAGCCGTGAACGGGGTTTGGTGCATGATGGAGCGCGTAATGACGGGTCGGATGCCCGCGTAGGCACTGCGCGCAATCACCTGAGCGCCTGCAACATAATGCAGGGGAAGTGCAAGCATCCACTGGGCGCCGTGCGAGTTCGTGGCATCGGCGGTTGCCTGCGCGGACGCTTGTAAGGCGCCTGCTGTGAGCACGGTCTGCTTAGGCTTACCGGTTGAACCCGAGGTAGTGACCACAAGCGCGGGTTTGTCGGGCGCATCCGTGGTGAAGGCGCGGACGAACGCGTCGTACATGCTACCCGCATCGGCAGGCAGGTTCTCTCCCACAATCACCGCCGTCTCGGGAACGGAACGCGGGGCGGGTAGGGGAGTGAGCGTCGAGAAGTCCATGGTTTTCAGTTTAGTGGGCATGACGCGACTGTTGGCAAAACTTTCGAGCGTGGATTAGAGCATCCAACATTCGAAGGTTTTGCCAACGGTCGCAGATTAAAGGTTAGAAGTAATACGGGTACTGCTCCCAATTCGGGTCGCGCTTCTGCAAGAAGGCGTCGCGTCCTTCAACTGCCTCGTCTGTCATATACGCCATGCGGGTTGCCTCACCTGCAAAGACCTGCTGACCAACCATGCCGTCATCTGGCAGGTTGAACGCGAACTTGAGCATGCGAATTGCCTGCGGTGACTGACTCGCAATGTGAGCCGCATACTCCAGCCCCTTCTTCTCTAGCTCCTCATGCGGCACAACATCATTGACCGCGCCCATCTCGTACATACGCTGAGCGTCGTACTCCTTAGCCAAGAAGAAAATCTCGCGCGCAAACTTCTGCCCCACCTGACGAGCCAGCAAGGCAGACCCGTAACCGGCGTCAAAGGAGCCAACGGTCGCGTCGGTCTGCTTGAACTTGCCGTACTCTTCGGATGCGATAGTCAGATCAGCAACTACATGAAGCGAGTGCCCGCCACCGGCAGCCCAGCCAGAAACTAGAGCCACAACCACCTTAGGCATAGTGCGAATCAAACGCTGTACCTCAAGAATATGCAGGCGTCCTGCGCGGGCAGGGTCAATGGTCTCAGCGGTCTCGCCGTCTGCGTAGTGGTAGCCGTCGCGTCCGCGGATGCGCTGATCGCCACCGGAGCAAAACGCCCAGCCACCGTCCTTGGGAGAAGGACCGTTGCCGGTCAGCAAAACGGTGCCGACATTGGACGTCATGCGCGCGTGATCGAGCGCGCGGTAGAGTTCATCGACGGTGCCGGGGCGAAAAGCGTTGCGTACCTCGGGGCGGTCAAAAGCGATGCGTACCGTCGGCAAATCGCGCACAATCGCGCCACTTTTATCGCGTTCTACCTGACGGTGGTAGGTGATGTCCTGGAAATCCTCAAAGCCCTCAACAACTCGCCATGAGCTGGGGTCAAAGATATCTGAAACTTTTTCGGGAAGCTCAATAGTCATACCCCCATCTTAAACGCCGAGATCCTGTTTTGTTGCCGAGCTCCTGATAAAAACCAGGATCTTGCCAACAAAACAGGATCTCGAGTAAGCGAGTGCCTGAGGTGCTACACGGACCTTAGTGCCCGAGGCAACCAAGCATCAAACGGGTTTAGCGCTTGAGTGCTCGCATCTGCGCCTGAGTTTCTTCGAACTCAGCCTCAATTTCAGGGTTGTGCTTGTAGGTAACCAGTGAAACAACTACAGCCAGAATGATGTTCACGATAAAGCCGGGAACAATCTCGTACATAGCGGAGTGCAGAGTTTCGTTAGTGCCCCATACAAAGACGGTGATGGTCGCAGCAATCAGACCAACGATTGCACCCCAGTTGGTGAGTTTCTTCCAGAAGAGTGAAAGCAGAACCAGGGGACCGAACGCAGCACCGAAACCAGCCCACGCGAATGAAACGAGTTCAAGAACGGAGCTGTTGGGGTTCCATGCCAGTACGCCTGCAATCAGCGAGATAACAAGGACGCCGGCGCGTCCTAGCCACAGACCTTCAGAGCTGGAGAGCTTGCGGGTTGAAACAACGCCGAAGAGGTCTTCTGCCAGAGCTGATGAACACACAACCAGCTGAGATGACAGGGTAGACATAATCGCTGCAAGCACAGCTGAGAGAATGAAACCCGCGATGAAGGGGTGCAGAAGAATCTGTGAGAGGTCCAAGAAGACTGATTCAGCAGCTGCTTTGTCGGTCAGCGTAGCTTCGGGGTGGCGTGCAAAGAATGCGATACCGATCAGACCTGCTGAGCAAGCACCGATTACGGTCAGCAGCATCCAGCCGATGCCGATGCGGCGACCGGTAGGAGCATCGGCTGCTGAGCGCATTGCCATAAAGCGGGTGATGATGTGAGGCTGACCGAAGTAGCCCAAGCCCCATGCAGCGGTGGAGATAATACCCAAGAACGAGGTGCCCGCAAACCATGAAAGCGCGGTGGGGTTAACCTGCTGGATGGTCTCAACTGCACCAACGGGGCCGCCCACGTAGAACAGCGCCATAATCGGTAGCAGAAGCAAAGCTGCAAGCATCAGCAGACCCTGCACCATGTCGGTGTAGGATGCGCCGAGGAATCCGCCAAAGAGGGTGTAGAGCACCGTAACGCCGGCAATGAGTAGCATGCCCCAGTGGAAGTCCAGACCGAAGGATGACTGGAAGAACTTGCCACCTGCAACCATGCCTGATGATGCGTAGAAGGTGAAGAAGATGAGCGTAATCGCAGAGGTGAGAATACGCAGAAGTTTAGTGTTATCGCGCAGGCGGTTGTGGAAGAACACCGGCACCGTTACCGAGTTCCTCGAGACCTCTGTGTAGATGCGCAGGCGGGGAGCAACGATTTTCCAGTTGACCCACGCGCCAATGGTTAGACCAACTGCCATCCACGCTTCAGCAAAACCTGTCATGTAAAGTGCACCGGGCAGGCCCATGAGAAGCCAGCCGGACATATCTGCTGCACCAGCTGAAAGAGCGGCAGTGATGGGGGAGAGGCTACGTCCACCTAGGACGTAATCGTCCAGGTTTTCGTTTTTGCCTTTAGCCCAAAAACCGATGGCAATCATGCCAGCGAAGTATATGGCAAGTGCAATGAGCTGCCATGTTGAAGAAGCCATGCGTGCCCCTAGAGTTAGTGAAAAATTTGTAGTGTGCCAGCTCATAATGATACGTCACAGTTACGCTATTAAGGTATTAGACACTTTAAGTTTGGACGCAGAATCTTGTTGCGGGTACAGAGACTACTTGTTCTCTTGGATGACAGGCAGGGTTTCTGTATGAGCTGCAAGGGCGATAGCGTTGCGGTTGGTTTTCCACGCCAGCAATGCACCTGTAACGGCAATGAGCGCGATACCCAAATACGCCCAGAACGAGAGTACTTGGCCCATGAGAGCGGTTCCTACAATTGCACCAATAACTGGGTCAAGGCTAAAGAACACCCCAATAACTGCTGAGGATGTGAGCCGCCCGGCAACAGAGTCAGCAGAAAAAGCCAGAGCAACACCAACGATTCCGGCAACGGCAGCGCGAAGCCACCCTTCAGCATCCAGCTGACCGAGGTGAGGGGCAGAAAAAGGTAGCAATAACAAAGCAGAAATGCAGACGGAGATACTAATTCCTTTGAGCCCGGCGGTGGCATCGGAACCTCCACCCATTCGAGCGGAGAGCAGGGTGTAGGAGCTCATGCAGGTGGCTCCTAACATCGCGTAAATATAACCTATCCAGTTATCGCTTGAAAATGTTGGGCCGGCAATCATGACCACCCCGATTAAAGCGATGACTGCAAAGATAGTATCGGGTAGTCTTTTGACGCCCAGCAAAGAGACGATAAACGCACCCATGTATTCAATAGTGACGGCGATACCCAGCGGTATGCGGTCTACTGCAAGGTAGAAAAAGACGTTCATCAGCGATGCCACTACCGCATACACGAGCACCTGAGGCCAGTCCTGTTTAGTTAGTTTGAAGATGTTAGGACGCACGAGGACCGCGAGAAAGACACCGGCGATAAGCATGCGAAAGCCAGAGACAGTCACCGGTGAGAAGGTCTCAAATAAAGAAGCAGCAACCGCGGTAGAAATTTGAATACCTAGACTACCTGCCATCACCAAAAAGAAAGCAGCGGTTCCTCGGTGCTGGTGCGGCACTTTTGCGACGACTGAACCGTTAGCCACAGCAGATATTTTCTAGGTCGGTAGTAAGCACAGTCCACGGCTCACGTGAGATTGTCTCAGGATTAAAGACTTCAAGCATCTGCTGAGCGGTTTCAGGCAGGTGCGATCCGCCCTCACCCCGCCAGGGAACAAGGGGCATAGATCCGGCAATCATACGCATCACCTGAGGTGTGCTTACACCCTCAGCACGAAGCTGAGCCAAAGTAACTGCACCATCACGCTTTGCAAGACGCTTGCCTTCGGTGTTGAGCGCAAGCGGAACATGCACATACTCCGGTATTTCTATGTCTAAAAGCGTGGCTAAATACGCCTGACGCGGTGCTGAAAACAAAAGATCATCGCCACGAACCACCTGGGCAACGTGCTGAAACCCGTCATCAACTACAACTGCAAGATTGTAAGCAGGTTTTCCATCGTTGCGCACCAGTACAAAATCATCTACTGCACCCGTGTACTCACCAGCGAAACGGTCTTTCACCGTAAACTCGGTTGTCTGTGCTGCAAGTCTAAGAGCAGGGGGACGAACCCGGCGGCGTTCTTCACGCTCGGCTTCACTTAAGTGGCGGCACGTACCGGGGTAAACCCCCGGTGCTGCATGTGGAGCGCTCGCCGCCTGCTGGATTTCTTTACGCGTGCAAAAACATTCGTACACCATCCCCGCGGCACGCAGCTGCTCTACCGCATCCATATGCTGGGGAATCCGTGTGGACTGCATGAGGACTTCGCCGTCCCAGTCCATGCCTAAGGACGCTAAATCATCGAGTTGGCGTTGAGCTGCGCCATCTTGCACGCGATCAAGATCCTCAATGCGCATCACAAAATCATGCCCCTCAGAGCGTGCAAACAGCCAAGAAAACAGGGCGGTTCGCAGGTTGCCCAGATGCAAATCGCCTGAAGGGGAGGGAGCGTAGCGGCCGGCAGAACGTGAGTACAGTGTTTGAACATCCATAGATTTCAATATTAAAGCCAACAGGTCAAAAGGTTCGAAAATCCCTCAGAACATCGTCAAAACCAGGCTTCACTAGGTGGTTTTTCTCGTATTTATTACTTAACAATATGGTCATCTTTATGTCTTAAATGTGATAGCCGACGCAAAACACGGCGATTCTAACTTT
>JBHWPN010000102.1:0-5357 GCA_043424895.1 Rothia sp. (in: high G+C Gram-positive bacteria) | reverse complement strand
GATCTATTCCTCCCGCTTACGCTGGCTCATCGCAAACAAAGCCGAGGTATCCATCAAGAGCGTGCACGCCAACGTTATTGGTGAACACGGCGATTCTGAATTCCCCGGTTGGTCAGCAGCGAATATCGGTATGGTTCCCTTGGATGAGTGGACAAACGCGGATGGCGAGCGCGTGTTTACCGATGAGGTCAAGGACGAGCTGGCAACCGAGGCTATGCGTGCAGCCTACAAAATTATCGAGGGTAAGGGTGCCACTAACTATGCGATCGGTATTTCGGGTGCTCGCATTGCTGAGGCAATCCTTCAGGGACAAGACGCGGTGCTCAACGTATCTACCCAGATTCGCGGTAAGTACGGTATTGAGGGCGAGGCAGCAGTTTCGTTGCCTTCGGTTGTCAACCGCGAAGGGGTGGTTCGCGTGCTAGATGTTCCTATGAATGAAGAAGAAATCGAGCGCTTGCGCAAGTCTGCCAGTGAGATTCAAAAGACGTTGGAATCTGCTGGTTACGGCACTAACTAACGGATTTTCCTATGACAAAAAGCGGTGATCTATTGTTCTTAGATAGATCACCGCTTTTATTGTGCGACAGGGGTTTATAAAACTTCCACAAAGGCCTAAATAAATTGGGTGGTTTTGACAACCTTCATGATGCGTCGACGCAACCAGTAGCGTCGGCGTCCGCCGTAGAGAATGACGGTACGCGCAAGCTCCCATTTGCCGTATTCGGCGTGTTCTCCTAAACGCTGGCGGGCAGCTTTAACCGAGTCACCGGGCTCAACGGTGATAATCAGGTATTCGTAGCGGTCCGTGTTATACGTAGAGTGAACAATCGGTGCACTAATCTGTGTTTCTCTCAAAATTCCCTCCGATATAGTTCGTGTTGAAGCGTTTAGTGATAACGTCTTATACATGAGTAATGATCCTCGCGCAGCGCTATCAGTATTGACTTCAGCGTTAGAAGAACACCTTTCAGCTATTGCTAACCGTCGTGGCGAGCACGATACCGCGATTGATAACGCGTATGTTGCCATCGCTAATGCTTTTGAACGTTATGAGGACTCCCTCTTTGAGGCCTATGAAGAGGTTACTCCTTTGGAGGTCTTCATCGAAGATGATGACGATGATGACTACGAAGATTTCGATGATAGCGAAGAATTTGATGAAGACGACATTGAATTCTTTGATGAGGATGACGACGAGGATTCTCGCGCTTAAGCCCACAAGATAGTGTGGTTTAGCTGTTAGAACGAACACAGCAGTATGTAGGTACTGCTGTGTTTGTTTTTTAAGCTGTACAGTTTGATGCGTGGAATGGATTCAAGCTATTATTTTGGGCCTTGTTCAGGGTCTGACTGAGTTTTTGCCGGTGTCGTCATCCGGTCACCTGCGTATCGTAGGGCAGTTCTTGCCGGTCTCTGAAGATCCTGGCGCGGCTTTTACTGCGATTACTCAGCTGGGTACTGAAACGGCTGTTTTATTGTTTTTCTGGCGCGATATTGTGCGCATTATCGGTAAGTGGTTCGGTTCTTTGACCGGTAAAGTCGATAAGAAGGACCCGGATGCTCGTATGGGCTGGTTCATTATTATCGGTTCGTTGCCTATCGGTATTTTGGGCTTGCTGCTTGAAAACTATATTGATACGACGTTCCGTAGCCTGTGGATTGTTGCGACCATGTTGATAGTGTTCGCGATTTTCTTGGGGATTGCTGATCGTATTGGTAAAGAGCAGCGTGAGCTTAAAGATTTGAACGTGAAGCACGGTCTGATTTTTGGTTTTGCTCAGGCGTTGGCGCTGATTCCCGGTGTTTCACGCTCGGGCGGTACTATTACTGCTGGTTTGCTGATGGGTTACACCCGAGAGGCTGCTGCGCGTTATTCTTTCTTGCTGGCGATTCCTGCAGTGTTCGCATCCGGTCTTTTCAAGCTTGCTGACAGCTTCAGTGAAGGTTTTACCGGTTACTACGGTTTGGGTTCAACGGTAGTGGCAACTCTTGTAGCGTTTGTCTCTGGTTACCTGATGATTGGCTGGTTCTTGAAGTACGTTTCATCTAATACCTATGGTTTGTTCGTGTGGTACCGCATTGCGTTGGGTGCCATTGTGTACATTTTGCTGGGTCTTGGGATTCTTGCAGCGTAATTAAGCCAACTGCTTTCATACCCGCTCACAGACTTCGGTGAGCGGGTATTGTTTTATCCAGAAACGAAATATTAGAAGAGGTTTTGTATGGAGTCTTGGAAGAGTCCTGAGATCGCTCAGTTGCCGGGCAAAGCGCCGGTTCCGCATATTTTTGATACTGCTGCGCAGAAAAAAGTTGAGTTGTCTTTTGAGGATCAGGCGAGCTTGTATGTGTGCGGTATTACTCCTTACGATGCAACCCATATGGGGCATGCGTCCACTTACGTAGCGTTTGACATGCTTAACCGTGCCTGGCGAGATGCCGGTATGGAGGTTGCTTACGTGCAGAACGTAACCGACGTTGACGATCCTTTGTTGGAGCGTGCGGAGGCTACCGGTGTTGATTGGCGGGAGTTAGCTAAAGATCAGACGGAGCTGTTCTTTGGTGATATGGAGGCGCTAAACGTTATTGCTCCCGATCACTACGTGGGTGCTGTTGAGTCCATTGAGTGGATTGTGCCTGCTGTTGAGCGCTGGATTGAGCAGGGTATTGCCTATCGTGTTCCCGGGTTTACCGACGATAACGGTGTTGTTGCTCCCGACGGTGATGTTTACTTTGATGTTGAGGCTGCTCAGCGTTTAGGTGAAGGTGATCCTCATGGGTGGCATTTGGGAGATATCTCCAACTTGAACCGCGAGCAGATGCTTCCTGTTTTTGCTGAGCGCGGGGGAGACCCCCAGCGTCCTGGCAAAAAGGATGCGCTGGATCCTTTGCTGTGGCGTGTAGAGCGCGAAGGTGAGCCTGCCTGGGACGGTGGGACGCTAGGACGCGGTCGCCCCGGCTGGCACATTGAGTGCACCATGATTTCCCAGCAGTTCTTACCTGCCCCGTTCACTGTTCAAGGGGGCGGCTCTGATTTGCAGTTCCCGCACCATGAGATGGGGGCGGCGCATGCCTACACTATCGACCACGTACCGATGGCTCAGCATTTTGCACACACCGGTATGGTGGGGCTTGAGGGCGAGAAAATGAGTAAGTCGTTGGGTAACCTGGTGCTGGTTTCGAAGTTGCGCGCAGCAGGTATTAACCCCGGTGTCATTCGCTTGGCAATTATGAGCAATCATTACCGCAACGATTGGTTCTGGACTAATGAACTCCTCGCACAAGCTCAGACCCGTTTTGGTGTTATTTCTCAGGCGGTCACGGCCGCTGCCGGTGAGGATGATGGCGCTGCGCGTGAGCTGGTAGAAGACGTTCGGCAGCTCCTGGCAGATGATCTTGATACTCCTACTGCCTTAGAACGTATTGAGCAGTGGGCACAGCACGGGCACACCGGCGGTGGCGCTCTGGTTGCGGCTTTGCTCGACGCCCGATTCGGTGTAAAGCTCTAAAGATACCAGCTGGTGCGTCGTTAGCATCCAAAAAACAAAACCCGCGAAAGCCCTTGATGAGGTTTTCGCGGGTTTTTCATGTCAAGAACTTACTGTTCGCGACGCTTGAGAAACTGCTCAAATTCAGCGGCTATGTCATCACCGGTCGCCCGAGAATCATTTTCCATATCGTAGGTGCTCTCAAGCTGAGCGACGTATTGGGCGAGTTCGCGTTCATCCTCAAGTAACTCCGCGGCTCCTCGCTCCCACGCATCCACTTCTTCTTCCAAAGGTTTGAGCGAAATCGCGATACCGAGAAAAGCCTCCAGCTTTTTCAACAAAGCCAGAGTTGCTTTAGGATGCGGCGGCTGGCCAACGTAGTGCGGAATCGAAACCCATAAACTGGTTGCCGGCATTGCATATTCGGTACCTGATAAGGAAAGAACACCGGTGATACCCGTTGGGCCGGTGTAGCTTGTGGGATGCACACACTCGAGCTGCTGCATCAGCATCGATCCGCTGGTAATGGACACAGGGAAAGGACGGGTATGCGGGACTTCTGCTAGCAGGCCACCGAGCAAAATGACTGCACCTGCCTTAAACTGCTCAGTCAACCTGTAAAAGTCTTCAACAAAACTCTTCCACAAGTGAGTAGGTTCTGGCCCCGCCACTATAACAACGCGCAAATTAAATTCAGGCAACTCAGTGATCTGCACCGAGATTTCAGGCCACATAATCTCAGCCCCGCCATCATCTTGCGAGAGCATCAGTGGGCGCTGATGGGTGTAGATAAAATACTTTTCATCATCCATACCTGCATGCGGCGTAAAATCCCACAACCGCGTCAAGTACTGCAGGGCTTCACTTGCCGCCCCGCCGGCATCATTCCAGCCCTCAAAAGCCGCAAGGACAACAGTAAACATTTCACCCTCTGGAGAAAGAAGTTCTCTGAGAGTGCGGGCACGGGGTGTTTGTTCTGAACTCATTATTCTCTATTTTACCGCTGATCAAGGCTGTAAAGGTTCGCTCAGTGAAAAGTAATCCGTTTCTCGCTCTTGGATATCGGTAGGATGAAAGGATACTGATGATTGCTTCCCAGCCTAAAGGTAAAGACATGCCACAAGATGCTCGCGGTGTGAGAATTGCACATATTTTTGGTGCCCCTATCTACCTGCGCACCTCTTGGTTTGTGTTTATGGCAATCGTTATCGTTGGTTACGCGTTTTATATGCAGCGATTGCCACGACTTACTTGGGCTGACGGGTTTATCATCTCAACCACCGTTGCGATCTTGGTGGCAACAGCAGTGTTTGTTCACGAACTAGCGCATGCAGCCGTTGGACGTGCCGGTGGACAAAAAGTCCATTTCTTATCCATGACGCTGTGGGGCGGTTTTACCAAACTTACCCAGGGGAGTGCGGCAAATTCTTTGTTGGTCTCACTGGCAGGGCCTGCAGTGAATGTTCTCTTTGCCCTAGCAGGTTACCTGGGGTTGCAGTTTCTAGAGCCGGGATCCTTCGCCTTTGGTGTGCGACTTGCCTCGGATGCTAATCTCGCCATTGCGTTTTTCAATCTCTTACCTGCCTACCCGCTAGATGGCGGTCATGCGATTGAGTCATTGGCTATATTATGCGGTGCTAAAAAATCCACTGCTGTCAAAATAACCTCCTACACCGGATTAGCGCTCATTGCGGTAATCATCCTGTTATTCATTGCAACAGGTGTCATGCGTACCCCCGTAGCCATCATTATCCTCATCTACCTTTGCGCCTACCTGTGGAAGAACGCGTCCGCGCACCTCACCACCCTCAAACATCAACGCGCCGGATACGATCCACTTCAAGCAAAAAACCTCATGCGCCCGGCCAT
>JBHWPN010000101.1:0-10881 GCA_043424895.1 Rothia sp. (in: high G+C Gram-positive bacteria) | reverse complement strand
TTAGTCGAATATGTTTGGACTCTTGAGAGAAAAGTTAGAGCATTATTTAGGAATAAACTGGATAGCGATAGTTTATGGAGGAATCGTGTTCCAGATACCTCAAAGGCCCAAATTGTTGAAAGAGCTCAGCTTGGAGGATTCCCAGAGGTGAAAAATATTAAAAATATTTCAGATCCTCTATCGTGGCTAACTTTTGGTGAACTACTAGACTTGCGGGAGATGTTATCGCTTGGTGATTTTGGCTTACCAAATGGTCAATGGTCCCGCATGAAATCAGAGATGACCCCTATAAGAAACCACATATCCCATATGCGTAATATATCGAAGCAGGATTACGAAAATGCGTTTCATTGGGTTCGAGCAATTAATCAGATAAATGAATAATATGAAACACGTCATCGCAGTTGCGCACGGCACCGATAGCCCTGACGGACGCGCCACCATTGACGCCATCCGACAATCCCTCGCTCAGCAACTTGAGGATGAGTTCGCGGGGGAGTTTCAGGTGCATGAAGCGTACGTTGATGTGCAAGAACCGTCTTTAGATGCAGTTGTTGCGGAGTTTGCTTCAGAAGATGAAGTCATTATGGTGCCGCTGCTGCTATCCACTGGCTATCACACCCAGGTGGATATGAAGAAGGCGGCTGATGCTTCACCTGCTCGCGACGTCCGCATCGCCCGAGCTCTGGGACCATCTGCTGAACTAGCTAAACTGCAGCGGACGCGACTTGAAGAAGCCGGATGGGATGGTTATGGTCAGATTGTGATGGCGGCTGCAGGCTCCTCGCGTCCTGATGGGCGAGAAGCTGTCGAATTACAGTCTGAAATCTTTAGCACCTTGGTATCACAGTATGTACCCCACGGTTTTGTAGCCTCGATTGATCCCAAAATCGCTGATGTGTCTCGGGAGTATTCAGCGAATTTTGTCTCTACCTACCTCATGGGACGCGGTTTCTTCCAAGGTCTGTTGCACAAGCTCGATGGTGCGGGGGAGAGCCTGATTGTGGCTGAGCCTCTCGTTATTCCTGGTGATGAGGAGGCGGCATACGTCGTAGCCTCGGTAGCTAAGGAGCGCGTGCTGGAGGCGGACGCGTCCTAACGGCTGTGTGGCCCCATGACGCGTTGACCCGGCGTTTTGGCGTGAACCGGCGGTTGGTTATAGCCGGTTCACGCAAAAAACACCGGGTCAATGGCGGGGCCGCCTGACGCTACTTGATACGCTGCGCCTCGAACTTCATCTGAGGCGCTACGTACGATTCCTGAGCTTCAATGAGCTGGAGTTCTCGCTGGCCTGAATCCAGGGTCTTCTTGAGCAGTTCGTAGACTGACGCGGTGGTCAGCTCCAGCGCTTCTTTCAGCGACTTACCGGATGCGAAGTGTGAGGCAAAAAGTGCCTGGGTGACATCGCCTGAGCCGTTAGCTTTCATGGGCAGACGGTCGGTTGTAATCAGCCATGCTTCATCACCTGAAACAGCGAGCATCTGAATGGAGTCTTCTGGGGTGTCCGGGGTTGAGACGCTGGTGACTAAAACAGTGTTCGGACCAATTTCTTGTGCCTTTTTGACAGACTCAAGTACCTCGTCCAAGGTCTTGGGGTCGGTGTTAGTCACAAAACCGAGTTCGAACTGGTTGGGGGTGATGATGTCAGCATGCTGAATGACGCGGTCGCGAATAAGTTCTTGAACCTCGGGCGAAACAAAGCAACCGGAGGTCGCATTTCCGAGTACCGGATCGCAGGAGTAGAGAACATCAGGGTTCTTAGCGCGGGCTTTAGTAACCGCATCCAGGATTGCGTCACCAATGGACGAGCCACCCTGGTAGCCCGAAATCACGAGTGCCGTATCATCAAGTCCGCCACGTTCCTCAATGCCGGTAACAATCTCGCGGACGTCATCGCCAGAGATCAGCGGACCGCGCCAGGCACCGTAACCGGTGTGATTAGAGAACAAAACGGTGTTGACGGGCATGACCTCGTGCCCGAGACGCTGCAGAGGAAATACTGCTGCAGAGTTACCCACATGACCGTAAGCAACTGCAGACTGAATAGACAAAATACGCATGTAACTTATTGTGTCATGCTTCTTCTGAAGTCTTGCTCAGCGTGACGCAATGCGACGAAAGCCGATGATCTTGCGCCTCTCACCGGGAATATGAAGAAGTATTAAAAACACTAGAATCGCTCCTGAGAACGACTTAAAATCACGCGTACAGGCGCGATTCTGCATATTTACTCTTTACGCAAAATTGCAAAGTTACTTTTTCTGACGAATCTCTACGTGACATGACGGTCAGACTAAAAAGTACGTGAAACTCCTAGTGGTAGGTGTTTAGACTGACAACCAACTGAACACACAGTTGGAAGGACGTCCCATGCCGCAGGCAATACCAACATTTAAGAATTTTGGGATTGGGTCTGATGCACGCTCACTCAAAAATCCTGAGGTCAGCCCGGAGGGCACTCAACCCCCGCTGCAGCTGAGCGATGCTGAAAAGTCCCACAATCAGCAGCTTGTTGAGCAGTACGCTGACGCTTTGTACGATGCGAGCGCTCAGGAGATCTTGGAGTGGGCGCATGGGCATGTGCAGGGCAAGTTGGCGGTGACCCTGTCGATGGAGAACACTGTTCTGGCTGAGTTGGCGGCGGATTATTTGCCGAATGCTGATTTTCTGTTTCTTGATACCGGGTATCACTTTCCTGAGACGCTGACGGTGGCTGAGCAGGTGAAGCAGCGTTATCCGCAGGAGCTGATTACGGCTAAGCCTTTACTGAGCACTGTTGAGCAGGATGCTACGTACGGTAAAGATCTTTTCGCTTCGAATCCGACGGCGTGTTGTCGAATGCGTAAGGTTGAGCCTTTGGCGAGCTTTATGGGGCCGTATGTTGGATGGATTACGGGCTTGCGTCGCGCGGATTCACCGTTGCGTGCTAAGACCCCGGCGTTGGATATCGACGCGAATGGTCGGTTGAAGATTTCGCCGCTGGTCACGTGGAGCTTGGAAGAGACTCAGCAGTTTATTGAAGATAAAGATTTGATTGTCCACCCGCTGACGCTAGCTGGTTACCCTTCGATTGGATGTGCACCGTGCACCGCCAAGGTTGAGGAAGGGCAGGACCCTCGTAGTGGACGATGGGCAGGATTTAACAAGACGGAATGCGGTTTGCACACATGAGCACATTAACTTCACTTTCACCCCATCTTAAAGATTTAGAGAACGAGTCGATTCATATTCTTCGCGAGGTCGCGGGGCAGTTCGACAAGGTCGGTTTGCTGTTTTCTGGCGGTAAGGACTCTGTTGTTGTCTACGAGTTGGCGCGTCGTGCTTTTGCACCTGCGTCGGTGCCGTTTGAGCTGTTGCATGTTGATACCGGCCATAACTTTCCTGAGGTTTTAGCGTTCCGAGACAATCTGGTTGAGAAGACCGGTGCGCGTTTGCGTGTGGCTAAAGTGCAGGATTGGATTGATCGCGGCGAGTTGCAGGAGCGCCCTGATGGTACTCGTAATCCGCTTCAGACCGTGCCTTTGGTGGAGACTATCGAAGAGCAGAGGTACGACGCGGTTCTTGGCGGTGCACGACGCGATGAGGAGCGTGCGCGCGCTAAGGAGCGCATCTTCTCGGTGCGTGACTCTTTTGGCGGTTGGGATCCTCGCCGCCAGCGTCCTGAACTGTGGAACCTGTACAACGGTGGTCACCTGCCCGGTGAGAATATCCGCGTGTTCCCGATTTCTAACTGGACTGAGGCTGATATTTGGGAGTACATCGGTGCTCGCGGTATTGAGCTTCCACCGATTTATTTTGCGCATGACCGTGAGGTATTTGAGCGCGATGGTATGTGGCTGACTGCCGGTGAGTGGGGTGGCCCACGCAAGGATGAGACCACGCAGACTAAGCGTGTTCGTTACCGCACGGTGGGTGATATGTCGTGCACCGGTGCTGTGCTGTCAGACGCTGTGACTATTGAAGACATCATCACCGAAATCTCTACATCTACTTTGACTGAACGCGGTGCCACGCGTGCCGATGACCGCCTGAGTGAATCCGCTATGGAAGACCGCAAGAAGGAAGGGTATTTCTAAAATGACTCTTACACCTGAAAACACTGCTTCGCAGGTACTACAGCAGCGTCAGACCCTTCACCTGTGTACCGCCGGTAGCGTGGATGACGGTAAGTCGACGTTTGTGGGTCGCCTATTGCACGACACAAAGAGTGTGCTTGCTGACCAGTTGTCGGCTGTAGAACGTACTTCGCGTGAGAAGGGTCTTGAGCATATTGACCTTTCGTTGCTGGTGGATGGTTTGCGTGCTGAACGTGAGCAGGGCATCACCATTGATGTTGCTTACCGCTACTTCTCAACCGCGCAGCGCACCTTTATTCTGGCGGATACCCCCGGTCACGTGCAGTACACGCGCAATACGGTGACCGGTGTGTCAACCTCAGACGTTGTGGTGCTGCTGGTGGACGCCCGCCACGGTGTGGTCACCCAGACTCGCCGCCACCTGAGCGTCGCCGGTTTACTCGGTATTAAGCACGTGATCTTGGCAGTGAACAAGATTGACCTGGTTGATTTCTCGCAGGAAGTCTTCGAGAACATTCGCGACGAATTTACCGCTTTGGCGCGCGAGCGCGGTGTGGAAGACGTCAACGTTATTCCGATCAGTGCTTTGCTGGGCGATAACGTGGTTGAACCCTCTGAAAACACTTCGTGGTATGACGGACCAACCGTCTTGCACTTGTTGGAGACCATCGAGACCACTAACGATACTTCCACCGAGTTCCGCTTCCCGATCCAGTACGTGATTCGTGATTACGGCAAGGATTACCGCGGTTATGCTGGACGCGTGACCGCAGGTAGCGTGCGCGTGGGCGATAGCGTGGCTACGGGTAACGGGCTGAGCTCTACGGTCACTCGCATCGAGACAACTGACGGTGCTGTGGATAGTGCCGGTGTCGATGATTCTGTAGTGCTGCTGTTGGCTGACGATGTTGACCTCTCACGCGGTGACTTGCTGAGCTCAGCGCAGCGTCCTGAAGATCAGCGCGAGTTCACCGCAACCCTAGTGGGACTATCTGAAAAGTCGCTCAAGCCTGGCGCTAGGGTGAATGTTCGCTACGGAACGTCGCTGGTGCGTGCGCGCGTCCGCAGTATTGACAGCGTTTTTGATATTGACTCATCAACCTCAGCACCGGCTGAAGAAGTTGCGCTCAACGACATTGCGACGGTGAACATTCAGCTTGCCCAGCCGCTTCCCGTTGAGCAGTATTCCGGTCGAGGACGCGTGGGCTCGTTCCTAGTCATCGACGCGCAAGACGGCAACACCCTAGCAGCAGGATTGGTTGGACGCGCCGCGTAACGCGAGGCGTGGTTCAACGGTTAAGAGGCTGGTATGCGCTCTTTGATTCTGATTGCGTTAGGGGGAGCAGCGGCCCAGCTGGTTGATGGCAGTTTGGGTATGGGCTTTGGCGTTACATCAACGACGTTGCTGATGGCGCTGGCGATGATGAACCCCGCATCGGCATCAGCAACGGTGCATGTGGCTGAACTCGGTACAACCTTGGTTTCTGGTCTGAGTCACTGGAAGTTCAAGAATGTTGACTGGGCTGTGGTGCTGAAACTCGGCATTCCCGGCGCTATTGGTGCTTTTGTGGGTGCCACGCTGCTAGCGCATATTTCGTTGGCTTTCGCTAAGCCCGTGACTGCGGGAATTCTGACGCTGATTGGTATGAGCTTGGTGATTCGTTTTGCTCGCGGTAAGTCAACGAGTAAGTGCGGCGGTGTTCCGCGCGGACGCATGCTCTCAGTTCTAGGTTTGTTAGGCGGGTTTGTGGACGCTGCCGGTGGCGGCGGCTGGGGCCCGGTGACATCATCGACTCTGCTGAGCATTGGGCGCGAAGAGCCCAGGCGCATTATTGGCACCGTCAATACCGCCGAGTTTTTGGTGACTCTTGCCGCGTCCGCCGGTTTTCTGCTGGCTATGTGGAATGACCTTGTACAGCATCTGATGGCTGTGGGCGGTCTTCTACTGGGCGGTATGGTGGCAGCCCCGATTGCCGCGTGGCTGGTCAGCATCGTCAACCCCACGGTACTGGGCGGTTTCGTCGGCACGACGCTAGTGCTTACCAACATGGGGTACGTGCTGGATACGATTCCCCACCACGAGCAGTTTGCCCCGTTTGCCTACGCACTCGTAGTGCTCGTCGGCGGCGGCCTGAGTATTCGCGGAATGCTCGCCAACAAAAAGCTCACTGCCCGCCCGCGCTACTACAGCGAAAAAATTGCGCCCTCAACAACTCACTAAAGAAAAAGATTCACATAAGGTAAGAAACTCATGGCAAAAACACTGACACCCCGAGCCGATGATGCCACACCTGAAAAGAAGGCACCGCGCTCCGCTAAGCCCAACGGCCAGTGGAAGATTGACGGTAAGCAGGCACTCAACGGTAACGAAGAATGGAAGCTTGACGATGACGGTCTGAACGTTCGCGACCGCATCCTCAACACCTACGCCAGCAAAGGTTTTGATTCCATTGAAGATCACGACCTTCACGGACGCTTTCGCTGGTGGGGTCTTTACACCCAGCGCAAGCCCGGCATCGACGGCGGCAAAACCGCAACCCTGTCTAACGAAGAGCTTGAAGACAAGTACTTTATGATGCGCGTGCGCATCGACGGCGGCCAGCTCACCACGCAGCAGGCACGCGTCATTGGCGAAATCTCCCGCGATTTTGCCCGCGACACCGCAGATATCACCGACCGCCAGAACATCCAGTTGCACTGGGTAGAGGTCGAAAATGTACCCGAAATCTGGCGTCGACTAGATGAAGTAGGGTTGCAGACCACCGAGGCATGCGGCGACGTACCGCGCGTTATCCTCGGCTCACCTGTTGCAGGAATCGCCAAAGACGAACTCTTTGACCCCACCCCGGTCATCGAGAAAATTAGGGACGAATATATCGGCAGCCACGAATTCTCAAACCTGCCGCGTAAGTTCAAGACCGCGATTTCGGCGCATCCTTCGCAGGATGTTATTCACGAAATCAACGACATCGCCCTCATCGGCGTTGAACACCCAGACCTCGGCCTTGGCTTCGACCTGTGGGTAGGTGGCGGACTGTCCACCAACCCCAAGTTCGCAGAACGCCTGGGCGCATTCGTCACCCCGGAACAAGCACCCGCAGTCTGGGCAGGCGTCACCTCCATCTTCCGTGACTACGGCTACCGGCGCCTGCGCAACCGCGCTCGCATGAAGTTCCTGCTCGCAGACTGGGGCCCGGAAAAGATCCGCGACGTTCTCGAAACCGAATACCTCGGTTTCAAACTCGCTGACGGCCCCGCCGCACCGGTACCCGAAGTATCCGGCGATCACATCGGCGTACACGAACAAAAAGACGGCAATTACTACATCGGGGCAGCAACCACCGTCGGACGCTTCTCGGGCAGCAAGCTCATTGCACTAGCTGACCTTCTCGAAACCAACGGCTCGCATCGCTTGCGCACCACCGTCTACCAGAAGTTCGTGGCACTCGATATTCCCGGTGACAAAGTACCGGCAGTCGTCCAGGGTCTCAACGAGCTCGGTTTGGCACACGCGCCGTCGCTGTTCCGCCGCAACACCATGGCGTGCACCGGTATCGAATTCTGCAAGCTTGCCATCGTCGAAACCAAGGACGTTGCCACCGAAGTTATCGCTGAACTCGAAAACCGCCTAACGGATATCGAAGATCAGCTACCGGCTAAGCTCACCTTGCACATCAATGGCTGCCCGAACTCCTGCGCTCGCATTCAGACCGCTGATATTGGGCTCAAGGGGCAGATTATTACCGTTGACGGTGAGCGTATGCCCGGTTACCAGGTACATCTTGGTGGGCAACTGGCGGACTACACCAACAAGGGCGAGGGCAATGTTGGACGTACGGTGCGAGGCCTCAAGGTCGCGCAGCACGAGCTGGCGGACTACGTTGAACGCTTGACTCGCAACTTCGTAGCTTACCGCGAGAACGCAGACCAGTCCTTTGCATCATGGGCATTGGACGCGGACGAAGAACTGCTACAGTAAATCACCTCAAGCGGATATATAGCGAAAGCCCCGGGAATCTATCCCGAGGCTTTCGCTACGTGGCGCGTAAAGCGGTGAACTAGCGTCCCTCATGGACGTTGTAAACGGACACTGCACGGATGAGCATGAAGACTGTGCCAAAGAGCATCATGTATGAGAGGTTACCACCGAAGGCAGGTACCAAGAAGAAGCCTGCTACCGAACCGATAATCTGCGGCAGACACACCGCAATATTAAACAGGGTGATCGTGCCGACGTTCTCGGCCTCAGCCTTAGCGCGCAAATCTACGCCGTGGTAGCGGGTGTAGGTTTCGGGATCGTATTCTTTGGTGCGAATGGCAGAGAATAAGTGAACGTTTTACGGTTTAAAAATCAATGTGACGTGCGGTTTTGTTTTCCGTGTGGAAGAGTTTTAATCGGCAAAAGTCGGGGCCCAGTAGTTGCTGAGTCCCGGCTTTTGGTGTGTAGTTGCTCTGGTTTAGCCCTGGAAGTAACCGTCCGGGCCAATGCCGAAGGAGGTGCCGCTGGCGTTGTCGCACACGAGGGTGTGTTGACCGACGCGGCAGGATGCGCCTTGTGATGAGAGCTCGTAGCCGTCAGGCAGAGTGTTTTGTGCCGGTGCCATGTCTGACGCTGAACCGGGCTGGTCCGCGGGAACTTCGGTGAAGCCGTGGTCGCTGAAGAAGAAGTTGACGTTATTGGTTGAGTCGAATCCGTTGCAAGATACCTCTCCGTCAGCTAGGTAGCAGTTCATACCGTTGTAGTTGAAAGCGAGAGTGCCGGGCTGTGCGGGACCAGCGGTGTGCTGGTATTGCGCTGGGTCTGCGGCGGTGTAGCTGACAAGGTCGGTGTTTGAGATTGCTGAGGGAGATTCACTTGGCTTTGACGTTGTGGTGACGGGCAGAGTGTTTGCATCTGGTGATGTTGCTGCCTCGGGCGACGCTGTTTCAACGGTGCCAGTGACTGCTGTGCTTTCGGTTGCTTCTGCCGAGGATGCTTCGCTGCTCTCGGTGGCTTCAGCTGAGCTGCTGGTGCGTGCGGTGCTTTGCTCGGGGGAGCCTGACGCCGATGGGGTAGCGGTTGCGCTCGTTGATGTTGAGGACGCGGGTGTCTCGGGAGTGTTTTCGGCGGTCGTGTTGGATGAGCAACCAGCGAGAAGAGCGGTGAATGCGAGCGCGCCAACGGCGAGCGGAGTGGTTTTCATGGGTGGTGCCTTTCAGGCCTCGGTGATACTACGTTGTATCGATACCTCATTATTGAGCCCGCCAAAACCACTGGTCAAGAGGGATTCAAAAGTGTTATGAAACTGTGATGATTGGGGTGAGCAGAGTACTGAATCGTTATGAAAATAGTGCAAAAAACCGTAGCCCCGGGAGGGAAGTCCGAGGCTACGACTTGAAGATTTCACAAATTGTCTTTAGATATCTGAATCTTCGAAGAAGTCCTCGTCGATATCAACGACCTCATAAGTTTTCTTAGTTTGTACTCCAACTTTGTACTTAATCATGAGGTTCACCAGACGTTCACCATCGATGAGCGCAATGTTTTGTGTAAGGAGAGAAGCCGCTTGAATTGCTGCCGGACTGAAGGTGCTTGTGGTGATAAAGACTCCGGACTTTGCCCCCAGCGATGCTAGAGAACCGATAAACTCTCGGATTGTTGCGCTTCCAATGTTATTGCCTTCTGCATACCGTTTTGCTTGAACATAGATTTTCTCTAGTCCTAAAGCATCTTGGTCGATAACACCATCAACCCCACCGTCTCCGGTGCCACCGATGGTTTTGCCTCTTTGTTCTGCTCCGCCATATCCCATGGCAAGAAGTACTTTGACTACCGCATTTTCAAAGAAAGCTGGGTCAGAATTTCGAAGTCGCTGTAGAAGTTCAGAAGCTGTAGATTGACGCAGAGTCTCAACAGCAATTTCTATCTGTTCTGTGGGAGATTCTGCTTTCAATGCGGATGCTTGAGTGGTGGAATCGTCTTTACCCTGGGTAGATTTTTTCCAATACTCTCGGAAGAGAACATTAGCTTCTGAATGGGTTAGGTTTTTGTCAGGATTATTTGAGAGCCACTCCAAACCCTTATCAGTAATAACGTAGATTCCTGCAGCTTTTCGGCTAATCCATTCCGCTTTAGTGAGGTTTGAAATTGCCCAACCAACTCGGTGGTAAGACTTTTTCATACCGGAGTCTATGGTTTCGTTCGCAGCCTCGTGCGTCAAATTAGCGATCCTGACCGCGGCGTCACCGATTTGTCGACGTTGATGAGGTTGCTTGTCCGAAAGATACATCAAAATAGGGCGTACGAAGTACGGCCATGGTGGAACTTCATGTAGAGGTTGGTTGCTCATCTTTAATCCTTGAGTGGTAATAACTTTTTAAAAGAGCACTGGTGCTTTTCTTATTCTTCTACATCAGCACTTGAGAAACTAAATATTGCTGAGGACTACACACATGAGCTGAAGGCCCTGGGCATGCAGCGCTCGGTTGGAGGCTGAGGCTGCTGGCTGGGTTGCTTGGTGGAGTGAGCATCGGTTGTATGAGGGTCTTGGTGATCGTACGCCACAGCAGGTGGTGGTTGATGTTTTAGTGCTCTGATAATTGTCGGCACTAAAGCCGTCAGTACATATCAACCAGCTTTTTGAGGTCTACTGTGGTGTCTTTGTTGATTTGGGTGTCGGTGATTTCTAGCCCGGCTGGCAGGTGGACGCGCGCTTGGCTCGTAAAGCTGGAGCGCAAGTGTTCGAGGGGTTGGGGTGACTGCTTGATGAGCGCGTCGAGCAACAGGGTGAGGTGCAGGGGCCAGCGGTAATTGAGTTTGTTAGTC
>JBHWPN010000100.1:0-2788 GCA_043424895.1 Rothia sp. (in: high G+C Gram-positive bacteria) | reverse complement strand
ACCTGTTTTCCAGATGTACCTGAACGTGAGTTAGTGTCACGACATCACGCAGTGGTCTCCACCCGTACACTCGCTCAGATTGCACGATCGCTTGACCTAGGGCCCTATATCCGTTTAGGCAAGGGTGAAAAGCGAAGCGGTGGCGCCGATAAAGATTCGATTCTAGCGGATACTCTCGAAGCTATTTTCGGTGCAGTTTACATGAGCGCAGGCCGTGAATCAGCGCGTGCATTGGTTCTTCGTCTCACCGGCGATCTCTTAGATGATGAGTACGTACTGGGCGCCGGCGCAGACTGGAAGACAAAGATCCAGGAGCTAGCAGCATCCCTGTCCAAGGGGGAGCCGAGTTACCGGATTACTGGGGTTGGCCCCGACCACGCGCGTCGTTATACCGCCGTATTGGTGATTGATGGTGAGGACATCGTTGCCAGCAGCGGCGAGAGCACAAATAAAAAAGAAGCCGAACGCGAAGCTGCTCATCGCGGCTATAAAATTTTGACGCAGTCCTAAAACGGTCTGCTCTGGGCGGTACAGTTGATGTACCGCCCATTTACTTTTGTAGGTTGTGAAGATGCCCGAATTACCTGAAGTTGAAACTGTGCGAGCCGGTATTGTTGAGCATGCGCTGGATGCCGTAATCGAGCGGGTAACAGTGCACGATCCCCGGTCGCTCCGGCGGCATATGGGTGAGCCTGCTCAGTTCGAAAATGAGCTAACGGGTGCAAAGATAGTGGACGCCGCCCGACGGGGTAAGTATCTGTGGCTGGTTTTAGCAACTGATAATGCACACGAAACGGTAAACTCAACAGATGATGCTGAACCTTCTATCGCTCCGTGGTCTCTTGTTATTCATTTAGGGATGAGCGGTCAGGTTCTGTTCAAAGATTCGAGTTTTGAGCCTGATAAACACCTGAAAATAACGATAGATGTGAAACTGAGAGACGGTTCTGAAACTCAGCTTCGCTTTGTTGATCAACGAATTTTTGGCGGTATGTTCTTAGATGATTGGGAGCCATCAACGGATTCAGCAGGGGAGCCGTTGCCCGCCGCTTCTCGGTCAGTTCTTAATCTCCCTCTTGTTCCCCGTGCGATATCACATATTGCACGTGATCCCCTTGATCCGAATTTTTCGTACGAAGAATTCCGCGCAAAGTTACGTAAGACATCCAGCGGTATTAAGCGTTTGCTCTTGGACCAGTCGGTGATTTCTGGGGTGGGAAATATTTATGCCGATGAGGCGCTGTGGCGGACAAAGCTACATTATAATAAACCCGCGAAAACCTTGAGCGCTACTCAATCGCGCGTGCTTGTTGATGCTATTTCTGATGTTATGAAAGAAGCTCTGATAGCAGGGGGAACCAGCTTTGATGCGCTGTACGTTAACGTCAATGGACAATCCGGTTATTTTGATCGGTCCTTGAACGCCTACGGTCAAGCAGGAAAACCGTGCCCTCGTTGCCTTGAGGCAGGAGTTCACTCAATCATTGTTCGTGAGCCCTTTATGACCGGCAGTTCTTACCTGTGCCCGCGTTGTCAAAGAGCGCCGCGTTCTTCGGAAGAACAGAAAAAATAAATAAAAATTTAGCGGGGCAGATAACCATGAAGATGTCTGCCCCGCTAAAATTCAAGCAATTCTTTTGAAGTGCGTGCTACTTGGTATACCGACCAGCGTAGAAGGAACGCAGTCGCTCATAGCCCTCTTCGATAGAGACCGCAGGCGTCCAATCCAAAAGTTCCCGAGTCTTGCGCTGATCAAACCAGTGCGCGGTAGATAACTGTTCCGCTAAGAACGCTGTCATCGGAGGCTCATCTGCCCCAGGTTTAATCTCCCACGCTTTTTCGATGACCTTACCGGCTGCATAGGCAACCTTTGCCGGGATGCTCTTAGACGGTGCCGGCACACCGGCTGCATTGGCGAAACCTGCAAGAAGCTCTGCGACGGTGCGAGGTTGACCGTTGGTCACCACGAGAGGTTGACCGTGAATATGGTCGATACGCTCATAGCCTGCAACAATCGCGTCCACCGCGTTATCAATATACACAGTGTCAATAAGGCCGGTGCCACCATCGAGTAGGGGCAGACGTCCGGCGGCGCTTCGCTCAATCAGACGCTCTACTAACTGAGTATCTCCAGGGCCCCAGATCAGATGAGGGCGCAATACACCAACCTTGAAGTCATCAGAATCTGACTCCAAAGCGAGTTTTTCGGCGTAGGCTTTCGAACGGGCATAGTTACCGCGGGCGTGCTCGGGATCTGCGGCAGTGTTACCCTCACCCACCAACGAAGAGCCAGCATGGGCAACAGAGGGGGATGAAACATAGATAAACTTCTTCACCCCGTGTTTTTTAGCGGTCTCAATCATCGTACGCGTTCCCACAATGTTTGCCTCAACGTAGTCTTCCCACGCTCCTGAGACAGAGACCTTCGCCGCGATATGGATGACGCCAGAAACATCCTGCATAGCCTGATCCACGGTTGTTGCATCAGAAACTGACCCGCGAACCTGGCTCAAACGCGATGCTACAGATGAAGGTAATAAAGATTCTAATTGCGCATCTGAGCGTTGAAGAACCCTTACCTGGTAGCCCTCGCGCAAAAGTTTCAGGGCAACTTCACGACCCAACATGCCGGAGGCCCCGGTTACTAGAACGCGCTCGTCGCGTAGTTCGGCGAACGAGTCGTCGGTGAGGGGATGCTGTGAAAAAGCAGTCATTTTTTCAACTTCGCTTTCTTGCCGGTCAAGGTTTTCTCTGCCCACTTCGCAAGTAACGGGCGGTCAATCTTTGA
>JBHWPN010000099.1:0-9912 GCA_043424895.1 Rothia sp. (in: high G+C Gram-positive bacteria) | reverse complement strand
AAGTGGAGTGCGTAGAGTAAAAGTATGCTTCATACTATTTTGCTCATTTTGCACGTTATTAGCGTGGTACTCATTATCGGTTTGTGGGTGGCTAACTTTAAGCCGCCGAAGGTTTTGCCCGGTCAGTTTCACGCAGCTTTGCTCGCGTTTATTACGGGTTTGACGATGTACATTTTGGCTACGTCAAACGGTGCCCAGATTAGCCACATGGGTTACGGCATCAAGATGCTGATTGCTTTGGCAATTGTTGTTTGTGCTTTCATTGGCCAGAAAAAGTACAAGCAGGGTTTGCCTGTTTCTACAGGTTTAGCGCATGCTGTAGGTGGCTTGGCGGTTATCAACGTCATCATCGCTCTGACCATCTAGGTTATAGAGACATTGCACCTCATAGGTGGGTAAGAACTTTACGTTCTTACCCACCTATTTTTATGATGAGATGGGTTCTGCTTTCACCAGTTTCCAGCGATTGGAATCGTGTTTTAGGGTGAGGTGGACGCGTTGTTCTGCTCCCCCGTTGACTTCAGAAATTCCGTTATCACCGGCAAGTTCGGAGCGCTCGCTGCGCACAGTAACGGTGGCTTCAGCATTATCGTGATGAACCTGGATATCGGTAATCTCAACTACGCTCAGGGGTTGCTCTGCTAGAGATCTATCAGTGTCACGCGAGATAAGTTCACCATCAGCACGAGCAACATCGGAGGTAAGAACTGCGTAGTCGTCAATACCGTTACCGTCCCCTTTGGCCAGAACCTCATTACGTTTTTCAAAAATAAGGGGAATATCTTGCTCTACGCTCTCCATATCTTGTGGCGGTGTTTTGGTAGATTCTGCTGTGGCAAGTGAAGTGTGAATGGACGGGCTTGGGTTTGTTATATCAGGTTGTTCAGTTGCGGTTACTTCGACCTGCTGTTGGGTTGCGGTGTCACTATCCACCAGCGTCCACCCGGCAGCACCTATCGCGGCAATCCCGGCGAGGCTCATTGCGGCAAGCTTCCACGATCTTTTATTTGAATTACGCGTGGTAGGTTTCTTGGCTTTGCTCAGTAATCCGGGCACCGGTGTGACCGAGGTTCTGACCCCTTGGTGACGAGGTTGGCTCGGGACACTGATACGTGCCGGTAAACGTCCTTTCACGCTCGGGTGCACAGCGGCGTGAAGTTCTATCGGTGTAGCTTTAGCGTAGGATGCAAGAGCAGCGGTAATCTCTGCCAGCTGAGGTTGTGCGTTGGCAGGGGCGTCTAAAGCTAGCTCTAAGATCTGAGCAAGTGCTTCCGGTGCATCCGGACAGAACAATGAAAGCGGTTTGCGAGTAATGGTATCTTCAGGCGCGTGACCGGTCAGTGCCTGCCAGATAATCGCTGAACACTCGCGGATATCTTGAGCTTTGTGCTGAGATACGATGGATGCTGGCGCCCCTCGAAAATCGATAGTGGGTGCTAATAATTTTGGCTCCATAGTATCGAGGGTGAACGCTATCTGTTGAGCGGTGAGTGCTGAATAGGCGAAGGATTGCTGATGTACCCAGTTCAGCGCGCGGGCAATCTGTTCAGCTAGTTTTGTTACTTCTGCAGGTCTTAGGGCTGTACGGACTGATAGCAGTGCATCAAGGGTGCCCGCACCCAGGGGTTCGTACCACAGCTGTTGATGATGGTCAGTTTGCCGCTGCATCAGTAAGGTTGCCACTGAGTCTGGGTTATCCAGAGTGAGCAAGCGCTCTAAGGATCGGGCTTTGAGAACATGACTATCGAGGTCAGTGCTTGCCAAAGTATATTCCCCGGGGTCAAACCCCAGCTGGTTTGCTTGCTGTTGCTCACACGATACAAACCATATAGCCCCGTTGGGCAATGACTGCATTTTATAGATGACGCTGTAATCACTTGTTGGTTGTTCTGATCGCGCCGTGGAAACTGATGAATCAAAAGGTACCGAAACAGTATCAGAGGCGCCGGTAGCGGTTTTATCAGGAATATTATGCGGTGTCAGCGGTAACCATTCGGTAATGGCTGGGTTATTTGACGCGTTACGTGGTTCAAATGTATTCATGGGATAAGGTGTACACGATTTTTCAAAATCACCGCGTAAGTTATCCACAGGTCAGCGATTTCCCTAGCCGAAAGCGGTTTTCTGCCGCGTCATAGAACGTAAATTTTATTCCCGCTCAGCCTTTGGTGAATCACACAGTCATCTCGTTTTAGAACTTGACCTTTAAGAGTTAGGGTAGTTCTTATGGCTGTGATATTTGAACGTATGGGGTACGACCCTGCTTTTGTTGATTACTCAGAAGCACTAAACCGTCAGGTGGAGCTACTCAATGAAGTAGCTGCACTCAAAACCCAAAATACGGTCATTTTGTTGGAGCATAAACCCGTTTTTACTGCCGGCAAGCTCACCGAAGCCCACGAGTACCCGCAGGATAAAAGCATCCCCGTCGTAAAAACCGACCGCGGTGGAAAGCTCACATGGCATGGCCCCGGACAGCTCACTGGCTACCCCATTTTGCGTTTGCCGCTTCCTTTTGACGTTGTCAAATATGTGCGAGTGCTTGAGCAGATGATTATTAACGTCCTAGCAGATATGGGCATCAAAGGTGATCGGGTCGAAGGACGCTCGGGCGTTTGGATTTTAGGCGACGGTATTTCGCCGGATAAAAAGATTGCAGCTATCGGCATTCGAGTTTCTAAGCGAACCACGATGCATGGTTTTGCGTTGAACTGTTCCAACGAGACCAACCCGTTCGGACAGTTCATTCCATGCGGCATAACGGATGCTGGTGTGACAACAATTAGCGAGCAGCTGGGACGCACGGTTACTCCCGCTGAAATGGCACCCCGTGTTGAGGCAGAAATCGTAAAACTAGCCGACCAGCTGGCCCTAGACTTTCAACCGGGCGACGATCCTACCCAGCACGGTTTCAGACGCTAGGCACGCATCCATATTTTTTACAAACTTTTTAGAACATCACTTTTCAGGAGATAAGTCATGAGTGAAAAGCCCGAGGGTCGCAAGCTACTGCGCGTCGAGGAGCGCAACAGCCAGGTGCCAATCGAGAAGAAGCCGCACTGGATTAAGACCAAAGCAAAAGTTGGTCCCAACTACGGTGAAATGATTGAACTTTCAACCGGTAGCGGTTTGCACACTGTTTGTGAGGAAGCTGGTTGCCCCAACATTTATGAGTGCTGGGAAGACCGCGAAGCGACCTACCTCATTGGTGGTTCTGAATGCACTCGTCGCTGTGATTTTTGTGCGATTGATACCGGCAAGCCCGTTGCGTTGGATAAAACTGAGCCCATCAAGGTTGCCCTTAACGTCAAGAAGATGGGTCTTCGTTACACCACCGTCACCGGTGTAGCTCGCGATGATCTTGAAGACGGTGGCGCTTGGATTTATGCAGAGACTATCCGCCAGATTCACCGTGTAGCGCCCAACACCGGTGTTGAAATTTTGATTCCTGATTTCAAGGGCCGCGAGCAGGATGTACAACAGGTCATTGACGCTCAGCCCGAGGTTTTTGCGCATAACCTTGAGACCGTTCCGCGTATTTTCAAGCAGATTCGCCCTGCTTTCCGTTACGAACGCTCACTCGATGTTATTTCCCAGGGTAAAGAAGCAGGTTTGGTCACCAAGTCCAACCTGATTCTGGGTATGGGTGAAACCAACGATGAAATCTATGAAGCCCTGTGCGATTTGCACGATGCTGGTACCGACATCATCACCCTCACCCAGTACCTGCGTCCTGGCCCGCTCTTTCACCCCATCGACCGCTGGGTAAAGCCTCAGGAGTTTGTTGAACTCTCAAAGATGGCAGAAGAAATTGGTTTCGCAGGTGTTATGGCGGGCCCGATGGTTCGCTCGTCCTACCGCGCAGGCAAACTGTGGGCTCGCGCCATGAAGAAAAATGGACGCGAAATCCCCGAGCACCTTTCACATATTGACGATACTGGTTCGGCAGCTCAAGAGGCATCCTCACTCGTTGCAGCTGGTCTCGTAGGCTAAAGATCTTGTTCTTTATCAGCCGGTGCTAGTTCGATATGTTAGGTACAGCATTCGAACTAGCACCGGTTTACCTATAGAATGGTATTTTGCAGTTTGAGTACTGCTGTACATGCCATACCGCACTCAAGGATTCATTGTGACTCAATCGACTGGTAGCAAGCGTGCTTCATCAAAGCGTGCTGAGACCCGCGCGTCAGCATCGGCTCAACCCATCAGCGCCAAGCGTAAGGACGACACCAAGCGCAAGCCAGGTTCATCTCGCATCGCTAGTTCAAAGCGCGCTGAAACGAAGAACGTTAAAGACAAGAAGCCGGGCATGTTTGCTCAGATGAAGCAGGTCTATAAGATGACCCGCGAAGCTGATCCGAACATCGGCTGGATTATGTTGCTTGCCGGTTTAGCAACGCTGATGGTCTTCTTGCTCATCGGTATCTTGCTCAACAACTGGATCACCTTCTTGCTTATCGGTATTCCTTTTGCTGTGCTTGTAGCGGTCATGATTCTCTCGCGTCGCGCTGAAAAGGCCGCTTTCTCGCAAATCGATGGTCAAGCTGGCGCATCGGGTGCAGCTATGAGTACTTTGCGTCGTGGCTGGATTGTTGATCAGCAGCCCACTGCTGTGAACCCCCGTACTCAGGATGTTGTTTTCCGTGCCATTGGTCGCCCCGGTATCGTGCTGGTTACTGAAGGACCGACTAAGCGTGTTTCTCAGTTAGTTAACAAAGAAAAAGCAACTTTGCGTCGTATCGCGCCGAATGTTCCTGTTCACGTTATCAACGCCGGTAACGGTGAGGGACAGACTCCTATGAAGGACGTCACTCGCACCATGAACAAGCTGGAGAAGAAATTGACCCAGCAAGAAGTTCAGGCTGTAAATAATCGCCTTTCTTCGTTGGGCAATCAAAACCTTCCGGTGCCCAAGGGTGTTGATCCTATGCGCATGCGTCCCGATCGCAAGGGTATGCGCGGTCGCTAAATTTCTTCAAAAGTCCCATCGAGTTTTCTCGGTGGGACTTTTTTGTACTTTTTGACGTAGTCTAAAGAAAAACACGAGCTCAAGGAACACGATGCAAAAATTAGTCCCTTCATTTTGGTTTAACCGCAACGCAGCTGAAGCAGCACAGCTATATCTTGAGGCGTTTGACGGTGCCAAGATTGTAGAGCAAGCCTTTTATCCTAGCGAGGGACTGCCAGATTTTCAGGCTGATTTTGCGGGAGAGCCTTTAGTCATTGATATTGAAGTTCAAGGCTTTCGTTTTTCTCTCACTAATGCAGACAATCATTTTGCGCCCAACCCGTCGGTGAGTTTCATTACTAATTTTGACCCGGCAACACTAGAGAACCCTAAAGCTGAATTAGAGCGAGTATGGGAAGTTCTCTCACGCGATGGGCAGGTTCTGATGCCGCTGGACTCTTATGATTTCAGTGAGTATTTTGGGTGGTGTGCAGACAAGTTCGGGGTGAACTGGCAACTGATGCTTACCCACCCTGATAGCGAACCGCGTCCTTTCCTTTCCCCCGCATTTTTGTTCACTCAAAATGCCCGCGGACGCGCCGCTGAGGCTCGCGAAAAGTACATTCGTGTGCTGAGCGAGGTGGGGGAATCTTACGAAGGAAACCGCACAGACTACCCTGGCTCCCCCGGTGTTATCTTGTTCTCTGATGCCAAACTCGCCGGAGAATGGGTTGTCATTAACGACTCCACCTTTGATCATGCCTTCACTTTCACAGAAGGGGCATCTTTCATTCTCAAATGCGATACGCAAGAGCAGATAGATGCAATCTGGGCGCAGTTAGCTGCCGAAGAACAGCCCTGCGGCTGGTGCAAAGACGAATTCGGAGTGAGCTGGCAGATTGTTCCCAGTCAGTTGGGAGAACTGATGCAAAAACCAGGAGCCTACGAAAAACTGATGCAGATGACCAAAATTGAGATTGATCAGTTTTAAAACTAAGGACGCGGGAGCCAAGACCCCCGCGTCCTTTTTCAACTACTGCGAAAAAGTTTTAGCGAAAACGTACCAGAGCCGTATGGCGGATGCGGTCGTGAACACCGCGCGTGTCTTTGTCCATCATGAATACCGGCAGCACCAGCATCACTAAGAAAGACCTGAGAAAAGCTGTCGCGAAGCCTGCGGGACGACCGTCTAACGTCTGTACTTGGGCTCCGACAAACATATGGCCCACGGTATGACCACCAAAACCTACTAATAGGCTCATATACAGATAAACAACAATGAGCAGAAGCCACGATTGATCACCTAAGCCGGCAAGTGTCAGCAAGCCCCAGCACAGGTACCAGTCGATAAAAAAGGCGATAACGCGTCTGAGAATGCTGGCAAGCGAACCGGGGCCGTCGCTTGGACGCCCCAGGCTTTGCCCGGGATAAGGTTGCTCGGAAGTTGTCGCAGCTGATCTACCGTTACTATCTTTTTTCACTCCTCTAGCCTACCGTCCAACAAACGCCGAAAGACTGTCGGTAGCTGTTCATACTTTGAAAAACGTCCCCTTTTTATATAAAGACCCCTCAGCGTTCACAAGTACAAGGCAGATTCCCATTACGATTTAATAAGTACCGCTTCTACTGGAAGGCCCGCAGCTGTTACACACTTGAAACATTCAAGACACTTCAGGGCAAAATTTATTTCATATAGTAGAAGGTAACAAGGCAACCGACGCCTGAAAACTGCAGACGTTGCACACAGAGTTGACCCAATTCTAAGGAGTACTAGGGACTATGTTCACTAGCGCAGAAGAAGTTCTTGAATTTATCAAGAACGAAGAAGTTGTATTTGTTGATATTCGATTCACCGACCTTCCCGGTGTTCAGCAGCACTTCAACCTCCCCGCAAAAGCAATCGACGATGACTTCTTCGTCAACGGTCAGCTCTTTGATGGCTCATCCATCCGTGGGTTCCAGGGAATTGCTGAATCAGATATGCAGCTAATCCCCGATGTTGAAAGCGCGTACGTTGATCCTTTCCGTCTTGAAAAGACCTTGATCGTTACCTGCTCCATTGTTAACCCCCGTACCGGCGATCCCTACCACCGCGATCCCCGCGGTGTTGCAGAGCGCGCTGAAGAATACTTGAAGTCAACCGGTATCGCTGACACCGCTTTCTTCGCATCTGAAGCAGAATTCTTCGTTTTTGAGGACGTTCGTTACGAAGTAACCCCGCAGTCAACTTTCTTCAAGATTGACTCAGATGAGGCTTACTGGAACACCGGCCGCAAAGAAGAAGGCGGCAACCTGGGTAACAAGACCCCCATCAAGGGCGGCTACTTCCCCGTTTCACCCGTCGATAAGCAGGCAGATCTGCGCGACGCTATGTGTGTAGCTATGGACCAGGTAGGTCTTGAAGTTGAACGTTCACACCACGAGGTTGGCGCAGCTGGTCAGGCTGAAATCAACTACAAGTTTGATACTCTCACCAAGGCAGCAGATGACCTTCTTAAGTTCAAGTACGTCATCAAGAACACCGCAGATGCTTGGGGCAAGTCAGTAACCTTCATGCCTAAGCCCGTTTTCGGTGATAACGGTTCAGGTATGCTCTGCCACCAGTCACTATGGCAGGACGGCGAACCCCTGTTCTACGATGAGCGCGGTTACGCAAACCTCTCCGATATCGCACGCTGGTACATCGGTGGTCTTATCGAGCACTCATCAGCAGTTCTCGCTTTCACCAACCCCACTGTGAACTCTTATAAGCGCCTGGTACCGGGTTATGAGGCGCCCGTTAACATGGTTTACTCGCAGGGTAACCGCTCAGCAGGTATTCGCATCCCGATTACCGGCACCAACCCCAAGGCAAAGCGTCTTGAATTCCGCGCGCCGGACCCCTCGTCCAACCCCTACCTCGCATTCGCAGCTCAGCTGATGGCTGGTCTGGACGGTATCCGCAACCGCATTGAGCCTCCTGCTCCTATCGACAAGGATCTCTATGAGCTCCCTGCCGAAGAAGCTAAGGACATCAAGAAGGCACCGGCTAACCTAGCAGAAGCGCTGGACGCTTTGGAAGCTGACCACGACTTCTTGCTCGAAGGCGACGTCTTCACCGAGGACCTTATTCAGGCATGGATTGACTACAAGCGTACCAACGAGCTTGAGCCCCTGGCTCTGATTCCGCATCCTCTTGAATACCAGATGTACTACGGTGTCTAAAAGTCACGGTTAAGATGAGACTCATCATCTAAAAACCTACACACGCGGTGTTTCCCCATACAGGGAAGCACCGCGTTTTTTATAGAGAATCACAGGCTCAAGAACTGTATGAGCCCCCGCAGTGAGCAACAAAACGTTACAGCCTCTGTCTGAAAGAACGTACCGGCTGTACGGTTGAAAATAAGACCTTTATCCAGCACCGGTCTATACCAACCAAGTGCACAATTTCTAGGAGTACTCTAGTGGCCTACTCTCCGCAACAGCTCAAAGGTGAGACTGTCTTTCGCAACGAAGTCTTTCAAACGGGCCTTATGTCTCAGCTTCTTGATGGTATTTACGATGGCGAGATGACTATCGGTGAGCTGCTTGGTCACGGTAACTTTGGTGTGGGAACGTTCAATGGTCTCGACGGTGAAATGATTGTTCTCGATGGGAATTGCTACCAGATGCGTCATGACGGCACGGTAGTGCCTGCAGAACTAGATCAGCAAACTCCGTTTGCCGTGGTGATGAATTTCGTTCCCACTATTCGACGCGGGCTACCTAACAACATCATCCGTAAATCAGCCTCGCAGGTGCTCGATGACTTCACGGTTTCAAAAAACTACATGTACGCGCTAAAAATTGTGGGTGATTTTGAGTGGGTGCGTACCCGTACCGTGCAGAAACAGAACAAGCCCTACCCCAAAATGGTAGAAGCCACGGAAAATGACGACATCGTTCAGTTTGATAACGTTCGCGGCACTATCGTGGGGTTCCGCACCCCCGTTTATGAACAAGGCATCGGAGTGCCAGGATGCCATGCTCATTTTATCGACGATGATCACGAAAAAGGTGGGCACGTCATCGACTTCAAACTAGATAACGCGTTTGTAGAAATCTGTATTGGCACAGATTTACGACTTCATTTACCGCTCACTCACGAGTTTTCAGAGGCCAATCTCTCGCCCGAAGATCTCGCCGATCAAATCACTAAGGCCGAAAAACACGCATAAACTCTTTACTCATACACTGGTGCCCCGAAAGATTCTCTCGATCGGGGCACCAGTTTTTTAGTCAGTTTCTAACAGGTTGGTATCAAAGAACAACCGTTCATACACCGTTCGCGCTCTGCGGGTGATACGCAAGTAATCCTCTTCAAGCTCGCGAGCTTTCCCTGGACCATACCCACACCAGCGCGCAATAGCCTCTAGGTCAGCACCGGCACTAGAGAGGGTGTCGGAGGCACGCCCGGTGCGCAAAATATTTCCGGCGCGTATCTTCGTTGCTAACTTCCACGCACTTTGTAGGGCAGCTGCATCTTCGCCGCTCACAATATCTAGCTCGTGCGCTGCGTGCAATGCACCGAGAGTACTTGTAGTTTGCAAGGTCGGTTCTTTATGAGCTTTACACAGCTGAATGAGCTGAACCACCCATTCAACATCGCTCAATCCCCCGCGTCCTAGTTTGAGCTGACGCGTGCGATCAGCACCGCGCGGCAATCGCTCATTCTCCACTCGCGCCTTCATACGGCGGATTTCGATCACCTGAGACATCGAAAAGTCTTTGGGGTATCGGAAGTTATTGATGAGCTTGATGAAAGCTTCTTGAACGTCCGATGATCCCGCAAAAGGACGAGCGCGCAACAGTGCTTGGAACTCCCAGGTGTCGGCCCAGCGTTCGTAGTACTCACGGTATGACTCCAGCGAGCGCACCATAGAACCGGACCGTCCTTCGGGACGAAGGTCAGCATCGATTTCAAGGACGCGCTCAGCCCAGGG
>JBHWPN010000098.1:0-8998 GCA_043424895.1 Rothia sp. (in: high G+C Gram-positive bacteria) | reverse complement strand
GCGTCTCAACATGTTCCCTTGCCAGGACTCTGGAACAGTCCGATATGGACACTGCGGTACGAAGTTCTTTCTTATCTGCTGTTGGCTGTACTGGTATACGTTCCTGGGCTTAGAAAAATACGGAAAGTTATTATTCCACTAGCATGTTTGAGCTTTTTATTACTCCAAATTTCAGTGGGGCTCTTTGAGCTTGATTTAAAAGCTTTAACTAACTTCATCAACCTTGGGTCATTCTTTCTTGTCGGGGCAACGGTATATCTACTGGGAGATAAAATCCCCGTGAGTCTCGGAGGCACGGTATTATTACTGCCCGTAGGCGTATGGTTTTTTATTTCAGGAAATGAAACTTTAGAAGTAATTTCCCATGTGCTTTTGCCCGTATGCATGTTACAGCTGGGTGCGTTGATACCAGCTTCGGTGGGGTTTAAAGGTGACTATTCATATGGCGTTTATATTTATGCTTGGCCTATCCAGCAGATGCTTTTGGTCATGGGCACAGGAGAACTCTCGCCGCTGGTTAACTTTTTGATGACTAGTTGTTTAGCACTAGTAGTTGCTTGGGGCTCTTGGCACTTTATTGAAAAGCAAGCTCTAGTTTTCAAAAGAAGAAGGTCATAATTTATGAATAAATATCCTCTCTACATCGCAACGAACAACGGGGAGATCGGTGGCGGTGAAGTTATGCTTCTCAACATCGCCCGAGCTGCGCGTGCACTCGGATACTCCGTGACAGTTGTTGGACCTACTCAACCTGCTGAGCTTATAGAAGCTGCTAAAGATGAGGGATTCGCTACTGTGTCCCTACCTGCAACCACCCGCCGTGATTACATGGCACAGCTTCGGGCGTGGGATAAACGCCAGCGCACAGGAATCCTGTGGTGCAACGGGCTTGTGCCGTCTTTTGCCACCTCTGGTCATAAAAACCGCATCGTACATTTGCACCAGATTCCTGTAGGTAAACAGAAGTACCTAGTTGCACCTGCACAGCGTAAAGCCTCACACACTCTGGTACCCAGCGAGTTTATGACCTCGCAGGTGAAGAACTCCGAGGCTTTCCCCAACTGGGTGAGTGAAGTATCAAGCCCTCTTGTCCGCGAACAAGCAGGGGAGACCATTCGCGTAGGTTTTCTTGGCCGCCCCTCAACGATTAAGGGCACACACACCCTTGCCAAAGCGTTGAAACTACTTTCAGCTCTCGATCAGAAGAAGTACACTTTGGTCATTGGCGGGGAGCCCCGATTTGTCAGCGAAGAGGATCGGCAGGAAATCGAAACAGCTCTCGAGGCGTTGAACGACCATGTAGAAAATCTGGGGTGGGTGACCCCTGAACAATTCTTGAGTAATATAGATGTACTCGTGGTGCCTTCGGAAGTCGAGGAATCCTTTGGCCTCGTCGCAGCCGAAGCTATGAGTGCTCGCGTCCCTCTGATTGTCTCGGACGCTGGTGCTTTGCCTGAGGTTGTGGGCAAGGAGTACCCGTGGATTGCTCCGAAAGGTAACACCGCGGTATTAGCGCAGCGCATCAGTGACCTCGCCGATGCTCTCATCGCACATGATGAAAACCTTCAGGACACTATCTCTGACTCCTACTGGCGTTGGCAAGAAAATTTCTCTGTCGAGGCGGGTAAAGAAAGAGTGCGCTTGATTCTTGATTCAGTAGAGGTCGAATAAAAAATGCCCCCTTACAAAGCAGCCGTCATTATTCCCACGCGCGGTGGAGCGTCTAAACTTCATTTTCCTTTAGCTGCTTTGCAGCAGCAGACTGAAAAAGATTTTCAGGTAATCGTTGTAATCGACGGTGATATTGACGGTTCGGCTGACGTTATCCAGCGGTATATGGATACCGGACACCTCAATCTTTCGATGATTGTATTTGAGGAGAATAAAGGACGCGTTGTGGCGCTCAACACCGGTTATCGCGCGGCTGAGGCTGAGGTTTTGATTCGATGTGACGATGACATTGAGATGAAGCCCGATTACATTCGCAGTCATCTTGCCCATCACAATAGCGAGACCGACAAAGGTGTTATGGGGTTAGTGCATAACATCTATCCCGACACCCCTCACGCACGTGTCTATGGGTACTATCGCGACCAGAAATTTCGTGAAGATGCCTACCAGACACCGTCAGATAAAATTTGGCATTTTTGGGCTGCTAACTGCTCAATGCGCGCTATTACTTTTGAAAGAATTGGCGGGTACGATGAGCGATATCGTCGTTACGGATGGGAAGACGTTGATATGGGCAAGATGCTGGTGGATGCCGGCGTGCAACTGGTTTTAGCACCGGAATTAGAGGTAAAGCACCATATTGCTGCTACGACCACTGCGACTCGCGCGCGTCGTGCTTTACATTCAGGGGCTTCGCGTCAGATTTTTAGTGCAAAACACGGTTCGGATGTTCTACCACCTGTAAACCCTGCGGGGATATGGGGTTTAGCTGTGAAAACGGTGGCAATTGTACTCACGGAATCAAGTGTGCAGAAACTTGGCAATTTGGTTGATAAAATCTCTGATAGATTCCCCGTGAAAATCTCAGAAAAGTTCATAGCTTTGACGGTTGAATCGGCAAGCTATGCTGGTATCAAATATCCCGCACGAGCTCAAAAGATTTTCTAGACCGAAAGTGCTCAATACCCCATGCGCCGTATCAGCTTGCTTAGGCAGAAAAAACATAGTGCTGTTCCCCAATCAGAAGTTGCTATTGCGCATGACTATCTCACTCAGCGCGGCGGTGCGGAGCGCGTCGTACTTGCTTTGCACAAGGCCTTTCCTGAGGCACCGATTTACACAACTTTGTATGACCCGGAACGCACCTATCCAGAGTTTAAGAATGCGGATATTCATGTTTCGCCCTTGAACAAAGTAAAGGTCTTTCGCCAGCATCACCGGCTTGCTCTGCCCTTCTTGGCTTTCTTTTCTCAGAGAATGAAAGTTCCGGCACGTCAAACTATTGTTTCTACTGCTGGATGGGCTCACGGGTTTAACTTCTTGGGAAAATCATTGGTGTACTGCCACACCCCGGCCCGGTGGCTTTATCTAACTGATCAATACTTCGGCAAAACGGGTATTAAAGGGTTAACCGCCCTGTTTAAACAGGTAAGACCTTTTCTGATTGCATGGGACAAAAAATCGGCAAACGACGCTGGAAAATACTTGGCTAATTCCAGTATTATCCAAGAACGTATCCGGGCTGTTTATGGTTTTGACGTACCGGTCTTATTTCCGCCTTACACCATCGATAACACATCAAATCAGCAACCGTTGGATAGTCTAGAAGACTTTATGGCAGAGGACGATTACTTCATCGTTGTCTCGCGCTTGCTTCCTTATAAAAATGTCGATGCAATTGTGGAAGCATTTTCCCTGATGCCCAATCGAAAGTTGCTGGTAATAGGACGCGGACCGCAAAAACAGGCACTAGAAAACGCAGCGGGAGAGAACGTCAGATTTGCATCTGAAATCAGCGACGCTCAGATGCGCTACGCTTATTCCCACAGTATCGGCTTAATCGCTGTATCTTACGAAGATTTTGGGCTAACTCCGCTAGAAGTAGGTGCCTACGGAAAACCTACCTTGGCTTTGCACGCGGGAGGGTTCCTAGACACCATCGAAGAGGGCATCAACGGTGTTTTTATTGAGCGCGCGTCAGCAGTAGATATTGTGGATGGCGTTGACCGGATGCTGGCATCTAACTGGAACTCTGAGCTCATCATGCAACACGTTAAGAAGTTTTCTGAAGAACGTTTTATTGAAATGATAAAGCTCCATCTGGAGGATGTTAGCTAATATTCTGGTTTCTGCTGGGCTAGGACAAGTCCTTGGTGCAGGAGAGAGCGGATAAACTCTAGGGTTCCTGATCGCACGGTGTCTTCTGTTTCCTCAAAAACAGTCGCTACTTCGGTTATCAATTCTTGTTCGGTCTTAGGGGTTTGTAAAAGGTCCCAAATAAGTATTCCTACGCCGTCCACAATAGAGATGGTGGAGTGCTCTAAATGAGCTATATAGAACGTATCATGATGATCAGTGCCAAACGATAGCTCTTCGTGCGAAACATAGGCTGTAGCTGGGTTTCGAACGTACAGAAACATCTAGGACCGACCTCCGCTGCCTTTAAACGTCGAGAATCTGGAAAAAAACTTTTCTACAATTTCTTGACGCGTGGGTTCACGCCCCAAGCTCATTGCAAGATGGTCAGTATTGACGAAGAATATATCCCGTAAAGTCTTTACCTTAGCGCCTAAACCACGTGCGCTTTTTAAACGGGCTGTCCACCGAATGTATTTTGGCACTTGTTCCGAAGAGCTCTTCCATAAGAGATAATCTCTGTGTTCCGAAAAATCCTCAAGAGAACCGCGAGCCGCAGCAAATGCTAATTCGGCATTCAAATCTTGAATACGGTTCTGAACAGCCTCTATCTCAGATCTAGACAGAACGTCATCGAGGTACACTACATCGGGTTTCACCGATGCTGTTGAGCGCGCTGCATGTACATATACGAGAGCACGAGCATCAACCAGAGAGACAGTCGCACAGGGATAACCACCGAGTTCCTTGACCCGACGATTAGCCCATAAGACATCAAAAGTTTTCTCTGGACAGGCATCCAAACCTGGGAAATACCGATGGATGTCGCTCAAACCCCACGTAGGGTGATAAACAGTCATCGCGTGGTGAAAATCTGATCCTGACTCAAAGGTTGCGACAACCGTCCAGCCTGAATCTTTTAAAACCGTCACAAAAAGCCCTAAATGCTCAGGACGAACCAGTACATCGACATCGCTACTGTGTCGATCTACAGGGTAGGTATCAGTGCCAAATGCATATCCTTTGATATGAAGAATATCGATTTCGTGGCTGTTAGCTAGGTGTTGTAGGTGAGCATGGGAAAGCAAGATACGAGCCTTGAGCGGAACTTCGCTCAAAGAGTCTTCAAACGTTGTTTGCTTGGCTTCTGTCACTTTTCCTCCTACTCATCTATCTCTCAATACTAGTGTGGGACGGGTAATCCCGTCCCACACATAACCGTTATTCGTTACTTTTTCGCTGCTCGCTTGAGCTTCTTCAAGCCTTTGCGTTCACCGGGATTTTCTGCGGCATAACCGTAGTACGAGTTATAACCGCGAGTCGAAGCGTACCCAAAGCCGTAGTAGCCACCGCCAAAACCACCCTGCGGGGTCTGGTTGAGTACAAGACCGATCAGATTAGCTTTAACCTGGTGCAGGTTCTCAGCTGCCTCACGTAAATGTTCTCGCTGAGTACGTCCGATAGCTGCCACCAAAATCGTGCCGTCCACAGCCTTGGAGAGCAAGGTCGCATCAGTTACGGGCAAAACAGGCGGTGCGTCGATAACAACCATGAACTCTTCAGAAAGCTCACGGATAAGACTACGCATCTTGTCTGAACCCAGAAGTTCTGAAGGGTTCGGGGGGATACGACCTGCTGGAAGTATAAAGAGCTGGCTGTTCTCGAATTGATGCACTGCCTCAGAGAGCTCAACCTGTCCCGCGATGACTTCGGTAAGACCAATTTTTGAATCGACACGGAACTTTTTAGCCACCGTAGGACGGCGTAGGTCGGCATCGATAATAATGGTTGGCTGACCGGCTTCGGCAAGAGCTTGAGCAAGGGTGGATGCAACGGTTGATTTACCTTCACCAGGTTCTGAGGACGTAATCAGAACTGACTTCGGCGGATGATCAACATTCACAAAGCGAAGATTGGTGCGTAGCTGTCTAATCGCTTCTTGAGAGAAATGATCCCCTCCTTCATGAAGAATCTTGGTGCTTGCCAAATCTTCAGACTTGGGGAGCATACCAAGCACGCCAAGATCGGTTGCTTTGATGGCATCGTCGCGCGTGCGAACTTTGGTATCAATTGCGCGGCGTGCAAAGATGAGAGCATAAACTGCCACAAAACCTGCGAGAGCGCCTATAAGGGTATTCCGCTTGGTATTAGGACTAATGGGGGAGTTATTAGGAAGCGCATCTTCAAGAGGAACAACACGAACGGTGTTGCCGCCCTCAAGATTGTTAGCTACATAGGCTACAGATTCTAGTGCTGAATTAGCGAGAGCCTGCGCTTTAACAGGATCGTTAGCGGTTGCCTGTACTCGAATAAGTGCCGACTGATTATCTATGCTCGCAGATAGGTTCCCTGCGATTTCACCGGCAGACATACCCAACTCGGGATTTTCGGATGAGATGCGTTCAGCTACAGCGCGACTGTTCGTCAACGCTAGGTAACCTGCAGCTTTTTCTTTAGCTGCAGAGTTGCCCGAGATAACATCACCGATGCCGGCAGATCCTGCTACCGTGACGTAACCGGTTGAAGTGGACGCATACACACGCGGTTGGAGCAGGGAATACCCCAGACCCAGTAAAGCACCGATGAGAAGGCCGGCTAGAAGATAGCGTAGGTTGGCACGCGTAAGCCGGATAAAGTCAAGGACAGTCATTAACGAAGGTTCCTTTATAAAGTAGCTGAGGGACGGAAAATAAAAAAATTAAAGCTTGTTGAAATTCTAAACCGGACGGTTGATTTTTAGAAGATTGTGGGGCTATCGCAACAGGTTGAGCAGATAGTTCCCGTAACCGCTTTTGATGAGGGGACGTGCAAGTTCTTCTAGTCTCGCGTCATCAATAAAACCCATCCGCCAAGCAATTTCTTCGGGGCATCCGATAGAAAGACCCTGTCTATTTTGCACAGTGCGGATAAAGCTGGTGGCATCTGCTAAGGAATCAAAAGTACCTGTATCTAGCCATGCGGTACCGCGTGGGAGGATTTCAACGTGAAGGGAGTCTTGCTCAAGATACATACGGTTAAGGTCTGTGATCTCAAGCTCACCGCGTTCTGACGGCACGATTTTTTCGGCATATTCAACTACCTGATTATCGTAAAAATACAGACCGGGGATGGCATATTCACTCTTTGGATGAAGTGGTTTCTCTTCGATAGAGACCGCTTTGAAGTTCTCATCGAATTCGACGACACCGTATGCGGTGGGGTCAGCGACGTGATAACCAAAGACCGCTGCCCCTTCAATATTTTGGTATTTACGTAGCTGGGTGCCTAAACCGGGCCCATAAAAAATGTTATCGCCTAATACAAGCGCAACAGAGTCATCACCGATATGTTCTTTTCCTAAAAGAAATGCTTGGGCTAATCCATCGGGGCTTTCTTGAATTTTGTAAGAAAAGCGAACGCCAAATTGATTTCCATCACCCAGTAATCTTATAAATTGATCATAATCTTCGGGCGTTGTGATGATTAGAATATCCTGAATCCCCGTCAGCATAAGGGTTGAAAGGGGATAGTAAATCATTGGTTTGTCGTAGACCGGCACGAGTTGCTTGCTCACCCCCAGTGTCACGGGATGGAGTCGCGATCCGGTTCCTCCGGCAAGAATAATTCCCTTCATAACCTCTTATTCTGTCATATCTGCCAACCATTTAGGGGGCACTGTAAACTTTGTTGTCGTAGCATTGGTTACATGACAAATATTCTTGTTACCGGCGGCGCCGGATTCATTGGATCTAATTTTGTGCACTATCTGTTGGACAATACGGCACACCGCGTTGTAGTGCTCGACAAAATGACGTATGCGGCAAATGAAAAATCATTAGATAACTTAGATTCTTCTCGTTTTGAATTGGTGCGAGGAGATATCGCAGACCGCGATATTGTTGATCCGCTGGTAAAAGATGCAGATGCGGTGGTTCATTATGCTGCTGAATCGCATAATGATAATTCTTTGTCTGATCCTCGTCCTTTTATTCAGACTAATCTTGTAGGAACCTTTACTCTTTTAGAAGCTGTGCGAGCTCATAAGACTAGATATCATCACATCTCAACCGATGAGGTTTTTGGTGATTTAGAATTAGATGACCCCGCTAAATTTACAGAAACCACACCCTACAATCCGTCGTCACCGTACTCCTCGACGAAGGCAGGCTCTGACTTGTTAGTGCGCGCATGGGTACGTTCTTTTGGTATTGAAGCAACGATTTCTAACTGCTCAAATAATTACGGCCCCTATCAGCACATTGAGAAATTTATACCCCGTCAAATCACTAATATTTTGTCGGGTACCAAACCCAAACTCTATGGCGAAGGTCTGAACGTGCGCGATTGGATTCACGCGTCCGACCATTCCTCGGCTGTTCATACCATTCTTGAAAAAGGCACGCCGGGCGAGACCTACCTGATCGGTGCAAACGGCGAGAAGAACAACATCACAGTATTACGTACTATCTTGCGATTAATGGGGCAACCCGAGGACGCTTTTGAACACGTTGTTGATCGCCCTGGCCACGATTTGCGCTACGCCATTGACGGCTCTCGTTTGAACAATGAATTAGGTTGGACGCCGCAGTTCACTAATTTTGAGGCTGGACTTGCTGACACCATCCAGTGGTACACAGGTAACCACGACTGGTGGGAACCCCTCAAAGAAGAAGTTGAAGCTAAGTACGCGAAAGCTGGACAATAAATCGTGACCCAAGAACTGAAGATAACCGAGACCAAAATCCCGGGACTTTTGATTATCGATTTGCCGGTACACGGTGATAATCGGGGTTGGTTTAAAGAGAATTGGCAGCGCGAAAAGATGGTTGCTGCTGGGTTACCCGATTTTGGGTCGGTGCAGAACAATATATCGTTCAATGCCACAGCGGGAACTACCCGTGGGATCCACGCTGAGCCCTGGGATAAGTTCGTTTCGGTTGCTACTGGCAAGATTTTTGGCGCCTGGGTGGATTTACGGGAGGGAGACTCATTCGGGGCAACCGTCACGGTTGAAATTGGCCCCGATACTGCGGTTTTCGTGCCGCGCGGGGTAGGGAACTCGTTCCAAACGTTAGAAGATAACACTGCCTACACCTACCTGGTGAACGACCACTGGAGTGCTGATGCTCAGGGGGAGTACTCTTTTCTCAACCTGGCCGACGACACCGTCGATATAAAGTGGCCTATCGCATTAGAACACGCGGAGCTTTCT
>JBHWPN010000097.1:0-14937 GCA_043424895.1 Rothia sp. (in: high G+C Gram-positive bacteria) | reverse complement strand
TCCTTAAACGCATGAGCACTTCGCCCACTAATTCTTCTGCACCAGCATCCGTTTCTGCGGAGAACTCTGCGCAGTCATCTTCCGCCCCTGATAAGGCAGCTGAACGCACTGTCAGTTACCGTGTTGCACCGTCCATCGCAGCTTTTATTATCACCGGTGTGGTTCTCGGTCTTATTGCGGCGTTTTTGCTGACTTGGTTTGGTCCGGGTTCCGAGCGCTACACTTTCTCCGCTATTTTCGGAGTCATGGCTTTCGTGTGCTGCAGCATCGGAGCAACCCTTGGCGCAGTGTTAGCGCTCTTGCTCGACAAACTTTCTCTCAAGCGTGCGCGAACCTACCGCGCTGTTCCTGAAGACTAAATATTTGCCTCGTCGTACCTGTACGTCGAGGCTTTTATTTTTAAAAGATTTTCGTGTCATCATATGAGCTCACGGCGCTACGTGTTGTAGCTCATGTGGATGCACGGCAAGACCGGCAACAGCCGGTACACTCAATAATGAGCTGTGGGGCGTTTCATCTTTACCGGCTAAAGCCTGAAAAGTCTCCCACGTTTAGTTCACAATTTGCACCCAACAGTGAAAAGATGGCAACAATTGGCTCGTCCTGATGGAAAACTATCCCTCGATCTTGACCCTATTGACCACGGTCCCAAAGATGAGTGCGGTGTCTTTGGTGTTTGGGCACCGGGTGAAGACGTTGCAAAGCTGACCTACTACGGTTTGTACGCTCTTCAGCATCGAGGCCAGGAATCTGCGGGTATTGCAACCAGCAACGGTAGCAACATCAGCATTTACAAAGACATGGGTCTTGTCTCCCAGGTTTTTGATGAATCAACACTTAATGTTCTGACCGGTCACATGGCAATCGGTCACTGCCGGTACTCCACAACTGGCGCGTCGCACTGGGCTAACGCACAGCCCACCCTGGGTGCGACCCCTCACGGCACCGTGGCTCTAGCGCACAACGGCAACCTCACCAATTCAGCTGAGCTTTACGAGCGCGTGTTGCAGAAAAACGGTGGTGAAACACCGAGCCGCGGTGAAATCGCTCAGGGCAACACCACCGATACCGCGCTAGTTACTTCTTTGCTAGCTAACCACGAGTCTGAGTCTCTTGAAGCTGCCATGCTTGAGATTCTGCCGACTCTCAAGGGTGCATTCTGCCTGACTTTCATGGACGAGAACACCCTGTACGCAGCGCGTGATCCTCAGGGCATTCGCCCGCTGGTTCTAGGGCGCTTGGAGCGCGGCTGGGTGGTCGCATCCGAAACCGCAGCACTTGATATTGTCGGCGCGTCCTTCGTTCGTGAAGTAGAGCCCGGTGAATTTTTGACCATCGATGAAGATGGTCTGCGCACGCAGCGTTTTGCTGAGGCTAAGCCTGCCGGATGCGTGTTTGAGTACGTTTATTTGGCTCGCCCCGACACCACCATTAGCGGACGCAGCGTCTACGAATCCCGCGTTGAGATGGGTCGTCAGTTGGCTCGTGAACACCATGTCGAAGCCGATTTGGTTATGCCCACCCCTGAGTCTGGTACCCCGGCGGCTATTGGCTATGCCGAAGAATCCGGTATTCCTTTCGGCAACGGCGTGGTGAAAAACGCCTACGTTGGGCGCACCTTTATCCAGCCTTCACAGACTATCCGTCAGTTGGGCATCCGCCTCAAACTCAATCCGCTGAAGTCAGTTATTGCCGGTAAGCGTCTTGTAGTTATCGATGATTCCATTGTTCGCGGTAATACTCAGCGCGCTATGGTTCGTATGTTGCGCGAAGCCGGTGCTAAAGAAGTACACGTTCGCATTTCTTCCCCGCCCGTAAAATGGCCGTGCTTCTACGGCATCGACTTTGCTTCGCGATCAGAGTTGATTGCCAACGGTCTTGCGATTGATGAGATTCGTGAGTCGCTGGGTGCAGATTCGCTGGGTTACATTTCAGAGGACGGCATGATTGCCGCCACCGAACAGCCCCCCGAAAACCTGTGCACCGCCTGCTTTACGGGCAAATATCCGGTGGAAATCCCCACCCATGAGCGCGGTAAAAACGTATTTGATGCTGATAAGAAGGGCGGGCCCTTATCAGGTACCGCCGCTGAAGTCACCGTCGAGCGTCCGCTACCACACAAGCCCGAGAACGCTCAGGCTGTCTCCATCGATACCCGCCCCGGCACCAACGCTCTTGAAGATAAAGTGCACGAAGCAGGAGTAGAGAACCAAGAAGAACACGGTTCTTGCGATCCAGGTCCCGATTCAGATCTTGAGTCGCTGGTTCTTCCCGAAGACAAACGCTAAACCACCCATCACATTTCAAAGGAAATATTAGTAATGACTGAAAACTCAAACGCTGTAACCTACGCGGGTGCAGGTGTTGATGTTGAAGCCGGCGACCGCGCAGTAGAGCTGATGAAGGACGCTATTAAGGCAACCCACGGTACGGGTGTCGTCGGTGGTGTAGGTGGCTTTGCTGGACTTTTCGATTTGAGTGCGCTCAAGGAATACAAGAAGCCTTATCTGGCTACTTCTACCGACGGTGTTGGTACCAAGGTCGCTATTGCGCAGAAGCTCGATATTCACCACACTATCGGCCAAGACCTGGTTGGCATGGTTGTTGATGACATCGTAGTAACCGGCGCTAAGCCCCTGTTTATGACCGACTACATTGCCACCGGCAAGGTCGTTCCCGAACGTATCGCTGATATTGTTCGCGGTGTGGCAGAGGGCTGTTCTTTAGCTGGCACCGCACTGGTAGGTGGCGAGACCGCTGAGCACCCCGGCCTGTTGGCAGAAGACGAGTACGACGTAGCTGGTGCTGCGACCGGCATCGTTGAAGCTGATGAGCTGCTTGGCCCCGAGCGCGTGCGCGAAGGCGATGTTCTCATCGCTATGGCATCCTCGGGCATCCACTCCAACGGCTACTCACTGGTTCGTAAGGTTCTTTCCGTTGCTGGCTGGGATTACGAACGTCAGGTTGAAGACTTTGGCCGTTCTATCGGTGAAGAGTTGCTGGTGCCTACCCGCATCTACACTGCCGACTGCCTCGATCTGATTGAGGCTTTCCCTGTCAACGGCGAAGACGGTCAGACTGGCTCGGGTGTTCGCGGTTTCTCACACGTCACCGGCGGCGGCCTTGCAGCTAACCTAGCTCGCGTCCTACCCCAGGGCACCGTTGGTCTTGTTGACCGCTCCACCTGGGAGGTTCCGGCGATTTTCAAGCTCATTGGCGATCTTGGTTCTGTGCCTCAGGCTGACCTTGAGCGCACCCTGAATCTGGGCGTTGGCATGATTGCTGTTGTTGATCCTTCAGTTGCCGATGCAGCTGTTGAGCGTCTGAACAAGCGCGGTCTGCCCTCATGGATTTTGGGTACCGTTGAGACTGATAACGGTGAGCACAAGAACAACTCTGACTACGTTCAGGGCGCTAAGGGCGTAGACGGCGGTGCTGCGGTACTGCTCAACCAGTACAAGTAACCCCTAGCTTTCTCCCTACGGTATAAAAGCCCCGCCGATAATTTTTATCGGCGGGGCTTTTACGTTTTCAAGGGTAGCTAAACGCTCACTTTAATACGTCGCCCCTCAGACTGCTGCGCAACTTTCCGAAATCTTGGCTGCACCGAGGACGCGACGCTAAAGACCCAGCGTTTTTGTACGGCGAAGCTGATAGGGATGAGGGTGAACTCCACCAAAATTTTTGCAACGAGCAGGTGAATGCCTGCCCAGGTGAGCACTTCTAACAGACCCGCATTAAGAGCAAGGAGCACCAGCGCTAGAGTACTGTACCGAACCACCGATGAGTGAGCGCTGGGGCGTTTGCCACCGTCATCCATCGCCCAGCGGTTGATGATGAAGTTGACGCTGGCAGAGAAAACACGCGCACCAATAACAGACGCGACCATGTGTAGACCGCACGAGACAAAAAAAGAGTAACGCTAGGATGTCGGTGATAAACCCGGCAAAAGATGCAGCGAGGAAGATAATCAGCGGCGCGTAAATTTGCAGGGAGTCATGTACAGGTCGAAAATGGCTGGTGGGGTTACCCGGTTCGTAGACTTTCACAATGGGCACTTGATCAATCACAATATCGATGCGGGTGGCCCGGAGTAAGGTGTTGAATTCGTATTCGTAGCGGTTGCCGGGTACGTTCACCACCCAATCAAGAACATCCGGTGGAAAGCCACGCAAGCCGGTCTGAGTATCAGCTATTTTGCGTCCCGTGGCTAGAGCAAAGAAACCGACGGTCGCGGCATTGCCGATGCGTGAGCGCAAGGGAACCTTTTGCCCCGCTGTTTTCTGCTCGTCGAGGGTGCGTACGCCCAGCACGATAGCTCTGGTACCTACGAGCTTGTAGCTTTCCGTTGCTGCCCCCACCATCAGGATGTCAGCGGGAAGGTGCTGACCGTCAGCGTCCGCAGTAACGACGCTGTGGCCGGGGTGATGCAGTTTTACCCACTCAAATCCAGCCCGTAGCGCTCCGCCTTTACCTCGATTTTCAGGTAGCTCAAGAACCGTCACGGGAGTTCTTTGAGTGTCTCGCACACGATCAAAAATTGGCGCGAATTCGGGGCCTGAGCCATCATCGATAACCAGTAATTGGATACAGGCACCTCTGCTGTGGGCTTCATCTGCAAGTTCGGTACACAGCACTACTAATGAATAATCTGGTTTGTAGGCTGGAATCATAATAATCATAAGATCTTCCCTCCGGCTTTTTTAGGCTACTGAGCCAGCGATATAGAGGATGTCTGAAGTGCCGCGTTCTTCGCCCTTACCCAGCGGGTTATTGACGAGCGAGCCGTTGAACACCATGACCGATGAGCCACCACCATCGATGTTGTACCCAGTAACGCACCCGAGGTCCTTGAGCATCTGGGCAAGTTCAGGCATCGTTGCACCGCGCGAGTAGCCTTCTGATCGGCCGTCCACTACGAGGAAGATGAGATGGTTTTTATCTTTGACGCCAATAGCTGTGCGAGGCTGTTCACCTTGAATTGAGTGATTGCCAAAGTTGGTGTCTACTTCTACAGAATCTATGCCATTGATAATTTCACCGCTATTCAGCAGTGATGGACCAAATGAGAGGGTGTTCCATACGCCTTCGTCGACCAGGGTGTGTGCTGAAGTTGTGGTTTCGTCATAGACTTTCACGGTGCCGTCCTTGTAGAAGGCTAGGCCTTCACGTGCCGGTGAGTCTCGGTACACCACGCCGTTACGCACTACAATGCCGGTTTCCCTAAAGCCGTAGTAGTCACCGTTAATAGCCCAGATGCCGTTGTGTTCTGCCGCGATGCTGGATGGCACGTCGATAATATTGAGCCCAAATTGGTTATTAGCAAAAGCAGAACGCAACAGCGTTTGGTCATCAAGAATGATTTCAGCGCAGTACGCCGTGATTTGATCACTACCACTACCCGTCACGATGGTGTTGAGGGTAATTGACCCCTGATCAGCGGTGAGACCGTTCTCGGTCAGGGCTATGCTGGTGAGTTCGGTACTGCTCGCTGTTGCCGAGGCTGTAGCTGAGGTCTGTTGAGCCTCGTAAGCTGCCACGTCTGAGATTTCAGTGTGCTCGGCAAGGTAGCGGTTATAAGCCCAACTACCACCCAAACCTGCGGTAGCTAATGTTCCTAACCCACCAAAAACTGCGGCTCGTCGAGTGGTTTTTCTCTGCCACAGGCTCTGCTGGTGTTTTGAACACTCCTCAATCGTCAAGGTCTGCTCAGCTGGTGGGTGTGCGGTAGAGGTTATCTGGGGCGTATTAGAGAAGTTATTCGGTGAAGTCATACTTATAGACTCGGGGTTCAACCCATGTCTAACACTAGATAAACCTATGTTCCTACTGTGTAAGTACTTCCTCACAAGACGCGAAGAATTAAAGTGTTTCTACCTCAGAATATTCCGCTTTAGAAAAACTTTAACCCCGCACCTAGAACAGGTGCGGGGTTATCAGTGAGGGTGCGAAAAATAAACCCTATAGGGCTTTATCTCTCGCCTGAGTAATCGTCGGCATATTTGTCAACGTACTCTGAATAATCATCGTCGTCGTCATCAAGGTAAGAAGATGACGGCTTACTGGAGTAACTACTCTTAGCATTACTCAATTCGCGCTCAAGCGCGGAGTAATCAGTCTCGGGGCTGAAGTACTTCATTTCCCGAGCCTGTCGTGTTGCTTTAGCCTTCTGACGGCCGCGCCCCATGGCGTGACCCCCTCTTTATCCATCGCGTCCAGCTAAACGTGCGACGCACACACCTCTAGCCGGAATCCAGTTTATGTCTTTCGTCTGTTAAGGTTACATGGTTTTTTTCTTATATGCTCGCCCAGTTACGCTAAATTGCTATAAACCACAAGGAATTAGTGGGTTTCGTTTGGTTTTTATCTGTTTATTGCACTGCGAGCATACTTAGAAAGTATCAGGATGCGGACGCGTCAGCTCTCAACGAGTAGGGGACGTAGCTTTTTGCCACGTCCCCACCCTTCATTTTCTTGGTGCTCTTAGTATGTTTGAAAAGTTGGTTCTTACCACCCCGGTCACATTACTGGGCGGTGTATTCGCCCAAGGTTTCTCCATTTTTCACAATTTTGTAGGTATCGCCAGAAATCATTGACGCGGTGGAGAACAGGATGAGCTGCGCACCCTTATCGGTGACAGTGTAGGTAGCTATAACCTTCCCTGATGCGTCCTGTAGTTCCAAAACGTCTCCGGCACTCACTGTCGAAGCAAGATCGGTGGTTGAGACATACGCCTGACCTGTAGGAGCCACAAACATATCGGATGTGCCGCCGGTCAGCAGGGTTCCGCCACTGAGCACAAAGTCACCAGCTACGTCCGTTGAGCCATTGCCACCCTGTGAAGGTCCATTGACCGTCACGGTGCCACCGGAAAGCTCAGCGGTACCGTTGGAGTCAAAGCCGTCGCCCTCAGCAGTGATAGTCAATGCACCACCGGTCACATGAATGTAGGCGTCCACGACCTCATCCATGCCACCGCCGCCACCGGGCATGCCGCCACCCATCTGACCGCCGGGTGCCTGCCCCATGTCAGCGGGCATCTGACCCATATCAGCAGGTGCGCCACCGTCTGTCTGCTGATCAGTAGTCCCTGCCGCCTGGGTATCGGTCGCGGTGGAATCCGTAGAGGTGGTGTTTTCGTCCTCGGTGTCAGAGGTAGTATCAGCTACGGTCGCGTTGACGCCGTCGTCAGACGAGGTAATGGAGGTTTCACCTCCGCTAACGGTGATGTACTGGCCCTCAATACCTTCTACGGAAGACTCAACGGTGAGTTTGCCGCCAGCAATTTCAAGTTCTTTCTCGCTCTTGAAACCATCGTCGCCAGCTGTAATATTCACAGTTCCGTTGGTTAAGCGCGTCCAACCGCGCTCTTCATCAGTAGCGTTCGTTGACTTGATACCGTCCTGTTTGGCATCAACGGTGATAGTACCGTCCAGAATGTCCACGTAGTCCTTACCGCGAATACCGTCGTCAGCTGCTGTCACGTTGTAGGTTCCGCTAGCAATTACCAGACCGTCGCTGCTTGCAATGCCGTCACTAAAATTACCGGTAACCTTCAAGGTGCCTTCACCTGCCAGAGTCAAATCTGCCTTAGAGAACAGAGCCGCGCTGGGATCGTCTTCGCCGGTGACTGCGTATTCTGAACCGTCGGTCACGGTGTTAGTAGTGCCGGATTCTGTGTAGACGATGAGTTCATCGGCGCTCTGGCCCACAATGGCTGCACCGTCTTTGTTTGTGATCGAAGCATTATCTAAAATCAGGCGTACCTGGTCTTGGTCCCCTGCGTTGACGACAACCTGACCGTCTTCAAGGGTGCAGGTGAGTCGGTAGTTGCCCGCAGCAGTGATGGTAATGACGCCGTTTTCAACGGTGACGCCGTCGGTGACAGTGGGGCTAGATAGGTCAATAGTTTTCTCGGTGGATGAATCCCAGCTGAGATCATCTTCGCTGTAGTGGGTGTCGTAAGAAATTGCGCTGGCGGTAGTTGCTGTCTGTGACTCTGAGGCGATTGCGCTAGCCATTGCCGATGCACTGGTTGAGCTGCTGACGGTGCTGGTGCTTGATGCATTCGTAGTGTTTGCGGAGCAGCCAGCGAGCGCAAGCGATGCCATGAGGGCTACTGAGGTTGCTGCTTTGCTGAACTTAGTGGAGAACTTCATAATGTTTTCTTTCGGTTGAGGTGGGGTTTTGAATTTTTTGGGTGTTTTGGCGTGCGGCTTCTTGGTGGCCGCAGGCTCAGGACGCGGTGTCTAGGCTGCTTTTGCTACGACTGCTTGTTCGCGAGGTACCAGTTGCATTGACCGGGCAATGGTGCGATGCCATTTATTGGAGGGCAGATAAGGGTTGAGTGCAGCCATTCCCGTAGCAAATTTAGAGATTTTGGTAGGGCGTACTCCCCCGCGCCAGAGCATTTTGTCGGCGATGGAGGGAGCTGTTCCCGATTTGGTTTCGATGATGACCATACCCGGCGCCGTGTATTCGGTGCCTTCCCGGTAGGGAAGGTGTGAATTCAGCGCGAACTCACTCATGGGCGTCCAGACGAGTGAGGTGTCGATGGTCATGCGGGCGTCGATGGGGTTGTTTGCTGATTCAGGCAGGAAGACGGTGGTTCGTCGGTAGCCGGTGGTCAGCACGGGTGAGAAGCATGAGGGGTCTTCTTCGAGCAGTCCGGTGAGCGATTCACCCACGTAGGCGAGGCCTTCAGCGTTGAGCCGAGCTCGGTCACGCGCCGGGTATTTAATACGTTCTTTGACCGTAACCGCGCGGGCACCTTCGGTTTTTACTTCCAGGTAAGTAGCGCCGGTATCAAGGTAGCTTCGTGTGCGCACCTTGTAACGGTTTCGCCTGCCCAGAGCCGCAAGCATGTAGCTTGAGAGCTTCGGGGTATCGAAGTACACCGAGTCGTAGGCGAACTCTCGTGCCCCGTTGATTTCAAGCACCTGCGCATTAGCCGGCAGTTCTTGCAGGATGCGTGAGGCGGTCAGCGCATCCACAAGGTACTTACGGTCGATGCGGGTTTGCATGGCGGCCTTGGCGTTAAGTTCTTCGAGCGAGATGCCCGTGCAGGTCTCGGGTAGAAGACTTTGAGGGTTTTGCGCTGATACGGGTGACAGGCTGTTCACGTGTTTCTCGTTTCTGGTAGCTGGCGTTGAGGCGGGCGTAAGGAGTTGAGAGATTAGTGGGAGGAATGCACGGGGATGTGGCTGGTCAGCTCGGCGGCGGTATCGGGCACGAACTGCTGCATTGAGCGGTTGGGGGTTACCGCGTCCTTGGTGCTGTAGCGGATATCGACCAGAGTTTTATCGTTGACGAGGTCAAAATCCAAGATGGTGACGGTTTCGATGGAGTAACCGAGTTTTTTGCCCAGGTAAGTTTTGAGGTCTTCGTCGTTGCTGATAGCGCGATCGACGGTAACTGTTTGCTGACGCAGGGTTTTCATGACGGAGCGAGAATCGCTGATGCCCATAACTGCCAGGATCAGAACCATGAGGCCAAGCATGAGCCCGGCAGGTTCCAGCCCAATACCGGCGAGCAAACCGATGGCGAGTGCGCAGAAGTAGTAGGCGACTTCGCGCTGATCAAGTTCGGTTGAGCGCAGTCGAATGATTGAAAGAACACCGAACAGTCCCATGCCCATGCCGGCGCTAGTGGCATCGGCGTTAGCGAGAGCCACAGTGACTGCGAAGACGCCGACGTTGATGACAAGGTATGACACCACGAGGTCGCGGCGCTTGTGGCGGGAGAGATACATGGCGCACAGAAGTGCAATGGCGATGATATCGGCAAAGGCGACGAAGAGAATGTCGGTGGGGTTCATGCTTGGGTTCTTTCACGGTTGTTTGCGGTTGATTGCATTAACTACTGTGAAAGTTCAAGCTGTGTTTACCCTATGTTTAACTTAGCCCTAACTTATGAGCCTTTAAGTCCCGCTTTATAGGCGAGTTAAAGCGGTCAGCGGACTACTGCTCAATGCTTTTGACAAAGCTATTGACTGCAGAGTCCGACTACGTGAGCGCGAGGTGAGGCTACTGTGATCTTTGCCCGGTAAGGACGCGGGTGCCTACAAAACCTCGTCGATCAGGTTTTCGAGGGCGCTGCGAGCGTCGGTGCGCCACACGTAGGTTGCCTTGTGGTCAGCACGCGTGGGGCCGGCATTAATAATGCCCACGGGCTTACCTGAACGCAGGGCATCTAGCACCAGTTTGTACCCGCTCATCACCGCCACCGAAGATCCCACGATTAGTAGCGAACGCGCATCCGCCAACATCTGGCGCATGGTTTCTTTACGTTCTGCAGGCACGCTTTCACCGAAGTACACCACGTTGGGTTTGAGTTTTTCAGAACCGCATCTTAGACACCCGACCATCTGAAAATCGGCGATAAAGGCATCGCTCAAATCAACGTCGCCATCGGGATTTACCTGCAGTTCTTGATCGTTAAGACGTTCAAGATAGCCCGGGTTCGCGTTCTCTAGCCTGTCATCAAGAGACGTACGGTCTTCAATAAAACTGCAGTCTAGACACTCGATCTTGGAGAGATCGCCGTGTAAGGTCACAACGTTTTGGCTACCGGCAGCATGGTGCAAACCATCAACGTTTTGGGTAATGATACCGCTGATTGCGCCGGTTTCTTCTAGCTCAGCGAGCGCAAAATGCACAACGTTAGGCGCCGCGAGCTTCATTTGCCGCCACCCCACGTATGAGCGAGCCCAGTAGCGGTGGCGGGCACCCGCGTCGTACTTAAATTCTTGGTAGGTCATAGGGCGGTGCCGACGGAGGGAGCCGTTAGGACCGCGATAATCGGGGATGCCCGAGTCTGTAGAAACACCTGCCCCGGTGAGTACCAGCACTGAACCGGTGCGCAACATCTTAGTAATACCCTCTGAGGCTACAGACGCGTCTTGCACCAAACCTTCGTCCTCGACGACGCGCGCGATAGAGCGCAGTGCTGCGGCATGGGTTGCAGCAATGTCAGCGCGTTGAAGGGATTGTTCGTTGGCATATTGAATCTTAGAGCCGGAAGTTTCAGATGTACTGTGCACGTTTTTTATTATGGCGCGTTTTGAAGGGGGTGCGCACGGGTGTTTGCGCTGAGGGTAACTCAAGCGGATCTGGCGAGCACTGCCAAAGCATCCGTTAAAAGAAAACTTCCCCGCACACTGTGCGGGGAAAGCTCTCTGTAATGGTTTTAGCGGCTAGCAGTTACGGTCAAACCGTCTATCGAAACGTCGGGGTTGACGTCCACGGTCACGGTGTCACCATCGTGCACCTCACCGGCAAGGATGCCCTTAGCCATGCGGTCACCGATTTCACGCTGAACCAGTCGGCGCAGCGGACGCGCACCGTAACTGGGATCGTAACCGGCAAGTCCCAGCCACTCGATTGCCGCATCGGTAACGTCCAGACTCAGGCGGCGGTCAGCCAGACGCTGAGCCATAGAGTTAATCTGCAAGCCCACAATCTTGCCCAAATCATCCGCGCTCAGCGGCTCGAACATAATGATGTCGTCCAAGCGGTTGAGGAACTCAGGCTTGAAGGACGCGTTCACCACGCCCATGACGGCGGAGTTACGGGCGTCTTCATCAAGATTCTGGTCAATCAAGAACTGCGAGCCCATATTTGAGGTCAGAATCAAAATGACGTTGCGGAAGTCCACCGTGCGTCCCTGACCGTCGGTCAGGCGTCCATCATCGAGTACCTGCAAGAGGATGTCGAAGACCTCGGGGTGAGCTTTTTCAACCTCGTCCAGCAGAACTACGGAGTAGGGACGGCGGCGTACCGCTTCGGTGAGCTGGCCACCTTCTTCATAGCCGACGTATCCCGGAGGGGCACCGACTAGACGGGCGACCGAGTGCTTTTCGGCATACTCGCTCATGTCGATGCGAACCAGTGCTCGCTCATCGTCAAACTGGAACTCCGCCAGGGCTTTTGCAAGCTCAGTCTTACCTACACCGGTGGGGCCCAAGAACATGAATGAACCAATCGGGCGATCGGGGTCTGAGATGCCAGCACGAGAGCGACGAACCGCGTCCGCAACCGCTGATACAGCCTTACGCTGACCGATCAGACGCTTGCCGAGTTCTTCTTCCATGTGCAGAAGTTTCTCGGATTCGCCTTGCAGCATGCGTCCGGCGGGAATGCCTGTCCACGCTGAGATAACCTCGGCGATGTCATCGGCAGTCACTTCCTCAGAGACCATAGTTTCAGTCTCTGACACGGCAGCTTCGGCACGCTGAGCCTCAGCCAGTTGTGCTTCAAGAGAGGGAATCTCGCCGTACAGGATGCGGGAGGCATCTGCTAGGTTACCCTCGCGCTGAGCTACTTCAGCCTTAGAACGCAGCTCATCAATTTCTGACTTGAGATCGCCGACGCGGTTAAGACCAGCTTTTTCAGCTTCCCAACGAGCGTTGAGAGCATCGAGCTGTTCTTTCTTATCTGCCATATCCGAACGCAGGGCTTCAAGACGCTCAACAGATGCCGGGTCGCTTTCGTTAGACAGTGCCAGCTCTTCCATGGTCAAGCGGTCAACCGCGCGACGCAGCTGGTCGATTTCTTCGGGAGCCGAGTCGATTTCCATACGCAGGCGGCTAGCTGCCTCATCAATCAGGTCGATAGCCTTATCGGGTAGCTGACGCGACGGGATGTAACGGTTAGATAAGTTAGCTGCAGCTACCAGGGCAGAGTCAGCAATCGATACCTTGTGGTGGGCCTCGTAGCGTTCTTTAAGACCGCGCAAAATACCGATGGTATCGTCCACGGACGGCTCGCCCACGTAAACCTGCTGGAAGCGTCGTTCCAAGGCAGCGTCCTTCTCGATATTTTCACGGTATTCATCGAGGGTGGTCGCGCCAATCAAGCGCAGCTCGCCGCGAGCCAGCATGGGTTTGAGCATGTTGCCCGCATCCATGGAGCCTTCGGTTGCACCGGCACCTACAACGGTGTGAATCTCGTCGATGAAGGTAACGATCTGACCCTCTGACTTCTTGATTTCTTCAAGCACAGCCTTGAGACGTTCTTCAAATTCACCGCGGTATTTAGCGCCTGCAACCATCGAACCGAGGTCCAGAGAAATCAGGGTTTTACCGCGCAGAGATTCGGGAACGTCACCGGAGACCATGCGCTGGGCAAGACCTTCGACCACAGCGGTCTTACCGACGCCAGGCTCGCCAATGAGCACGGGATTGTTCTTGGTACGACGCGAGAGCACCTGAATGACGCGGCGAATTTCGCTGTCACGGCCGATCACGGGGTCTAGCTTGCCTTCGCGGGCAACCGCAGTCAGGTCGGTGCCGTACTTTTCAAGGGCTTGGAAAGTGCCCTCGGGGTCTGGGGTATTCACGGTGCGGTCTCCTCTCACGCTCGGAATAGTAGCTTCAATAGTTTCTGCGGATGCGCCGTTATCAGCAAGGGCGCGGGCGGCATCATCGTTGCCTGATGCCAGACCAAGCAAGAGCATCTCGGTCGAGACATACTCATCGCCGAACTGCTCTGCCTTTTGCTGTGCAGTCTGAATGGCGGTGAGGGCACCGCGCGAGAACTGTGCTTGCCCGGCAGATGCGCCCTGCACGCTAGGTAGCTTCTTAATAGCTGCGGATGCGGCGGTCGAGACCGCGTCCACGTCTACCCCAGCGGCTTTAAGCACAGCAACGGCCACGCCTTCGCGCTGATCCATGAGCGCTTTGAGCATGTGCGCGGGTTCGATGTTGGGATTGCCTGCAGTTTGCGCGTTCATGTTCGCGCCGGATAAGGCTTCTTGTGTTTTAGTAGTAAATTTCGGATTCATGTTTTCTCCTTGTCTTAGCTCGTAGGATGCTGGCGTCCGCGAGTTTTCTTAATTCCCCGCAGACTTGCTTCCAGCTCTTTTAGCTAACTTGAGTCTACTCCACTCAAGTTTGGTTTGTAAAGAGCTTTGAGTAGTGCCAATTTAGAGTCTCGTTCCCACCACTGGGCACGGCGCTACTTCTTGGCGCGTAATCTAACAACAGAAAGCTCTGCAGGCACTTCACTTACCGCTTTCCGCGCTGTGCTCACCGATATAATCGACCCATGATTACTGGCGATATTAAGAACAAGATTGACCGCATTTGGGATGCCTTCTGGTCAGGTGGCATTTCTAACCCAATGGAGGTCATTGAGCAGATTACCTATCTTCTCTTTCTGCGCAGACTTGACGATTTGCAGATTGAGGAAGAAGAGAATGCTGAGTTTCTGGGTGAGCCGGTAACTAACCCCATTTTTCAGCCCGATGAGCAACACCTGCGGTGGAGCCAGTTCAAGAACTACGATCCCGCCAAGATGTACGAGACTGTAGCTAATCAGGTGTTCCCTTTTATGCGCGCGCATGCCAGCCGTGTGGGTGGCGATGATTCAACCTATAGTTATCACATGCGCGATGCGCGTTTTACTGTGCCGTCGCCGGCGATGTTAACTAAGGTTGTTGATCAGCTCAGCGAAATTCCAATGGAAAACGCTGATACCAACGGCGATCTTTATGAGTACTTGCTGTCTAAGATTGCGTCGGCGGGTGTGAATGGCCAGTTTCGTACTCCGCGCCACATCATTGAGTTGATGGTGAAGATGATGGACCCTACCGGTTCAGATACGATTTGTGACCCGGCGTGTGGCACCGCAGGTTTCTTGGTGGCATCCGCTGAGTATCTGCTCAAAGAAAAGCCTGAGATTTTCTCTGACGCCAAGGTAGAGCGTCATTTCCATCAAGGCATGTTCCACGGTTATGACTTTGATTCAACCATGTTGCGCATCGGTTCTATGAACATGCTCTTGCACGGTATTGAGAGCCCTGATATTGAGTACCGCGATTCGTTGAGCGAGGGTGCTTCTGGCGATGTTGATAAGTATTCGCTGATTTTGGCGAACCCGCCTTTTGCGGGATCTTTGGATTATGACCAGACATCACAGGAGCTGCTCAAGACACACG
>JBHWPN010000096.1:0-3271 GCA_043424895.1 Rothia sp. (in: high G+C Gram-positive bacteria) | reverse complement strand
ATACTCACAAAAAGGGCGGGCACACCAATGATGGTGTGCCCGCCCTTTCGCTAAATACTCTCGGTTAGCGCAAGGTACCTTCGGTCTGGACGCGGTCTACGCGGTTAAGCGCCAGTTCGCGGCTTGAAGGCTTAGAAAGCGTCAGCATGCGTTCAATTAAGGACGCTGCCGCCCATGTAAAGAGAGCTGAGCCAATCAGGTGCAATTCGACAACTACAATCGGCAGTCCGTTGAAGTACTGGTAGTAGCCAATGGCTACCTGCACCAACAGGACGATAACGGTGATGTTAAGCGAGCGCTTAATCATCGGCGGCCAGCTGTACTTTTTAGCAAGTACGTACAAAACAATGATGCCTGCACAGAATACCCATGCTGAGATGCTGTGGATGCGGGTCACGACCAAAGCGTCGAAAGGGTGGCGATGTGTCATGGGATCGCCCGCATGAGGGCCTGTGCCGGTGACTATTGTTCCCACAAAAATGAGAACGCTTGCAATAAGGGCACCTACCCAGGCCAGTTGACGCATCAGGGAAGCACCGTTGGGCACTGGGCCTGCGATGTCCTCGCGCGCTGCTACTTCGGGCACAAAGTAGCGGTAGATGCGATTGAGGTAAGAAGCTGCCAGTGCGATCATGATAGCGGAGAGAACGTAGTGAGCTGTAATCATCCAGGGGTTGAGCTTAAGCCATACCGAAATACCGCCGACGACTGCTTGTAGAGGAATGCCCCACAGTAGAAGCAGAGCAAGGTTGAAGAGATCTGCATAGCGGTTTTCTGAGGTACGTAGACCTTTGATGATTTTCTTCTGACCAAAGAACATATCGGTAAAACCCTTGAGGGTTATGCCGGGGAATACCAGATGAACAATCGCTAGGAACGCTGCAATGGTGAAAGCCATCAGCACAAAGGTCAGTAGACGGTTGCCGAATTCCACGGCACCGTGAATACCCATCTCGGGGGTGGTGGTCCATGATTCGGCGTTACAGCGCGGCCAATTATCACAGCCTAACCCGGAGCCGGTAAGGCGAACGATGCCGCCCGTTGCCACAATGCCCATGTTTGCAATCAGCATTCCCCAAGCACTTGCCTTGACCCAGGGGGTGTAGCGTTCAGGAATATAGCGTTGTGCAAAACGTGTGGATTGTTGTTGAAGGTGGTATGCGATAGAAGCCATAGTCGAGACCTTGAATAGCTGATAGAGGAAAACTTTTTATGCGGACCACTTGAATTTTTTCAGCGCAATAGCACCGACTACAAGCGTCCAGATAAGCAAGATAATGTGGGGGAGAATTTCAAAATGGGTGAGCATGAGCTCCGCTCGCAGTGCCTCACCCAATGCCCCGGATGGCAGGATGTTGGGAATCCATTCCAAGAAGCTAGGTAGATAAGAGCTAGGGATTAGAACGCCGCCCACCCCGGCAAGGACCACCCACGCCATGTTGACGATTGCCAAGGTGGCTTCGGCGCGGACCGTTCCTGCAATGAGTAAACCGAGTGATGTAAAAGCAGCAGCACCCAGCAACAGGGTGGGTATGCTCATAAAAAGCCCGGAAATATTGGGGGACCAGCCCAGTAAAAGAGCCGCAAGAACAATAATGATGAACTGAACGATCATCACCATCACCACCGCAAGGATCTTGCCTGCCATGAGCCCACCGCGTCCTAACGGAGTGGTGGAAAGAAAACGCAAAACGCCGTAACGACGATCAAACCCGGTGGCAATACCTTGACCAGAGAGCGCCGTGGACATCACGCACAGAGCTAAAACGCCCGGTACTGCAATATCAAGCCGACTCACCTGATGAGCGTTCGCCCAGCTGTCCAAAATCCCGGTAAAGCGTAGAGCTATCAGTGCCATGAGCGGAAAAGCAATCAGAAGCATGAGCTGCTCACCGTTTTTCAGCATGGTTTTAGTTTCGTATATGCCCTGGGCAAAGATACGCGAAGAAGGACTTGCTGCGAAATTACTCATCGGATATCACGTCCTGAAATATCGAGGAAGACATCTTCTAGAGTGCGCGGTGCCAGCGTGAACGAGCTGGGCATGATGCCTTGAGAAACAAAGAAAGTAGTGAGCGCATTGAGGTGCTCAGGGGTGATCGGCCCGGATAGTGAATACTGTCCGGGGGCATCTTGAGTCAGGGAAACCGAATCGCGAAGGCTTTGGGGAAAATCGCTCAAAGATATAGCGGATGCGATAGTGAAAGACACGGTATGCGCTCGATCATTGGTTTCCTGTAGAAGTTGTGCAACCGTCCCCTCAGTAACGTTTTCTCCGCGCTTGACGATGTAGACGTAATCAGCCAACCGCTGAGCGTCATCGAGAAGGTGGGTGGTGAGAACGATGGCGACGCCGCGCTCGCGTTGCTCACGAATGATGTCGAAAACAACGGTGCGGGATTGGGGGTCAAGCCCGGCAGAAGGCTCGTCTAAGAAAAGAACTTTGGGGTTACCGACTAAAGCTGCAGCTAGGGCAACGCGCTGTTTCTGACCGCCTGATAGTCTGCGGATAGTGGTTCCGTTGAATTCATGTATGCCTAGTCGCTGCGCTAACTCATCAACGGATGCGGGGTTCTTATACATTTTCGCGACATGTCTGAGCAGTTCAATGGGGTGGATTGCCTGAGGCAAGCCACCATCTTGCAGCATAATTCCCACTTGGGCACGTAGCTCAGGGGAAGCACCCCACGGATTTTCGCCAAGAAGTTTAACGGTGCCGCCATCTGAGGGTTGCAGTCCCTGCGCGCAACTGAGAGTGGTGGTTTTTCCGGCACCGTTAGCACCTAAAATTACCACGACTTCACCGGGGTAAACGTCCAAGGAAATACCGCGAACAGCCTGCACAGTACCGCGGTCGGTAAGAAGGTGCGAATTGGCTTCGCGGAAAGACCGAGAGGGCTTGAACTCCTTGATGAGACCATCAATGGAAAGTGCGGGCACACTACCGTTTTTGCGCGCTATGCGTTGGGTTTGAACTGACACCCCTCCATCTTATGACAGGCACTTCAAAATTTTGATTCTTGCCCGCCTGTGAGAAACGTGAAAACAGGCACGCAGCTTGTGCGGATACCTGATGGCTTGTTTCGCTCTGAGAAATTTCATGACTTAATAGGTAGCCCTAACTAGAGAGTGGGGAATGAATTAGGGCATACTTTAGTTGTGTATTCCGTGAAGCAAGCAGACAAAACAAGCTCAGCCAGCAAGCGCAATACAGAAACAGAGGAACGCACCCGCGATCGAGTTCTCCAAGGAGTGCTCTCGCACGGCCCTG
>JBHWPN010000095.1:0-9393 GCA_043424895.1 Rothia sp. (in: high G+C Gram-positive bacteria) | reverse complement strand
TGAAATTTTTTAGAGAATTTTCTGCGGCTACCTCAAAAGATTTAATCATAATTTTATCGGCTTCATCAACACCAGTTACATGTCGCCAGAAATCACCACCTATCCACACCGCGTCTGCAATATCTAAATATTTAGCATGCCTATCTCCTAATATTCTTTTCCCCTCTTCTGGGATTAACGGGAAAAGATAACCTACAGAAGACTTAGAAACCTCAAAGAAATTCATGGCATCTTCCAATCGTTTCTTATCGCGTCCAGGTGAAGAGGAATTGCTATTATTTGGCCCCGTTTTAATGAGACAAATATACTCCTCACCTTGGAGAGCACTTTTAATCTTTACTATTCCGGACTGTTTATACTGCTCTCCATCAAAATTTGAGATTAAAAAACTAGTAATAGTCCTCGCGAAAGAAGTGGTCAACGAAGTCTGAAGATACGAACCAAGAAATATAGAAATCATTGCCTGTGATTCTTTAGAGCCATTACTATTAGTAAAATTAGCCCGGTAGGTATCTAAATACGGATTTGAATATTCTATAGTTTCTGAAAAATTTAAAATCTTCTCCAAAGAATTATAAAAAAGATTTTCTTGAAAATATTTCACTGAACACTCGTATAGCGAATTAGAATCTATTACGTAATTATCTGACATATTTATATATTATAGGTTACACGAGGGAAATATCAAATATTTCTACAATTCTCTATACAATAAAAAGATGAACAAAGACTACGGATTGACATGGTTACCTGGGGACTCGCTTTTTGAGGTCACCCAAAAATGTTTCACCAAAGTTTTCTTAGAAGTCGATAAACCACTCGATCTAACCAAATCCAAGAACGCTATAGACCCTTTTACTGCAATCTTTCAGATCGGCAGTTCACCCGCCTTGGATTTTGAATCATGGGTAGCTGCTGAAAAGACAAGGCAATCAGTAAAGACTCTTCAAAACGCCGTTGGCTCTTGGCATCAAGCTGTACTCGGTCTAGCTGAGGGATGGCAAGACAAAGGTTCCAGTGGAACAGTATTTGACGTCGAATCCACCCGACCTCAATTAGGTTTTGGCTCCTCTCCAGAAAAAGAAACAAATGTAATCATCGAAGTTAAGAATAAGCACAACACTATTAAAGCTAGCGATGAGCACCTGACCCATTCGAAACTCCACCAACAAGCTTCTTCTAGACCCAACACTGTCGCATATTTGATACAGATAGTGCCGAAGGGTAAAGCTCGCTATAACCGTCAATGGACACCGAGCCAGTCTTTCGCTTCTCCTAAGGTTTTTGTGGCTGATGGAGCCACAGCATACGACTTAGTCTTTAAAGAAAAAGACGCTCTTAAGCAGCTCTATGCTGTGCTACCCGCTGTACTCCAAGATATTCGAGAAAGCCTCGGGTTATCAGACGGCAAAAACGGGTGCGTACAGATTTCTCAAGAGGATTGGGATAACTTCCAAGAACTATTTACCAATACTTTTGGATAAAATTTTGGCGCCTGCCAGTGCAGGCGCCAAAAAATTAAAGAAGCGATCCCTGAACATACGTCACCATATTTTCGTTGTCTTCTTCTACAGGTATAGCTTCCACTAAATCTATGTATTCATCTGAAACACGCGTCTCGAGCATTGCTCGCACAGCTCTACCTATATGAAAAGCAAGATTAGACGGTACGGCATTACCAATTTGCTTATACTGCTGACCTACCGATCCAGCAAACTGCCAATCATCAGCAAATGACTGAATGCGGGCGTATTCCCGCACTGTGAGCGGGCGGGTTTCTTCAGGATGACAACGCTCAGTTTGCTTTTGGGCAGGGCTACACGTCAAAGTAAGCGAAGGCTCATCCCAGGAGAGGCGTCTAGCCATGCCAGTCTTACCCCCCGATAGGTGATATGAGCCTCCTAAATATTCCTTTTGCAAATCTTCAGGCAAATCTCGCCAATACCCTCCAGCAGGAACTTGTTCAAGAATTTTCCGTTTTTTCTCTGGGTACTTTTGCCCAGGTGATTCAGGGCTTTTCCCAATGGCTTCCCACAAACTAATAATGTAGTCTCGTTCTTTTGGGAACAAAATGGGGGTTTCCAAGTCGCTACGAACTCCAACAATTAGAAGCCTTTCGCGCTTCTGCGCGACGTCATGATATTGAGCTCGGACTACCTTATAAGCCACCTTATACGTGCGACCCTTTTCATCCTTAATCGAATGCAAAGTCTTGAGCATTGTCTTCAAGGTGCGTCCGCTGTCATGCCGCAACAAGCCTTTTACATTCTCGCCTACAAAAATTTTGGGCATACTTTCTTTGACCGCTCTAGCGAATTCAAAGAATAAGGTGCCGCGAGTGTCTTCAAACCCTCTCGAGTGGCCAGCATAGGAAAATGCCTGACAGGGGAACCCTCCCTCAAGTAAGTCAACTTTGTCGTAATAAGGCTTAAAATCAAGCGTAGCAACATCTCCCTCAACTACGTTCCACTCGGGACGATTAAGACGCAGGGTGTTAGCTGCCGCATGATCAATTTCCGATAACAGCAAGTGAGAAAATCCTGCATTTTCTAGGCCAGAAGCAGTGCCTCCCCCACCAGCAAAGAGGTCGATGGATGAATACTTCTTTTTCTCATCAGCTTTAAGAACTACATATTGATCTTCACCCTCTGCATTCCTGCAGTGGCGTTTGTTGTTCACTCGCTCGATTTCAGCAACATCAAACATACGATGCCCACGCTCATTGCGTTCCGCGCGAATAATTCCGGATTTATCCCAGCGTCTAAGGGTATCAACGGAAATATCCAGGTGCTTAGAGGCTTCAGCCATTGTCATGCGTTTCATGAAACCAATAATAACCCTTACCTAGGCAAGGGTTATATAAACACGCCTAAATGAAACTATTAGTTAGAACATAGTTTCTAAACTTGTTCTTCTTATTTCTGCGGGAAGTCACCTTAGGCATCGACCAAATTTTTTGAATTCTTCTCGTAATGCCTAGCGAGGAGCACTTTTTCTTGTTCGCCCACATCAACCTTCAGTGGTTCTCCGAGTAACGGTCGATACTGCGTGGTTGCTAGGTCTTCATGAATAGCAATTCTCTGGTGCTCATCAACTCCCAAAAGTCCACGGTCAAACAGGGTGTGTAAATCTCGACGCATCAGCAGACCCCCGCCTACTCTATGCTCACCAACTTGTGCATACGAATACAGATGCGCAGCGTCTAAAGCCGCTAAATAACAAGGGCCAGTAAACGCACATGTAGAACCGAACCGACCAAAAAGATGCGCTCGGAACTGAGTCTGACCACGCCGCGTCCGCACTGTCCGCTCACTAAATCCCCCAGGAGCTAGCAGACCTTCAGCTCTTACATCCACTTGCTCACGCACGGAAAATTTCAACTGATCAAAGAATGCCAAAACCTTCACCGGGTTGAGCTGCACAATGCTGTTCTGGGGATTCCACCTATCTGAAAGCGTGGAGAATTCACCTGCAACCATAGCTCCTGAGAGCTCTGACCATGTCTCACCGTAATAAGCGGTGTAAGAAGTACCAGTAACGATAGTTCTCACAGGCTCAGTGGTACTACGAGCATCCGCCGCTAAACCGTTGGGACGAAGACAAGTGCCGTCGCATCGCCAATCATTTTTGCTAGGTCGCCAATACATCTTTGCGCTATTACAAATAGGACAGCGGAGTTGCTCACGGGTGGTTCCCTGTTCCGTAATCTCCTGGATTACGGCCGCGCCGAAAAGAACATCGTTGTCACGCACCAGGATCAAGTCACCTTTGGAAACCCGTTTGCTGTTAGGCACATTATTGCTGTAGGAATATTGGCTGTTTACATCGTCCTCATAAATCAATCCTGACTTTGCACGACGATTATCGGCATCCTCCAAAGCACGAAACAGCCATATGTTCCGCTTCTCATACTCGATAGGCACCGCGATGCGCGGATAAACGATTTCAGGATGCGATGTAAACTGCGTGCTCATACAAGCAGCTTAGGTTTTTCGTGGACGCGGTGCCAGGCGGCAGCCCGGGCGGCTCATAAAATTACCCGGCGGTTTTTGTTCGAGCCGGCAGTTGTTGACCGCCGGGTTAAAGCGGGGATGCGGGCACGATGCCGCGCTGACATGTCGGCAAACCCGCGTCCGCGCCCAGGCAAGGCAACCGGGCACGCGCGTCGCCAGCTGGCTCGGGGCTGGCGTGAATCGCTTCCGAGCGCTCCGCGCGAGCGAAGCGAGAGGGATGACTGGCGACGCGCGTGCCTGGGTGCCGCCCCGCCCATCCGGTGCGTCCGCATCCGCACACAACAAACCCTGGTGTTTCGCTCAAACGCTGGTGTTAAAGACTAAGCGAATGAGCGGAACGCCAGGGGTTAGTGGCCGGCGGGTTACGAGCCGGCATGCTACGAACCGGCGGGTTACGACCCAACAGGCAGAGGCTACCTACCCTGCACCTCGTCGGCGCGGATGATGCTGCGGGTAATGTCCTCGGACGTCATCGGCTGCCCCGAGCTAGGCCCTAGGTTGTTATCCATCATGATGACCTTCGCGTTATTGCTGGACGCCAGCGCTGTGTACACCGCAATGCCGTCGTTGAATTTCAGCCACTCCACGGCAGCCTCGGCACTCAGACCCGCGTCCTTCAGCTTGTCGATGCGTTCCTTCATACCCTTGGCAATCTCGTCGCCCTCCTGCGCGATACCCTCACCGCGCAGACGGCGCGCGTCACGCTCCGCCTCAGCTTCAAGAATCGCTGCGGCCTTGTTACCCTCGGCAGTAAGAATCTGTGCCTGGCGCTTACGTTCGGACGCGTTCACCTGGTTCATCGCGTCCTTCACCTCGGGCGCGGGCTCCACGTCGATGACGTTGGTGTCTTTGATGACGTAACCGTACTCGCCGATTTTCTCGGTCAGCTCGCCCTGCAGTGCCAAGCCGACCTGGTGCAGGGAGCCGTACGCCTCGTCCAAATCAAGCTTGGATAGCGAGCCCACAATGTTCTGCTGAATGTAAGAACGCATCTGATTCTCGGGGTTCGACAGGCGGTAGACGGAGTTGCGAATGTCCTGCTCGTTCTCGTTCACAAAGTACTGCACGTTCACGGGCACCTGCACAAAAACATTGTCTTTGGTTTTGGTGGCAACCATCAGGTCCAGCTCTTTGATGCGCAGGGTCTGCTTGTAGGCGACGCGTTCCACCACGGGCAGGCGAAAGTGCAACCCGGAAAACAGGGTGCGGTGATACTTACCGAGCTTCTCAATCACGTACACGTCGGATTGTGGCACCACCAGCACGCTCATCAGAAGAATGACAGCGAGAATGCCAAGAAGAATTAGAACAAAAGTAAAACCGGCGACTGCGAACATGGGGTTCCTTCCGTGAGTGGACTCATACCTTGCTCAAAACTTTACCGAGCGGGAAAAACTAGCTCAACCGTCCGCCCTCTTTTAAACAGCGAGATCCTAATTTATCGCCGAGTTCCTGCTTTAAAACAGGATTTCGGCGATAAATCAGGATCTCGGCGGAGAAGATCTACAACCTTAGCGCTTCTGGTACAGGCTCTTACGCTGGAACTTCGGGTCTGATGTCACCAGAACGCCGAGGCTGCGGAAGATACCTTCGTCCACGGAACCCAGGATGGTGGTGGTGTGAACGTCGCATCCGCGCAGGTTCTTGAGCTGCTCCAGTGCTGCACGCGCGTTCTCGTCGGTGGATGCTGAGACGGACAGCGCAATCAGTACCTCGTCGGTGTGCAGACGCGGGTTGGCGCTTCCCAGATGGTCAATCTTGAGTGCCTGAATCGGCGCGATTGACTCGGGTGAAAGCAGGTGCGCGTCCTTATCAATGCCAGCTAGTTGCTTGAGAGCGTTCAGCAGCATAACGGATGAGCAACCGAGCAGGTCGGTGGTGCGTCCGGTAACCACGGCACCGTCCGGCAGTTCGATAGCCGCTGCGGGCAATGATGTTTCTTCTTCGCGCTTGCGTGCGGGCTCAACCACCACACGGTCGGTTGCCTTCACGTTAGCCTTTGCCATCACAACGGCTGCACGGTCTGACTGGGTTGAGTCCAAGCCACCGCGAGCTTCGTCAACGAGTGCCTTGAAGTAGCGGCGAATAATTTCCTGCTCGGACGCGTGGCGGCAAGCCTCGTCGTCGGTGATGCAGTTGCCCGCCATGTTAACGCCCATGTCAGTCGGTGACTGGTAGGGGGTTTCGCCGGTGAGCTTTTCAAGCATGGTTTTGAGCAGCGGGAATGCTTCGACGTCGCGGTTGTAGTTGACGGTTGATTCGCCGTGCGCGGTGAGGTGGAAGTGGTCAATAACGTTCGCGTCGTTGAGATCGACGGTGGCAGCCTCGTAGGCGAGGTTGACGGGGTGCTCTAGCGGCAGGTTCCAAATCGGGAAAGTCTCAAACTTTGCGTAACCAGCTTCAACGCCGCGCTTACGCTCGTGGTAGACCTGCGACAGTGCGGTTGCAAGCTTGCCTGAGCCGGGACCGGGGGCGGTAACAACAACGAGGTCGCGGGTGGTTTCAGCGAACTCGTTACGGCCCAAGCCTTCTTCTGACACAATCAAATCGGTGTTGGTAGGGTAACCAGGAATGACGCGGTGGCGCGAGACTTTCAACCCCAGGCGCTCTAGGCGCTCTTTGAAAGCAACGGCCTTGCGGTCGTCATCTTCCATTTGGGTAAGAACAATGTGTTCTGCCAAAAATCCGCGATCACGGAAAACATCTACCAGACGCAAAACGTCGTCTTCATAGGAAATTCCCAAGTCAGCGCGCATTTTCTGGCGCTCAAGATCTTTAGCGTTAATGCAGATAAGAATTTCAACTTCATCGCGAATGTTATCGAGCATCGCGATTTTGTTGTCGGGAGTGAAACCCGGAAGCACACGGGATGCGTGCATATCGTCAAAAAGTTTGCCGCCCATTTCGAGGTACAGCTTGCCACCTAGCTGCTCGCGACGCTCGTGAATGTGCGCCGACTGCATTTCGATGTATTTCTCACGGTCAAAACCAATTTTATTCACCATGGAATTTAAGCATAGCACGCCATTTTTGACCGCCGCGTGCTTGCAAGAGTTATCTCTTACACGCTGCCTGCCCAGCTGCCTCCTATTAAGTCAGCATTTTAAAATTGGGAATAAAAAGTGCGCACCGCAACATTTTTTCTCGAGCGGTGCGCACTGGTTTTTTCAGGCTAGTGGATGCGATCTCTAAAGTTTCATACCAGCGATGTAGGCTACCTGAGCGAGGTGCTGAATAGCGTCATCAATGATGCTCACTAGGCGGGCACCGCGGGTAACGGGAGACTCCCAGGAGGTATCGACAACCTCGCCAAACTGCTCATCGGAAAGCGTCTTGATGTAGGCACTCAGCGCCTCCAAAGTGGCTTTGACGTACTTGATCAATAACTCCGGGTCGCTCACAATAATCGCGCGAGCTTCTTCTGGCACATGCCCATAACCTACAGTGTCACCATGTTCACCCAGGTCAAACTGGGTTTTGAAGTCTTGCACAGTCCAGACTTCATCTTCACCAGAAAGCATGGCGAGCTGCACGTCAATTTCACGACCGGTGTGCCACAAAAGCCACGCCACCGAATTATCGTGATCACCGGGGTGCGCGTTGAGCACCTCTGGGGTAAGGCTGGATGCGAGCGCCTCCAACGCATGGACTGGGCGCGACGCGAGATCAAGCAGAATATCGGTGGAATTCACGGTTTCTTCTCTTTTCGTTCTCTATCTGTGTGAACTATTAGCCAGAAACCTCTGCAGGTTTCACTGAGGTCAAGTAGTACAAGACTCTCTCCAGAAGCGACGCCTTACGGGCTACTTGGCTTTTCCCACCTTACTCCCGCGTGCGCTTTGCATCACTTCCCCATGTGCAACCTGCCTCATTTATCGGCCCAAACCTTCTTACGCTTGCACATTTTTCTTACAGGTGTAAATTAGTTGTGTTGGTCAAACCAGCAGAACCTCCTTTAAGAGTCAGAAAAGAGTGAAGTAATGACAGCTCAAGACCCCCGCACCGCACGCAGCCGCCAAGCGCTGATTGAGGCGATGACGCGCGTCCTTGATTCCTCAACTTCACCCGAACTCAATGTCAGCGACATCGTGAAAGAAGCTGGCGTTAGCCGCCCCACCTTTTACCAGCACTTTGGCGATATGCAGGGGCTCGTTCAGGCAGCCACCCAAGACCGCTTAAACGCTATTTTCAATGCCAGCCAGCCGATTACCATCAACACCTCGTGGGCTCAATTTGCCCGCACGAACTTTCGACTCATGCTGGCTAAGATGAACAAAAATAGAACCTTCTACATCAACGTTCTCCGCGGCATGGGCGGCTACACCGCCACCAACGATGTACTCGAGGTAATCGCGTGCAGAATTCTCGACCGCTCCCCCATGGGCCCGGTACTACGCAGTCGCAAAAGTCCAGTTTCCCCCCTTGAACAAGCGCATTTTATGAGCGCAGGAGTGGTGTGGTTGCTGGCACGGCGCATCCTCGATGAGTCAGTGGACATCAATCCCGAAGAACTGGCCGATCACATGGGAATTTTGCTCTTGCACGCGGCGGGAGTGAGTCAAGAAGACTTTGCCACCGCCTACCCCGAATACGCTAACTAATTTTTCAGTTTTAACAGAGATAAAATTTACAGAAGTAAGAAAAGAGATGAGATGAAACGAAAAATTTCATCGATTAAATCTCGTGGACTGGCGCAAAAGCTCATTGTTCTTTTTGCCATTGCGCTGGTTCCGATGATTTATTCGGGCATGTTGATTTCATCAGTTTTCGACCCCACCAATAACCTCAATACCGTGCCTGCCGCTGTAGTCAATAATGACCGAGCAGTTACTCCGCCTAACGGTGGCGATCAGGTGAATCTTGGGCAGACTGTTACCGACGAGCTTGTAAACTCCACCTCGGACAACAACCTCGACTGGCAACAAATGAACGAGGACGATGCCGAGAAAGCTCTCGAGAGCGGGGATGTTTACGCGGTCTTGCGCATTCCGGAAAACTTCTCGCAGAACACCACATCGATTGGTAACGATGACCCCTCAACCGCTACACCGGCTGAGATTACGGTGACCTCCAACGATGGTTCGAACGTGGTGATGGGTAGCATCAGCGCATCCATTGCTAAGTCCCTTGAAAACAACTTAGATTCTGAGGTTGCTAAGAAGTACCTGAGCAATATCTACACCGGTTTTAATGACGTTCATAGTAGCCTCTCCGACGCTTCTGACGGCGCTAACAAACTTGCCGACGGTACCCAAAGCGCAGAAGATGGCGCGGTTCAGCTCAACTCAGGCTTGGGTGAGCTCTCTACAGGCGCTACCAAGGTGAACGACGGCGCCCACGACTTAGCTGACGGTGCAGCATCCGCTAATGACGGCGCGCA